>CAIXNN010000076.1 GCA_903920865.1 uncultured Actinomycetes bacterium
AAGGGTGGAAAGATTGGTCTGTTCGGTGGTGCCGGTGTCGGCAAGACCGTTCTGATCCAGGAGATGATCAACCGCGTCGCCGAGCAGTTCGGTGGTGTGTCAGTGTTCGCCGGTGTCGGTGAGCGTACCCGTGAAGGTAACGACCTCTTCGGTGAAATGACCGAGTCGGGCGTTATTGAAAAGACCGCACTGGTCTTCGGCCAGATGGACGAGCCCCCGGGCACGCGTCTTCGCGTGGCTTTGACCGCGTTGACCATGGCCGAGTACTTCCGAGACGCGCAGAAGCAGGACGTGTTGTTGTTCATCGACAACATTTTCCGTTTCACTCAGGCCGGTTCAGAGGTTTCGACCTTGCTTGGCCGTATGCCATCAGCTGTGGGATACCAGCCCACCTTGGCTGACGAAATGGGTGTGCTTCAGGAGCGCATTACATCCACGCGTGGTAACTCGATCACCTCGTTGCAGGCCATTTATGTCCCTGCTGACGACATCACTGACCCCGCGCCGCACACCACGTTCGCGCACCTTGACGCGACCACGGTGTTGTCCCGTCCAATTTCCGAGCTCGGTATTTACCCTGCGGTGGACCCATTGGACTCGTCGTCGCGAATCCTGGACGCGAACTACATTGGTGAGGAGCACTACTCGATCGCCAAGCGCGTGAAGGAAATCCTGCAGCGCTACAAGGACCTCCAAGACATCATCGCCATTCTTGGTATCGATGAACTCTCCGAAGAAGACAAGATCCTCGTGGGCCGTGCCCGTCGTATTCAGCGATTCCTTTCGCAGAACATGTTCGTGGCTGAAGCCTTCACCGGTCAGCCTGGTTCATTCGTGCCACTGTCGGAGACGCTGACCTCGTTCCGCGCTTTGACCGATGGCGAGTTTGACCACTTGCCAGAGCAGGCGTTCTTCATGTGCGGTGGCATCGAAGATGTGGAACGTAACGCTGCAGCACTGAACGACTAATTAGTCTTCACGACGTCGAAGGGAGGAACTCCATGGCAACCTTGCAAGTAGAACTTGTGGCCGCTGACCGCGCTGTGTGGTCGGGTGAAGCATCATTGGTGCTGGCCCGCACGTTGGATGGCGATATTGGAGTTCTTCCTGGCCACCAGCCCGTATTGGGGATCCTTGTGGATGGCTCGGTGACCATTCGAGCCACCGACGGCACGATTGAAGCCGCAGTCCACGGTGGCTTCTTCTCGGTGAGTGAAAATCGAGTCTCGATCTTGGCCGAAACAGCTGAACTTGCCTCCGAAATTGATGTTCAGCGCGCCGAGAGAGCTGCAGCCAGAGCTCGTCAAAGTGGGTCGCAAGATGATCTGGACCGCGCCGAAACGCGCATTCGCGTCGCCTCGCTCTAACGCTGGTTCCTTAGCGAGTCCGGTCTGACCCTGGCTGCCACAGGACGTCACCGTTGGCTTGAGTATTTGCCACCCGGGCCAGAATGAAAAGTAAGTCACTGAGGCGATTGAGGTAAGTCGCCGTCAACTCGTTGACCGAATCAAGGTGCTCGGATTTTGCCGTCCAGGCTGAACGTTCAGCTCTGCGAACAATGGTTCGAGCCAGATGTAAAGCAGCCGCGGTTTGAGTCCCGCCGGGCAGGACAAACGAGTTCAAGGGTTCGAGCTGAGTGTTGTACCTATCGCAAGCCACCTCAAGGTCGTCAATGTAGACCTGAGTCACGCGCAAATGTGGGTGTGCTGGGTTTTCAATGATCGGTGTACACAGGTCGGCACCAACATCAAAGAGTTCATTTTGAACTCGGGTCAGCAGCTGTGCTAGATCCTCAGAGAGCTCACCATGTGAAATGGCAACTCCGATGGAACTGTTGGCTTCGTCAACGTCGGCGTAGGCCACCAAGCGTGAGTCATCCTTACGCACGCGCGCGAAGTTGCCCAGCGCGGTGGTGCCATCGTCTCCGGTGCGGGTATAGATCTGGGTGAGATTGACCATGTCACCACTCTAGATCGTTCCAAGCGCATTTGCAGAACCGTGGCGCGTACCATCGTTGGCGTGGACACTGTGGCTGAGCGTTTTGAAGTAACCGGGGGAGCGCGCCTGATCGGCGAGGTAGCGGTCACAGGTGCCAAGAATTCGGTGTTGAAGTTGATGGCTGCTGCATTGCTTGCCCAAGGCACTTCGACCATCCGAGCGGTGCCCAACATCCTTGATGTTGACATCATGGCGGAACTGTTGAGGCGCCTAGGCTGTGATGTGGGACATGATGTTGAGCAGCAGCTGGTCACAATTTCAGTCCCGCAGACTTTGCATCATCAGGCGGACTATGACCTAGTGCGAAAGATGCGAGCATCAATTTGTGTGCTGGGTCCACTGATTGCCCGCTGCGGTCTGGCTGATGTGGCTTTACCGGGCGGAGACGCCATTGGCTCTCGAGGCTTGGACATGCACATTGAGGGGCTGACCAAGCTCGGCGCAGACATTCAAAGCGAACATGGCTACCTGTTGGCGCGAGCGCCTCAAGGACTAACTGGTGCGCATGTGGCCTTTGATTTCCCCAGCGTGGGCGCCACTGAAAATGTGGTGATGGCGGCTGTGCTGGCGAGCGGTGTCACGGTCATCGACAACGCAGCTCGCGAACCAGAAATTGTTGATTTGTGTCAAATGCTCATTGCTATGGGCGCAAGTATTGAGGGCGTTGGTGGCTCAACGCTAACTATTGAGGGTGTTGATGCCCTTTCCAGTGTGGATCACACGGCGGTGCCAGATCGTGTAGTTGCTGGAACCTGGGCGGTGGGTGCCGTGCTGACCCAAGGGGACATCACTATTCATGGTGGACGGATCGACCACCTGGAGTTGCCCCTGGAAAAGTTGCACGCCTGCGGGGCTGTTATCGATGAAGTCGCTGATGGCTTCCGGGTGCGGATGTCATCTCGCCCGCAGTCAGTCGATGTTGCCACCTTGCCCTACCCAGGTTTTCCCACTGATCTGCAGCCAATGATCATTGCCCTTGCCAGCATCAGTGAGGGCACGGCGATGATCACCGAAAACGTTTTTGAAGCGCGTTTCATGTTCGTCAATGAGATGGTCAGGCTTGGCGCCTTGATCCGCACGGACGGGCATCATGCTGTGGTCCGTGGCCGACCTGAGCTCTCCGGTGCTCCGGTTCGCGCCACCGACATCAGGGCTGGGGCCGGTTTAGTTCTTGCTGGCCTGGTGGCTGACGGAATAACGACCATTTCTGAGGTCCATCACCTTGATCGCGGCTACCCAGGTTTTGTTGAATCGTTGAATGCCTTGGGTGCATCTGTGGTCCGCAGCCCTGACCCCGATATCGGTTAGAAATTGTCTCACCTGTCACACGCGTGTCGTTGCGTAACTTCTGCCCGAGAAACCGTAAGTTTTCTTTACCTAAGTCGTACTTCTAGGGCAGATCTAGGAGCAGTCTTAGTTGCGTCACCGGTGATGTTCTAGGTACCTGGGACATCCTTCCCCCCGGATGTTTAGACAGGAGACTAATGAGCAACGGATACACCGATTCCGGTGTGATTGTTTTGCCCGATCGTCTTGATGCTGTAAATAGTGCTGAAGTGCGAAACCTCTTACATGAGGCTGTTGACCATTGCATTGGTGACCTTCGCCTTGATGTCTCTGCACTTGATGTGATTGACGCTGCCGGGCTCGGTGTCCTAGTGGGTACCCGCCGCCGCGCAGACCTGGTGGGCGTTGACGTGGTTTTAGTCGATGTTCCACCAAGGCTTCACCGGCTATTAGCTGTGACCAAGTTATCCCGACTCTTTCACTACGAATCAATTCTGCTGACCGATGGTGCATCAATCACCGCTTAGAACAATCGAGCAGTTGGATCGTCAGTACCGCGTAAGACGTCGTAATCAATCACCTGGCACTCAATGCCACGATCTTGTGCAAGCACGCGTGCTTGCGGTTTGATCTCCTGTGCTGCAAATATTCCGCGAACTGGCGCTAGAAGCGGATCTCGATTCAAAAGTTCTAAATAACGAGTCAACTGTTCAACCCCCTCAATATCGCCTCGGCGTTTGATCTCCACCGCAACGGTTGCTCCCTGAGCGTCTCGACACAAGATATCTACCGGTCCGATGGCCGTGGGAAATTCACGACGAATCAGGCTAAAGCCCTCGCCAAATGAGCTGATGTGCAGCGCTAAGAGCTCTTGGAGGTGGGCCTCGACGCCGTCCTTGACCAACCCAGGGTCAGTGCCGAGTTCGTGCTCGCTGTCGTGGAAGACCTCTTCGAGGAGAATGCGTAACTCTTCGCCTGCCCTATTAGTTACCGACCACAGACCAGTTCCGGCCTCATCGGCTTCGATTCTTAGATGGCATGGCGGACTCATCCAGTTCAGCGGCTTGTAGGCGCGATCATCAGCATGAATGGCAACCGAGCCGTCAGCTTTGGCCACGATTAATCGGGTTGCGCTGGGCAAGTGGGCACTGAGTCGTCCGGTGTAATCAACAGTGCATCGGGCCACAATCAATCGCATGAGCTAACGCTAGCGGGGTGACCTGATCACGTGGAGGGGATCTGGGAAGATCTACCTACCGAAGGGATGGTGGGTTCATGGGAGCGATCAACACGGTCGGTGTTGTCGGACTTGGCACCATGGGTGCAGGCATCGTTGAAGTCTTTGCCAAACAAGGCCTTGCCACTATCGCAGTAGAAATTGATCAGAGCGCACTTGACCGGGGCCGAGCCATTGTGGCCTCATCAACCCAACGCGCGGTGGACCGTGGACGCATGAGCGAGCAAGATGCCAAAGATTTAGTGGATTCAATTTCTTTCACCCTTGAGTTTTCTGACCTAGCTGCAGCCGATCTCGTCATTGAGGCGGTGCCGGAGCGGATGAGCATCAAGAAGGATCTCTTTTCGCGCTTGGACGCTGTGTGCCCACCGGAAACTATTTTTGCTACCAACACATCTTCCTTGTCGGTCACAGATATTGCCGCCACCACCTCCAGACCAGATCGCCTCATAGGAATGCACTTTTTCAATCCCGCCCCGGTGATGAAACTGGTGGAAGTTGTCCGCACCGTCTTGACAGCGCAAGAGGTTGTAAGTCGCATCAGTGAATTGGCTCGAGCCTGCGGTAAGTCACCTGTGGTCGTTGGTGATCGGGCTGGATTTGTGGTCAATACCTTGCTCGTTTCCTACCTCAACGATGCGGTCAATGTTTTTGATCAATCTCGGGTGAGCCGCGAAGGCATTGACACCGCCATGACAGTGGGGGCCCTACTACCGATGGGTCCGCTTGCGCTGTGTGACTTGATTGGTTTAGACGTCTGCCTTGAGATTATGGACGTCTTGTTTGCTCAATCGCGAGATCAAGTTCACGCTCCGGCGCCCCTAATGCGCGAAATGGTTTCTGCCGGGTTGTTGGGTCGAAAGTCTGGCCGTGGTTTCTTCACCTATGAAAAACCTGGTTCCGGAAGAGTTATTCCTGATGAGCTGACCCCTGCCGATTTCGAGCCGGTCACGCTTCCTAGGCAGGTCTACCTTGTCGGCGATGGCATGCAATGTGAGGAACTGGTCAAACTGTGCGCGCAGGCTGGGGTGTCTTCACACGTGGTCTCCTACGATCAATTTGACCCCGGTCAGGTTCCTGAGGGTGTTCCAGTCTTAGTTAGCGTTAAGCCGGTACAGCGAGCCATCGACATTGCCACGCAGATGGGACCGCGTATTGATGAAGTCATCGGCCTGCATGTGTTATTCCCCAATCAAAAGGGGCAACTCGTCGAAATTGCGGCAACCCCCTTTAGCTCTGATCAGTTGGTGCGGATTAGCCAATCCATCGCTCTTGGTGCTTCAGCATCTCCAGTGATCTGTGATGACGATCCTGGTCAGGTTGTTGGCCGCTTGCTTTCGCCCTATCTCAATGATGCCGTCCGCATGGTTGCGTCAGGTTATGTCAGCGCAGATGACGTTGACACGGCGATGATGCTTGGCTGCGGCTACCCCCGAGGACCTATTGCCTTCCTGGCTAACTTTTCGACCCCAGACACCATTTGCGATGTTCTTGAGCAAATCTCTCGTAAAACGCAGTTGTCCCGCCACTTGCCGGTTTCAGCCCTTACCGATGCTGCGATCTACGGGGTTGGGATCGACCAACTACTCACTGAATCCTCATGAGCCCACGACGGGCTAAGCGAGCCTTGGAGTCATCCTCGAGTCAATCGCGCCCATCAAATCAAGTCGTGCAGTCGTGGAACGGTGAAGATTTTGTGGTGCGAACTATCACAGGTTCTGCATCGACCAAGGTGTACCGATGCCCAGGATGTGATCACGAGATCAGGCCGGCAACTCCGCATGTTGTGGTGTGGCCGTTTGATCGTGGGATGGAAGAGCGACGACACTGGCACAGCCCGTGTTGGAACCGGCGGACCAATCAGTGAGCGGGATTTCGCCAAGTACGGTTCTGCCGGCTCGTCGAGAAGACATCACGCTGCACACCAGTGATGGACTGGAATTAGTCGGGGAACTAGCTCGACCAGTTCATAGTCCTGGTAGCGCGACTTTGGTCACCTTGCATCCACTTCCCACGGCCGGCGGATTTATGGATTCGCATGTGATCCGCAAGGCATCGTTTCGTCTTCCCGCGCTAGCCGATCTGAATGTGCTCAGGTTCAATACGCGGGGCACCTGCAGTCCGCGTGGTTGCAGTCAGGGCGCCTTTGATCAGGCCCAAGGGGAGAGATTCGATGTTGAGGCCGCGGTGCAGTTTGCCGTTGATGCTGGCTTGCCCAAGATTTGGTTGCTGGGTTGGTCCTTTGGCACCGACCTGGCGTTGAAGTATGGCTTGTTGCCCGCTGTGCAGGGAGCAATCTTGTTGTCGCCGCCATTGCGCTACACCACCAATGAAGACCTTCACCGTTGGGCAGTCGATGGCAGACCGGTGCGAATTTTGGTTCCTGAGCGCGATGAGTTTCTCCAACCGCCGGCTGCCCGTGAGCGTTTTTCGATTCTTATCCAGGCTCAGTTGAGCGCGCACGATGCGGTCCACCTGTGGGTTGGGGAAAATCAAGTACGGACAGCATTGAACGAAATTGTTGCCACCGTCGAACCGACCCGACCTGCAATTGATTGGGATGCTCAGGTGTAGTTGTTAGTGCGAAGCCGCCGGTTCAACAAGTTCAACGAGAACTCCGCCAGCGTCTTTGGGGTGCACAAAATTGATTCGAGAACCTGCTGTGCCAATGCGAGCTTCGTCATAGAGAAGCCGCAGCCCTTTGGAGCGCAAATCAGCGCTGGTGGCATCGATGTCATCCACGGTGTAGGCCATTTGTTGGATTCCCGGTCCGCTCTTGTCCAAGAATTTGCCAATGGGGGAGTCGGGGCGAAGCGGCGCGAGCAGTTGAACCATCGCGCCTCCTTGTGGGCCAGCCAGCATGGCTTCGCTGACTCCTTGGTCCTGATTTTCTTCCCGATGGGCACAAATGAGCCCCAAAGTGGAGGTGTAGAACTCGATGGCTTCATCGAGGTCTGCCACAGCAATACCGACGTGATCAATGCGAAGGATCATGTCTGTATCGTGTCAGGCTCAGCACGTAACGCTTAGCAGGAGGTCCCCCTTATGTCCCCATCCGTCATTGTGGCCGGCGCGAGAACGCCTATGGGTCGCCTGCTTGGCTCGCTGAAAGGCCAAAGTGCGGCCGACTTGGGTGCGGTGGCAATCCGTGGCGCGTTGGACAAGGCCTCAGTAACCGCAGAACAGGTTGACTACCTGATCATGGGGCAAGTCCTGCAGACCGGAGCTGGACAAAATCCGGCACGCCAAGCTGGCGTAGCAGCAGGCCTTCCGATGAGCGTGCCCTCCTTCACCCTTAACAAAGTCTGCTTAAGCGGAATCGACGCCATCGCACTAGCGGATCAACTCATTCGCGCGGGGGAATTTGAGATCGTTGTTGCCGGCGGGATGGAGTCCATGACAAATGCTCCACATTTCCTTCGTGGTTCGCGTGAGGGTGTCAAGTACGGGGACTGGAAACTCACAGACACGATGGCTGACGATGGTCTTTATTGCGCGTTTGATCAATTGGCCATGGGTGTTTCCACCGAAAATTACAACGCTCGCTACGACTTGACCCGGGAAGAGCAAGACGAGTTTTCGGCGCGCTCTCATCAGCGAGCAGCCGCTGCAATTGCTTCGGGCCTGTTCGATGCTGAGGTTGTTCCCGTCATGTTGCCCCAGCGCAAGGGTGACCCGATTGCCTTCACCACTGACGAAGGAGTTCGATCTGAGACCACTGTGGAGTCCTTGGCCAAACTTCGTCCTGCCTTTGCCAAGGAAGGCACCATTACGGCTGGCTCGGCATCCCAAATTAGTGATGGAGCCTGCGCGGTCGTGGTGATGAGTAAGGACAAGGCTGAGGAGCTTGGTTTGTCCTGGATCGCAGAAATTGGAGCTCATGGAGTTGTGGCCGGTCCTGACCCATCACTCCACGAGCAACCGGCCCGCGCGATTGAAAAGGCACTTTCCCGCGAGGGTCTAACCCCTGCTGACCTTGACTTAGTTGAGATCAACGAAGCATTTGCCGCGGTTGGCGTGGTATCAGCAAAAGAGCTTGGCATTTCTGCGGACAAGGTCAACGTCAATGGTGGCGCGATTGCCCTGGGCCATCCCATCGGTATGTCGGGGGCTCGCATCGTTTTGCATTTGGCCTTGGAACTTCGACGTCGCGGCGGTGGCATCGGTGCGGCCGCGCTGTGTGGCGGCGGCGGTCAAGGCGATGCCCTGATCATCAAAGTGCCGTCGGCCTAACGAGATTTTGGGGAGTTTTCAATGACCAATCTGCCGGGCGGGTTTGATTCTCGCGGCGTGGTGGATCTGGGCGCTCTAGCTCAGGCTCGTCAAGCGCAAGCCAAGGCCAAAGAGCAGGTTGCACAGGAGATGGAAACTGGTGTTCCGGTGCCGCTTGCTTTTCACACCGGCGAAGCAACCTTTACCGCTGATGTGGTGGAGCGTTCCCATGTCGTGCCGGTGGTTATTGATTTTTGGGCCACCTGGTGCGAGCCGTGTAAACAACTAAGTCCCATTCTCGAAAAATTGGTCGCTGAGTACGACGGTCGCTGGCTTTTGGCCAAAGTAGACGTAGATGTCGAACCCAAGCTTGCACAAGCTTTTTCGGTTCAGGGCATTCCCGCGCTGTTTGCTGTCGTAGCCGGTGCTCCACTGCCGCTGTTTCAGGGAGCATTGCCCGAACCACAGGTACGTCAGGTCTTGGATCAGTTGTTGAAAGTGGCAGAGCAGGAGGGCGTTGATGGTCAACTCCAAGGTGGCGTTGTCCCGCCAGGGTTGGATGAAAACCCTGAACCAGAAATCACCGACCCAGAATTAGACGATGCAGCAGATGCTATTGACCGCGGTGAGTTGGATGTGGCTATCGCTTTGTATCGCCAACTGCTCATGCGCCAACCTGACCATGAAGATGCCAAAGCTGGCCTTGCCACAGTTCTGCTGATGCAGCGCACGGCAGGCATCGATTTAGGCGAAGTTCTCCTCACGGTGGCAAGTGATCCCCATGATGTCCAGGCTCATCTTCAGGCCGCCGACGCGCTGGTCCTGCATGCCCGCGCGGGGGAGGGCTTTGATCTGCTCATTGATGCCTTTAAGCGATCCACTGACGAAGACCGGGACCTGATTCGTACCCATCTCCTGAGCCTGTTTGACCTGTTAGGCCCCGAGCATCCGGCTGTTCCGATCGGACGTTTGGCCCTTTCAAACGCGCTGTTCTAGAAGTGACCGGCTGGCTTGTGTCCGGCCTGCCTTGCGCCTACTAGCCCATTTGGGTGAGTTAGTGACCAATTCCGCTGGATCTTAAAGCGGGCATTTTCCAGCGCCGATGTTTCTTGCGTAGTGGTCCACACCGGATCCGCGCAGGAGGTCATCATGAGAAAGCCAACCAAAGTGGCAAGCGTGCTGTTTGTCGCCGCCGTTTCAGTGGTTGGCTTTGCTGCTGGACCAGCCGCCGCTCCCGCATCCGCCTCTGCAAGCCAATACGCCTTGGCAACCCAAACTCTTCCCGATGGCAACAAGGTTGTGGCTCGCTGGAACCCTTGCCAGACCATCACGTTCCAAGTCAACGCACGCTTTGCTGCCGGCACTCCATCCCAGCGACGGGCCGCAATCAAAGATGTTCGCGCAGCCTTTGACCGCGCCGCCGTTGTGTCTGGTTTGACCTTCCGTTACGCCGGAACCACGACTCAAATGCCAACCAATACTTCGACCAGCTGGTACAACCGCCAGAACTCAGCTGAAATCGTTGTGGCCTGGGCTAACCAGTCCAAGACTGGCTACAAGACCAACCTGTTGGGCCGAAGTGGTCGCAACTATGTTGCCGGCACCGGCGGCTACGCCTTCAAGTACTGGAAGTCCGGATCTGATCCTTGGATGGGTGCTTCAGGTCGCGGGTTCGTAGTGCTCAATGCAGCCCAAAACCGCAGCTTCAAGGCTGGGTTTGGCACCGGCTCAACACGCGGCGAACTCCTCATGCACGAGATTGGTCACTCCGTAGGCCTGATGCACGTGAGTTCGACTAGTCAGTTGATGTACCCGACGATCTTGTCGCGACACACGGCCACGTACTCCACGGGTGACCGATTGGGACTTGAGCGACTGGGTACCTCCAACTCATGTATCTCAACCCCAAGCTTTGTGTGGCACGACTTGTCCTAAGTCTGGATAGGCTCTAAACCATCGGCTAACCATGGCCGGTGGTTTTTTGCTTGAGATGTGCCAGTGCAGCGATGGAGGGCTTGTGAGCGAGTTTGTTCGGGTCAGTATTGACGATAGCTCTGGTGTGGCCACGGTTACCTTAGATCGACCAAAGCTCAATGCCCTGAACCGTCAGATGCAAAACGAACTACGCGATGAGTTCTTGGCCCTTGGCGCCAATGAGAAAGTTCGCGCCATTGTGATGACGGGAAATGATCGCGCCTTTGCCGCCGGTGCAGATGTCAAGGAAATGGTCAATTGGACTTCGGCCGATGTCATCCGCGAAGGTGCGGAGTTGGAAACTAGTTTTAGTTCTATTGCGCAAACCCGACAACCGATCATCGCTGCGGTAACCGGTTATGCACTCGGTGGGGGCTGTGAGCTTGCACTGTGTGCGGACCTTCGCATCGCCGGTGAAGGTGCGCAATTTGGCCAGCCGGAGATCTTATTAGGAATCATTCCCGGAGCTGGTGGCACGCAGCGTCTGGCTCGCTTGATTGGCTCATCCCGAGCCAAGGAGTTGATTTTGACCGGGCGAACTATTGGCTCGGCGCAAGCGCTCGCGATCGGGCTAGTCAATGAGGTCGTGTCCGATGATCAAGTGCTTGCGCGCGCGCTGACCCTGGCCACTGAACTTGCTACTCGACCAGCAGTGGCCGCACAAGCAGCCAAGGCCGTCATTGATGCGGGCTTGGATACTGACCTGGCCAGCGGCCTAGAGCTAGAGCGCCAGGCCTTTGCGCAGTTGTTTGCCACCAAAGACCGTGCCACTGGAATGCAAAGCTTCATCGAAGCCGGTCCGGGAAAGGCCGTGTTTGATCATGAGTAGTTTGTCGGGGCTCTTGTGATGCCCAAGGCAGGCCAAGGTGCGCCCTGCCGTTACTCACCGGTAATATAGGCACAGCAACTCCAATGCCGAGGAAATTGAGGTTGGTGCAATGCCGTTGAACATCGTCGTATGTGTCAAGCAGGTTCCTGATAGTTGGGCTGAGAAAAAACTCAATCCAGATGATCGAACTCTCGATAGGGCATCGGCCGATCCAGTATTGAACGAACTAGATGAGTACGGCATCGAAGAAGCCCTACGACTTCAAGAGGCGCACGGTGGCACAGTCACTATTTTGTGCATGGGACCTGAGAAGGCCGGCGAGACAATTCGCAAAGCATTGTCAATGGGCGCTGATCAAGCAGTTCATGTTGTTGATGATGCGCTGCACGGCTCTGATGCGGTAGCTACATCGGCCGCTCTTGCCGCTGCTCTAAAGCGCGTTGAGTTTGACCTTGTGATCCTTGGTTCGGAATCCACCGATGCACGCATGTCTGTCGTACCGGCGATGTTAGCTGAGCGTTTGTCGTTGCCTCAAATGACTTTCGCTAAGAAAGTTGACGCTGACCCAGATGCACGCACGTTGACAATTCACCGTCAAACCGACGATGGCTATGACGTTGTGACCTCTTCACTTCCAGCAGTGGTCAGCGTGGTGGAGAAGATCAACGAACCGCGCTACCCATCCTTCAAGGGCATCATGGCCGCGAAGAAGAAGCCGGTTGAGACCTTAAGCCTTGCCGACCTTTCCCTTGACCCGCAAACCGTTGGCCTAGCTGGGGCCTGGTCAACGGTGAATGCTTTTGAACAACGACCGCCACGTCAGGCCGGCACCGTTGTCACCGATGACGGTGACGGCGGCACAAAGATCGCCGACTTCCTCGTAACCCAGAAGTTTCTCTAAGGAGCCGTTATGTCGCAGATTCTGGTACTTATCGAGCACGCCAACGGCGCCGTAAAGAAGGTTTCCTTGGAATTGTTGACCTTGGCCGCCCGTCACGGCAGTGCAAGTGCTGTGGTGATTGGACCGGGTGCGGACAATGCGGTGGCTGATCTGACCCGATTTGGTGCCGCCACAATTTATGTTGCCTCGGATGCGGCATTGATCTCATCAGTGGTTGGACCAAAAGTTAGCGTCCTGAACAAGCTCCTGGGGGAACATTCACCAGCCGCTGTCTTGATTGCATCAACGGCTGAAGGTAAAGAAATTGCTGGCCGATTGGCTGTGCGCTCCTCAAGTGGAGTCATCACCGATGCGGTAGATATCGAAGATGGCCTTGTAGCTGTCCAATCAGTCTTTGGTGGAAGCACGATTGTTCGCTCGGCTGTTACCACGGGAACGCCCATCATTACTGTGAGGCCGAATTCGACCACCCCGGTTGAGTCATCCGGAGCCGGCGAGGTTGTCACGGTCAGTGTTGAACTTGCTGCTAACGACACTTCTGCTGTTATTGCCGAGCATGTGGTGGAAGCCAAGGGCGGGCGTCCAGACCTAGCCGAAGCCGCCACCGTTGTTTCAGGTGGGCGCGGTGTGGGCAGTGCTGAAGGATTCGAACTGGTCGAAAAGTTAGCTGACTGCTTGGATGCAGCCGTGGGTGCCTCGCGAGCGGCCACGGATTCTGGTTTTTATCCGCACCAATATCAAGTGGGTCAGACCGGCAAGACGGTGTCGCCGCAGTTGTACATTGCCCTGGGCATCTCTGGTGCGATTCAGCACCGCGCTGGAATGCAAACGTCCAAAACCATCGTTGCGGTCAACAAGGACGCCGAAGCACCCATCTTTGAATTGGCTGATTTCGGTGTCGTAGGAGACCTCTTCAACGTGGCTCCTCAGTTGACGCAGGAAATTACCTCCCGCAAAGGCTGAGGCTAGGCGGGATCAAGCGGTCCCAACTAGACTTTTATGGACATGAAGCCCTCATCGAAGCATTCGTCGTTGCCGTTGCAGGCCTACCTTGACCATGCGGCCACCACACCCATGCGGCCAGAAGCTATTGCGGCGATGTCTGAACAATTTGGATCAGTAGGCAACGCATCATCTCTGCACGGTGCTGGCCGTAGAGCCCGTCGTGTGGTTGAGGAGTCCCGCGAATTAATCGCTTCTCACGTAGGCGCAGCGCCAAGTGAGATTGTCTTTACCGCAGGCGGCACCGAGTCAGACAATCTGGCGGTAAAAGGTTTGTTCTGGGCTCGATCTGCATCCGATCCCCAGCAGAAAAAGATCCTGACATCATCCATCGAACATCACGCTTTATTGGATCCGTTGGTGTGGTTAGCCCAAGAAGCCGGTGCAGTTGTTGTGCAAGCCGGAGTTGATGCGCAAGCCCGCGTTGATCTAGAGCAGGTGACTGAGTTCATCGCACTGGACCCGCAGGCTTTCGCGGTCATCTCGATCATGTTGGCCAACAACGAAGTGGGCACAGTGCAGCCCCTTGCCGAACTCGTTGAGCTTGCAAATAAATATGGGATCCCGATACACACCGATGCAGTCCAGGCCGTGGGGCAATTAGATGTGGACTTTGCCGAGCTTGGGGTGGATGCCATGTCTATCAGCGCGCACAAACTCGGTGGTCCAGCTGGTGTGGGTGCCTTAGTGCTGGGTCGAAACATTGAGCCCACCCCGTTGCTCCATGGTGGTGGACAAGAGCGCAATGTGCGATCAGGGACCCTTGATGTGCCAGCAATTGCTGGTTTTGCAGCAGCGGTTGATGCGGCCGCCATGGATCGAGTTGAGCGCAATGCTCATGTTGCTTCATTGCGCGATAATTTAGTCAAACGAATTCTTGATGTGGTGCCGGATGCAATTGTCAACGGCGACCAACAATTTTCCGAGCAATACCGACTTCCCAACAACGCACATTTTTCATTCCCTGGCTGTGAAGGCGATGCACTCTTGATGCTGCTGGATGCAAAGGGTGTTGAATGCAGTACGGGCTCGGCATGTTCGGCCGGTATCGCGCAACCAAGTCACGTATTGCTAGCCATGGGGGCGACGAGTTCGACTGCGCGAAGCTCGTTGCGATTCTCGCTGGGCTGGACCTCGACTCAGGCCGACGTTGATGCAGTAATTAGCGCGATTGGACCCGCGGTGGAGCGAGCCCGGATGGCCAGCGCGACACTGGTAGACCAAGCCTAAGTTGGAGCATTCATCATGAAGGTAGTCGCTGCCCTATCTGGGGGAGTTGATTCTGCAGTTGCTGCCGCCCGCGCGGTCGATGCTGGACATGAGGTTGTCGGGGTCCATTTGGCGTTGTCAGCATCGCAGCAAACTCATCGCAACGGTTCGCGCGGATGCTGCACCCTTGAGGATTCGCGAGACGCCCGAAGAATTGCTGACGTTTTGGGCATTCCGTTTTACATCTGGGATCTCAGCGAGGAATTCCGTCGTGACGTGGTCGATGACTTTATTGCTGAATATCAGGCCGGGAGAACGCCGAACCCGTGCATTCGCTGCAATGAAAGTATCAAATTTTCCGCTGTCCTAAATCGAGCTCGCGCCCTTTGCTTTGATGCGATTTGCACAGGTCACTATGCCCGCATTGAGTCAAACGCCGATGGCCAGCGTGCCCTCTTGCGTGGTGTGGATCCGAAAAAGGATCAGTCCTACGTCCTTGGGGTTCTCAGCCAGCAAGATCTATCTCAGTCAATGTTCCCGCTGGGAGACTCGACAAAAGATCACGTCCGGCAAGAAGCAGCCGCGCGCGGATTGTTGGTTGCCGATAAGAGCGATAGCTATGACGTGTGCTTCATCCCCGATGGCGATACTGGCGCATTCCTGCGTTCGCAATTGGGCGATCAGCCAGGAGACATCGTTGATCAGTCTGGGGAGGTAGTGGGCTCGCATCAGGGAGCATTTGCTTTCACCGTGGGTCAACGAAGGGGGCTGTCACTGGGAGATCCAGCCGACGATGGTCGGGCCCGCTTTGTTTTATCCATTGAACCGGTCAATAACACGGTCGTGGTGGGCCCTCGAGAATCCTTGGCCGTTCAAACCCTTGAATTAGAACCTACGATTAATGTCAGTGATGAGGAAGTTTCAATCTTTGATGTGCAATGGCGCGCACACGGTTCTACAACGCCGGCACACCCGGTCCTCTCGGACAGCAATGTTGTTGAAGCAGTTGTCCTGGTTGAACCGGCCTATGGAATTGCGGCCGGCCAGGAACTTGTGATGTATCACGAAGAACGAGTTGTCGGTTCAGCTCGTATTCGATCTGCCACTTCATGAGCGCAGCGGCACTAGCTGGACTGTTCACCGGTATTGGCTCGCTTCCTGGAATTGACCCGCTGGAGTCGGCTCGCCTTGTGGTGGGCGAGTGCCCGGCCTTGCCGGCGCTTCCCGAACTTCCAGAGCGTGGCGCCGGGGCTGACATGATTGGACGAACGGCTGTATTGCTTGAAGGATTTCCGATCGCCACTGTCCCCAGTGGTTGGCAGATTACAGATCGACCCGGACTTGATCACCGACGCGCCCTGTCGTGGTTAATGCAAGATCTCGATGCCTTTGAAGAGGCTTGCGTGGGTCATCAAGGTTGCGTCAAAATCCAAATCACTGGTCCGTGGACCCTTGCTGCTCGGTTAGAACGAGCATCCGGACATGCCTTGCTTCGTGACTATGGCGCACGTCGCGACCTGGTTGAGTGCTTGGCACAAGGCGTGAGTGCTCACGTGGCCGATGTTGCCCGCCGAATGCCTGCCGGCACGCACATTGGAGTGCAAATTGATGAACCGATGCTTGACCGGGTCCTGATTGGGGCAATACCAACTGCCAGCGGCTGGGGAACGTACCGCAGCATCGATAGAGCAGAGGCGCGCGCCGGGCTAGCGTCCATTGTTACATCAATTACCAACTCCAATGCAATCGCCATGGTGCACTCCTGCAGTGAGCAGCCGCCCTTGGAGCTGTTTGTTGAAGCAGGTTTTACGGCCCTGAGTTTTGACTTCTCCACCGTTAAACGATCAACGATGGATTTGCTCGGGGAAATTGTTGAGTCCGGCCATGCCCTATTTCTGGGAGTGGTCCCCTCAGTAGATCGTGTTCGTGACAATGATGCCCAGATCAAGCCCGCTGACGTGTCACCGGTGATGACTACTGTCTCTAAGGTGCACAGGTTGTGGGAGGCGCTGGGATTTACCGATCGGCCACCTGCGGAGACGATAAGTTTGACCCCAACCTGTGGCCTTGCCGGTGCGTCGCTCCAGCACGTACGCCAAAGCTTTACTAATTTGAAGAATGTGATGTTGGCCCTGCAGGAGGATCCAGATGGCGACCACTCCTGAGCCTGTGGCTGAATTTGAACAAGCCCCCAGTCACCTAGTGCAACGCCGGGATGAACTCGTCGCACTTATTCGCGAACATCGCTATCGCTATTACACCCAAGACGCCCCCACGGTGGCCGATGCCGAATACGACCAGCTCGAACAAGAACTCCTAGGCATTGAGGCGCAGTATCCCTGGCTCATCACGCCTGATTCGCCAACTCAAACTGTGGGCGGGCAGGCCACGGACATGTTTGAACCGGTTGAGCACCTGATGCGTTTGATGAGTTTGGACAACGTTTTTTCCGCAGAGGAATTTGGTGCATGGGCTGCGCGTGTAGATGAGGGGCTCAATGCCCAATCACCACAGTATTTGTGCGAATTAAAGTTCGATGGATTAGCAGTGGACTTGGTCTATCGCGAAGGATCATTGGTCAGTGTGGCTACTCGCGGTGATGGTCGCGTGGGTGAAGATGTCACGTTTAACTCTCGGTACATGCCGTGCATCCCCAAGAAATTGGTAGCGCAGGGCGAACATCGCGTTCCAGCCCTGTTGGAAGTACGCGGCGAGGTGTATTTCCCCCTTGCCGCCTTTGAGGCCATCAATGTCCGCCAATTGGAATTGGGTAAGTCACCTTTTGCTAATCCACGCAATGCAGCCGCCGGAACCTTGCGTCAACGCATCGACCGTCGATTGATAGAAGTCGATGAGGTGCGCTCAAAAACTCAGGAAGCCGATCGCACGAGCAAGCAAAGCGAGCGAGTGGCACGTTTGGAAGCAGAAGCTCAACGAGCAACGGATGCACTAGGTGGTTTGCAGCTAGTCGTGCATGGCATGGGTGTGCACGATGGGTATGACCCCACCTCGCAATCCCAGGCCTACGAGGTCCTGGCGTCCTGGAGTCTGCCAACCAGTGATCAAGTGGCGGTCGTGGCAGATCGCCAGGCCGTTACTGACTACATCAACACCGCTATAGCAAAGCGTCACTTGCTCCCGTATGAAATTGATGGCGTGGTGATCAAGGTTGACGACTTCGCGATGCAAGGCCAGCTTGGTTCAACCTCGCGCGCACCTCGGTGGGCCATCGCCTACAAGTTCCCCGCTGAAGTCGTGACCACACCATTGCTCGACATCCGAGTCAAGGTGGGACGAACCGGTCGAGTGACGCCCTTTGGTGTCATGGAGCCAGTCAAGGTTGCCGGCACTGTGGTGGAAATGGCCACGTTGCACAACGCGCACGAGGTCGTGCGCAAGGGCGTGCTCATCGGGGATCGGGTTTATCTGCGTAAGGCCGGCGACATCATTCCCGAAATTTTGGGTCCGGTGATCGAAGCTCGTACCGGTTCGGAGCGGGCCTTTGTCATGCCAACTCATTGCCCCGACTGTGGGTTTGAGTTGGCGCCAGAAAAGGAAGGCGATGCTGACATTCGTTGTTTGAATGCACAGCACTGCCCGGCTCAACTTCGAGAGCGTCTATTTGCACTCGGTTCACGATCAGCACTCGACATTGAGAGCCTGGGGGCAAAAACGGCTGCCGCTTTGCTCGAATCTGGCTTGATTGCTAACGAAGGTGACCTTTTTGCACTCACCGAGTCGGACCTGATGCGAGCTGACTACTTTGTGCGCACCGCGCGTAAGGGTGAGGAAGGCGACCAACTCGGCGAGGCTGGACTATCGCTGATCCAACACTTAGAAGCAGCCACACAGCGAGACTTGTGGCGAATCCTGGTCGCCTTGTCCATTCGACATGTGGGACCCACTGCTGCACAAGCCATCGCACGGGCGTACCCCAGCATGGACGCTATTGCTTCCGCGACTGCTTCTGATCTGGAAAGCGTGGAGGGCGTGGGGGCCGTGATCGCGGAATCGGTGGTGGATTGGTTCAGCGTGGATTGGCACGCAGACATTGTGAGCAAGTGGCAAGTCGCTGGTGTGCGGATGGAAGACGCGATCTCCGACGGTCCGCGACCATTGGAAGGCATCACTGTCGTCATCACGGGAACTCTTGAGGGCTGGACCCGCGACCGCGCGACGCAAGCCGTCCAGGATTTGGGTGGAAAAGTCAGTGGGTCCGTGTCAAAGAAAACGGATTTCGTTGCCGCTGGGGACAGTCCTGGTTCCAAGTACGACAAGGCCATCTCGTTAGGGATACCGATTGTGGATGCAACGGGATTTGCCGCCTTGATCGAACGCGGCCCTGCGGCTGCCCGAGCGCTGGCAATTTCGGGTTAGGGTCGTTGTCGTTCGCAATCTTGGGATAGTGTCAGAAAAAATCTGAGGGCGGAGGCGGCATGGCGACGACAATGCAGCGCCCGTCGCTTCGAACTCGGTCACTCTTTAGTGTTGTTTGGCATCTGAGCGTGTGGTTGGGGCTGGCGATCGTCGTGGCGGCGGCTGCCACCATCTCGCTGGAAAATATTGTTCAACGCAATGCACTCGTCGTCCTCATCCTGCTTGCCCTGATTACCGAACTGCGACCAGTCGTGGTTCCAGGCAAAGACTCCAACGGCATTGTCACGTCGTATGCATTCGTGTTTGCGATCATGTATGTATTCGGACTTTCTGCAGCAGTGTTGACCCTTGCTGTAGCGACACTCCTTTCGGAGCTGTACGAACGTCGAGCAGCGTGGAAAGTCTTTTTCAATGTTGGCCAGCATTCATTGTGTTTAGGCGTTACCTGGATCGTGATGTTGATTTCTGGGCATACACCGTCTCTACAAAATCCAACGGTGACGTTTAATGCTGATGATGTCCTGTATATGCCAACCACGTGGGCCGTGTTTTTCCTTGTTAATCATCTATTAATCGTGGGTGTAAGCGCGGACACGTCGATGACGTTCAAGGAAGCGCTCCTTGACGACCTGTCGTACTACATCCTCACTCTCTTCGCCGTGCTCTCGCTCGCGCCCATCGTTGCGTTAGTGGCAGTCACGGTGTGGCCCATGCTTTTTCTCTTCCTCGCGCCGCTATGGGCGGTGACTAAGGCGGCCTCGATTTCGCAGGAGCGCGACTATGCATCGCGACACGACATGCTCACGGAGCTTCCCAACCGCAGCATGATGCGTGATGAGTTAACTGAGGCGATTGATGTCGCCAGTCGCACGGGTGCTCGGGTTGGCGTGCTCTTGATGGACTTGAACTTGTTCAAGGAGGTCAACGACACGTATGGTCATGCGATGGGTGACCGCCTGCTGGCGATGGTGGCTGGTCGCATCAAAGGTCAAGTGCGACCGGGTGACCTGGCGGCTCGATTGGGCGGAGACGAATTTGCCGTCCTGCTGCCGGGAGTCGAAGACCATATATCTGCAGTGCGCGTTGCTCAGCGAATCCGTGAGTCCATTAGCCGGCCATTCACCATGGACGAGGTCACCGTCACCATCGATGTCAGCATCGGCATTGCCCTTTACCCAGACGACGGTACCCAGATTGACCCACTCATCCAAGCGGCGGACTCAGCGATGTATCTGGCCAAACGCACTGGGACGCGCATTGAAGTCGTAGGGATAGATCGCGGTGAAGCGCACAGGTAACGCGCCCCTAAGATAAAGGCCTCGTCCCCGGATTTTTCTAGGAGTGTTCCATGTCAGCCATTTCGCGCGATGATGTTGCGCACTTGGCCTCCTTGGCTCGTATCGAACTCACGGAGCAAGAACTCAACGATTACGCCGGTCAACTTGATGTGATCTTGACGGCCGTAGCCAGTATTTCTGAAGTTGCCGCCGACGATATTCCTCCCACCACTCATGCAGTGCCGGTGGTTAACGTCTTTCGTGAGGACGTGGTGACCCCATCGTTGGATCGAGATTCGGTGTTGGACCACGCACCTGCCGCAGAAGATGGTCGCTTCCGAGTGCCACGCATTTTGGATGAGGAGTAGCCGTGTCTGACCTCATTCACGCCAGCGCGGTTGAACTGGCAGCCCAGATAGCCAATAAGACAGTCAGTGCGGTCGAAGTCGCCCAGGCGCACCTAGACCGCATCGCGGAAGTAGATGGTCGCGTCAACGCGTTCTTGTATGTCGATGGTGATGGCGCCCTCGAACAAGCTCGCGCAGTTGATCACGCAGTTGCCTCGGGTCAGGCTTTGAGCCCCTTGGCCGGTGTGCCGTTGGCGTTGAAGGATGTTTTAACTCAAACCGGCGTTCCCACCACCGCTGGTTCGAAAATCTTGGAAGGGTGGCGCCCGCCCTACGACGCCACGGTGGTTGAACGCTTGCGCGATGCGGGCGTCGTGATTTTGGGCAAGACCAACATGGATGAATTCGCCATGGGTTCATCCACCGAAAACTCTGCGTACGGGCCCACGCATAACCCGTGGGACTTGGAACGCATTCCCGGTGGTTCATCGGGTGGCTCTGCTGCCGCAGTTTCTGCCTATGAGGCTCCTCTGGCGATCGGCACGGACACCGGAGGGTCGATTCGTCAGCCAGCCGCGGTCACAGGAATCGTTGGCGCCAAGCCGACTTACGGTGCAGTCTCGCGATATGGCCTGGTGGCCTTCTCCTCGTCACTGGATCAAGCCGGCCCGTTTGCGCGCACAGTGGTTGACACCGCGTTGTTGCACTCCGTGATCGCAGGACACGATCCGCGCGACTCCACATCGATCAAGGAACCTGTTCCGGATGTGGTCGGTGCTGCGAAGTCGGCAGATGTGTCGAAAATGCGCATCGGTGTGGTTCGCGAGTTGTCCGGTGAGGGATATCAACCAGGAGTGCAGGCTCGTTTTGATGAAGCCGTGGAACTACTTCGCGCACAAGGCGCTGAAATCATCGAGATCTCCTGCCCATCGTTCACCTACGCCTTGGGTGCCTACTACTTAATTGCTCCCAGTGAGTGCTCGAGCAACTTGGCACGCTTTGACGCCATGCGGTTTGGCTTGCGTACCGACGACAATGGTGAACTCAGCGCCGAGGATGTCATGCGGCACACCCGCGCAGCGGGTTTTGGTCCTGAAGTAAAGCGACGCATCATCTTGGGAACGTACGCGTTGTCCTCTGGGTATTACGACGCTTATTACGGCCAAGCACAAAAGGTGCGCACCTTGATTACTCGCGACTTTGAAGCCGCTTGGGCCAGTGTGGACGTCTTGATTTCGCCCACGACTCCGACCGAGCCGTTCCGAATCGGTGAGCGCGTCAATGATCCAGTCGCCATGTACAAGGCCGACCTGTGCACTTTGCCGTCGAGCTTGTACGGCGGTCCGGCGATCAGCGTCCCGATTGGTTTGGGCGATGAGAACCTTCCGGTGGGACTACAAGTTATGGCGCCCGTGATGGCCGACGACCAGGTGTATCGCGTGGCCTCAGCGGTGGAAAAGGCCTTGGCTCAGCAATGGGGCGGTTTGCTCTTGGATCAGGCGGTGGCCCTATGAGTGCACCCTTGATTGATTTCGACGAGGTCATTGCCAACTTCGATCCCGTCTTGGGATTAGAGGTCCACGTTGAATTAGGTACCGCGTCGAAGATGTTTTGTGGTTGTGCCACCGAGTTTGGTGCAGAGCCCAACACGCAAGTGTGTCCCACCTGTCTTGGCTTGCCCGGTTCCTTGCCTGTGGTCAACGGCACGGCTGTTGAGTCCGCGATTCGGATCGGATTGGCGCTGAACTGTTCTATTGCTTCGTGGTGTCGGTTCGCGCGCAAAAACTATTTCTATCCAGACATGCCTAAGAACTTTCAAACCTCGCAATACGACGAACCGATTTGTTTCGAGGGCTACCTCGATGTGGATGTCGAAACTGATGAGGGAACCCGAACCTTCCGGGTGGAAATCGAACGAGCCCACATGGAAGAAGACACGGGCAAGTCCTTGCACGTGGGAGGCTCAACGGGTCGAATCCATGGCGCTGATTTCTCGCTGGTGGACTACAACCGCGCGGGCATTCCCTTGATTGAAATCGTGACCAAGCCCTTGGAAGGTGCCGGAAAGTACGCACCCGAAGTTGCCAAGGCCTACGTGGGTGCATTGCGCGACCTGCTACGCGGTCTAGGTGTTTCTGACGTCAAGATGGAACAAGGCTCATTGCGTTGCGACGTCAACTTGTCGTTGCGCACCTCGCCTGACGCGCCGCTGGGTACCCGCACTGAAACCAAAAACGTCAACTCCTTGCGTTCGGTCGAGCGCGCTATTCGCTACGAAATGCAACGCCAAGCCGCACTTCTGGCCGACGGCACCGCGATCATTCAAGAAACTCGACACTGGCATGAAGACACCGGAGTCACCACCAGTGGTCGGGTGAAGTCCGACGCTGAGGACTACCGCTACTTCCCTGAACCTGACTTGGTCCCGGTTGCCCCCTCTGCGGAGTGGATTGAGCAACTGCGTTCCCAGCTTCCTGAGCCTCCTGCTGAACGAAGTAAGCGATTGCGCCAGGAGTGGGGGATCAGCGAAAAGGAAATGCAGTCCGTCATCAACGCGGGAGCTCTTGACCTTGTTCTAGCCACGATCGCCGAAGGCGCGGATCCGGCTGCTTCTCGCAAGTGGTGGCTCGGTGAGCTGGCCCGTCGAGCCAATGACGAAGGCGTGGAGCTGGAATCACTGGCGATCACCGCAAAGCAGGTCGCAGACCTGGAAGCACTGGTTCAATCAGGTCGACTCAACGACAAGTTGGCTCGCCAGGTCATTGACGGAGTGCTCGCCGGCGAAGGCGAGCCGGCGGCGGTAGCTGACTCCCGCGGCTTACAGATTGTTTCTGACGATTCGGCCTTGCTGGCTGCCATTAATGAAGCCATCGCTGCCGATCCCGATGCCGCGCAAAAGATTCGTGACGGGAAAGTTGCCGCGGCTGGTGCTCTGGTCGGTGCGGTCATGAAGGCAACTCAGGGACAGGCCGATGCTGGTCGGGTGCGCGAACTGGTTCTCCAAGAACTTGGTCAGTAACGCGCGCCCATAGGGGCCGGAAGGTTGTTCAGCGCACTCATATCTGTTGCCGAAAGGTTCACGCTCAACGCACCAACATTTTCGATGAGATGGTTCATTGCCCGTGTCCCAGGAATGGCCACAACGTGCGGCCCGGTGGCAAGCACCCAAGCCAGCGCAACCTGACCGGGCGTGCATTCTAACCAGTCGGCGATAGAGGTGACCGAGTCAACGATGGCCTGGTTGTGAGCTGCGGCCTCTTCAGTAAATCGCGGATTACTCGCTCGAAAATCGCCAGCCTCAAAGGTTGCCTGCTTGTATGCGCCGGTAAGGAAGCCACGACCTAGTGGCGAGTAGGCCATGAACGCAACATCATTTTCGCCACCCCACGCCAGGACGGTGTCGAGATGATCGCGGGTCCACAGCGATAGTTCACTTTGGACAACATCGACATGGTGTTGCTCATTGCAGGCTTGAAGTTGGTCGAGTGAGACCTCAGATAGGCCAATGGCTTTAACTTTTCCTTCCGACTGAAGTTCTGCAAATGCTCCCCAGGTTTCCAATAACGGAACATCAGGATCGAGTCGATGCAGCTGGTAGATATCGATCACCTCAACACCAAGCCTGCTCAGGGCCGCATTGCAAGCTTGCTTGATGTATTCAGGCCGCCCATTGCGGATGACAGTTCCTGGTTCAACTTCAATGGCTCCACATTTGGAACTAATGACTACCTCATCGCGCCTTCTGCGGATCGCTTTTCCAAGGAGCTCTTCGTTGGTGAAAGGGCCATAGACATCAGCGGTGTCAAACAAGGTGATGCCAAGGTCAATGGCTCGGTCAATGACCTTGATCGATGCTTGGTCGTCTCGCCCGCTAGGGGTGTAAAGCCACGACATTCCCATGCAGCCAAGACCTAAGGGGCTGACTTCCAAGTCACCAATTGTGCGCATGGCATTCACCTTAAGGCTAAGGGTTGTGGGGACTGGTTAGTCTGGGTTCATGACGTTAGTGTGCCTGCCGTGGAGCGACCCACAGGTCCTGGAAAAAGTACTTCCACCGGGAATCGACTGTGTGACCTATGACGGTTCCGGTGAGATCGCCCGCGCAGCTGAGGTTGAATTTTTCGTGCCCCCGTATATGGGAGCCGCGCATACTCTCGAAGTGATGGCATCAATGCCATCACTCAAAGTGGTGCAAGCCCTCACAGCAGGGGTTGACAATGTGTGGCAGCACCTGCCTCATGGCGTGGCGTTGTGTAATGCAAAAGGCGTGCACGATGCCAGCACGGCTGAACTTGCCGTCGGACTGACGATCGCCTCATTGCGGAAGTTCCCTGAATTCGCGCGGGCCCAAGAAAGTGGGCAGTGGCTCTATGACCGATATGACGCATTGGCCGACAAGACGGTTTTAATTGTCGGTTTTGGAAGTGTGGGTGCTGCTCTTGAGGCGCGACTGATTGCCTTTGAGGTGAACATTCTTAAAGTGGCTCGAACTGCGCGAGGCGATGTTGAAGGTTTTGATGCTCTGCCAGCATTACTTGGGCAAGCAGATGTGGTAATCCTCACCTGCCCTTTAACTGATCAAACCCGTGGGCTTGTTGATCACACTTTTATCGCCGCGATGAAACAAGGAGCCCTTTTGGTTAATGTCTCGCGTGGCCCGGTGGTCAACACCGATGACCTCCTTGCTGCGCTGACAAGTGGGCGTATTAAGGCCGCCCTTGATGTTACTGACCCCGAACCACTTCCGGCTAATCACGGCCTCTGGCGGGCCCCTGGTGTATTTATCAGCCCACATGTTGGTGGAAATACCAGCGCTTTCCTGCCGCGTGCGTATCGTTTAGTTAGCGATCAACTTCAACGCTTTGTTGCCGGTGAACCACTTCTTCACGTGATGAGCGCTCCCTGAGAGGAAAGACATGAACCAATTTGACCCCACTCCCAATCGTGATGACATCACGCGCGGACCGGATGCCTACAAGCGTGAGACCGTTAAAGTCACGCCGGCCCGGATCGGATTTGCGATCCTTGCGGTTATTGCCCTGTTATTTGTTGTGCAAAACAACGACAAGGTCTCGTTCACATTCCTGTTTGGCCTTATTGACACGCAAATTGCGCTGTGGCTGCTTCTCCTGATCGCGCTTGCTCTGGGTTTTGGGCTCGGATATTTGGTGAATTCAATGCGCTCCCGCCGCAAAGCAGCTGGTAAGTAGGATCAATCCATGACTGATTCCCCGGACATCAAGCCCCGTAGCCGTGAAGTAACTGATGGTCTTGAGCGCGCCGCCGCTCGTGGCATGTTGCGTGCAGTTGGCATGGGCGATGAAGACTTCCTCAAGCCGCAGGTCGGGGTAGCCAGTAGTTGGAACGAGATCACGCCATGCAACCTCAGCCTCGATCGGCTGGCGAAAGCTGCAAAGCAGGGAGTTTTCGATGGCGGCGGATTCCCGCTCGAATTTGGCACCATCTCTGTGTCCGATGGAATCTCGATGGGTCACCAAGGGATGCACTTCTCGTTAGTCTCGCGTGAAGTCATCGCTGACTCGGTAGAAACAGTGATGGAAGCTGAGCGCATTGACGGCATGGTGGTTCTTGCTGGTTGCGACAAGTCACTGCCCGGCATGTTGATGGCTGCCGCTCGCATTGATGTGGCATCGGTTTTGCTCTACGCAGGTTCGACGATGCCTGGTCGCCACAACGATCGGGACGTGACGATCATTGACGCATTCGAAGCAGTCGGGGCTTGTGCGCGGGGATTGATTACCCGTGATGAAGTTGACGCTATTGAACGCGCCATTTGTCCAGGCGAAGGTGCCTGTGGTGGCATGTACACCGCGAACACGATGGCATCCATCGGCGAAGCACTGGGAATGTCCTTGCCAGGCAGCGCTGCACCACCGGCAGTGGACAGTCGTCGGGATGGATTTGCTGTGGCCTCGGGCGAAGCAGTGGTTGACATGCTCCGGCAGGGCATTACCGCTCGCGACATCATGACCAAACCAGCTTTCGAAAATGCCATCGCAGTTCTGATGGCCTTGGGCGGATCTACTAATGCGGTCCTGCACTTGCTGGCCATTGCTAACGAAGCTCGCGTTGAACTTACCTTGGATGACTTCAATCGCATTGGCGACAAAGTTCCACACTTGGCAGATGTAAAGCCTTTCGGTCGTTTTGTGATGACTGATATTGACCGAGTCGGTGGTGTGCCGGTGGTGATGAAGGCATTACTTGATGCCGGTCTCATGCACGGCGATGTTTTGACGGTGACGGGTAAGACGATGGCCGAAAACTTGGCACACATCGCACCGCCCGATCTTGATGGTGAGATTCTTCGCGCGATGGACAAGCCGATTCACCGCACAGGTGGTCTGTCCATCTTGCGCGGATCGCTAGCTCCCGAAGGTGCCGTTGTGAAGACCGCAGGCTTTGACGCGGAGGTCTTTGAAGGCACGGCTCGAGTCTTCGATGGCGAACGGGCTGCCATGGATTCACTTGAGGCCGGCAATATCACCGCCGGTGATGTGGTGGTGATCCGTTACGAAGGACCTAAGGGTGGTCCTGGCATGCGCGAAATGCTGGCCATCACCGCAGCCATTAAGGGCGCAGGTTTAGGTAAGGACGTTCTGCTACTTACCGATGGTCGATTCAGTGGCGGCACCACTGGCCTGTGCATTGGCCACGTTGCCCCTGAAGCAGTTGATGGTGGACCAATCGCCTTCGTTAAAGACGGTGACAAGATCGTGGTCAACGTTGCGAGTCGAAGCCTTGATGTTCTCATCGACGATGCTGAACTGGCTTCCCGAAAGGCAGCCTGGACCGCGCCTGCGCCTAAGCATGAACGAGGAGTATTGGCCAAGTACGCCAAACTCGTTGGGTCGGCGGCTTACGGCGCTGTTTGTCACTGATCAACCTGCTGATTTGTGCCTAGGGGTTGACGAATACACTGATCATCCGTCATGCTGGCTAGGTGCTGAACACCATTGTTGTAGTTAGCGGGCGTGTCGTCTGACCGAACCGTCAACCGACACGCGCCCCTCGCCGACCCGACGGTCCGAGGGGTTTTGTTTTTCCCCTCACCCTTCCCCGTAGTTAAGGACCATCGATGACAGAGCAGTTGACCGGAGCCCAGAGCCTTATTCGCTCACTGGAGTTCGCCGGTGTTGACTCAGTTTTTGGTATTCCTGGTGGTGCTGTATTGCCCGCTTATGACCCGTTGATGGATTCGACCCAGGTGCGCCACATTTTGGTGCGCCACGAGCAAGCAGCTGGCCATGCCGCTGAGGGCTATGCCCAAGCAACCGGTCGAGTCGGAGTTTGCATGGCAACCTCGGGCCCGGGCGCTACCAACTTGGTGACACCGATTGCCGATGCCTACATGGACTCAGTCCCGATTGTGGCCATCACCGGCCAGGTGCCCAGCACCTCAATTGGAACGGATGCCTTTCAAGAGGCCGATATTCGTGGCATCACGATGCCCATTACTAAGCACAGTTTTCTCGTCACGGATCCAGCGCAAATTCCGCGCGCGGTCGCGGAGGCTTTTCACATTGCTAGCACCGGTCGTCCTGGTCCAGTTCTTGTCGATGTCAGTAAGGACGCACTACAGGCACTGACAACATTTGAATGGCCGGCGAACATTGACTTGCCCGGCTACCGCCCAGTGACAAAACCTCATGCCAAGTCCGTGCGCGAGGCCGCTCGGATGATGATGGAAGCTCAGCGCCCCGTGCTTTACGTCGGTGGCGGAGTTATCAAAGCCGGCGCCCACCGTGAATTACTCGAGCTAGCGCAACTGACCGGAATTCCAGTGGTGACCACGTTGATGGCTCGTGGGGCCTTCCCTGATTCGCATCCGCAACATTTAGGGATGCCTGGTATGCACGGCTCAGTGGCAGCCGTTGCCTCTCTTCAAAAGTCTGATTTGCTCATTGCTCTGGGTTCGCGCTTTGATGACCGAGTCACCGGCAAGATCAACAGCTTTGCGCCTTATGCCCAGATCATTCATGCTGATGTTGATCCAGCAGAAATCGGCAAGATGCGCCATGCCGATGTCCCGATCGTGGGCGATGCACGTGAAGTCATTGCTGATTTGGTTGTTGCAGTCAAGGCAGAGCATGAGGCCGGTCGCCATGGAGATGTCGGCGGGTGGTGGAAGCAGCTCGAAGAGTGGCTTGAAACGTACCCACTGGGTTATGCGCCAGCCCCTGAAGGTGAACTCTCACCGGAGTTTGCCATTGAGCGCTTGGGTGTTATTGCTGGGCCAGAGGCGATCTATGCCGCTGGCGTGGGTCAGCATCAAATGTGGGCGTCACAATTTATTAAGTACGAACACCCGCGCACCTGGTTGAACTCCGGTGGAGCTGGAACCATGGGTTATGCCATCCCAGCGGCCATGGGTGCAAAAGTCGGTCGACCTGATGCTGCCGTGTGGGCTATCGATGGTGATGGTTGCTTCCAGATGACCAACCAGGAGTTGGCAACCTGCACCGTCAATGACATTCCCATCAAGGTCGCCCTGATTAACAACGGCACCTTAGGCATGGTGCGTCAGTGGCAAACTCTGTTTTACAACGAGCGTTACTCTGAAACCGATCTTGGTTCTAAGAACATCCCAGATTTTATGAAGTTGGCCGATGCTTACGGTTGCGAAGGCATTCGGGTCACCTCGGCAGATCAGGTGGACGCTGCCATTGAAAAGGCCATGTCGATAAACGATCAATCCGTCGTGGTGGAATTTGTGGTTCATCAAGATGCCATGGTGTGGCCGATGGTTCCGGCTGGAACAAGTAACGATGACATCTTGGCAGCTCGCGATGCTGCGCCGATTTGGGATCGTGAGGATTGAGATGAGTCGACACACACTGTCAGTTTTAGTGGAGAACACCCCCGGTGTCTTGGCTCGCGTTTCATCGTTGTTCTCTCGTCGCGGATTCAACATTGATTCGCTTGCGGTAGGCCCTACCGAATCTGCCGAAGTTTCACGCATGACCATCGTGGTCAACGTGGAGGATTTGCCTCTGGAGCAGGTGACCAAGCAGCTGAATAAATTGGTCAATGTCATCAAGATTGTTGAACTTGACCCAGCGATGGCCGTTGAGCGTGAATTGATGTTGGTCAAGGTTCATGCAGATATTGAAACTCGCTCACACATTCTTGAAACGGTACAGCTCTTCCGCGCCAAGGTCGTCGACGTGACCTCCGATGCGGTGACGATCGAAGCCACCGGAAGCGTGGACAAATTAGAGGCTTTACTGCGCGTCCTTGAGCCCTTTGGCGTCAAAGAACTCGTGCAATCAGGCATGGTTGCGATCGGTCGGGGGGCGCGCTCAATCAGCGATCGCAGTCCGCGTACCGTAGACCCGACGTAAGTAAAGCGTCCCAACACCTCAGGAGAGTTAGACCGTGGCTGAAATGTTCTCTGACGACAATGCAGATCTTTCGATCATTCAATCTCGCAAGGTCGCCATCTTGGGTTACGGAAGCCAAGGTCATGCGCATGCACTGTCCTTGCGCGACTCCGGTGTTGATGTGCGCGTGGGATTGCTTGAGGGCTCGAAGTCACGTGCAAAGGCAGAGGCCGAGGGCTTGCGCGTGGTCACTCCCGCTGTTGCGGCTGCTGAAGCCGATCTGATCATGGTGCTTGCTCCCGACCCAGCGCAGCGTCGCCTGTACGCCGAATCAATCGAACCCAACCTCAAGGCTGGGGACGCAATCTTCTTTGGTCACGGCTTCAACATTCGTTACGGCTACATCAAGCCGCCAGCCGATGTTGATGTCGCCATGGTTGCACCAAAGGGTCCCGGTCACCTCGTGCGACGTGAGTTTGTTGCCGGTCGCGGTGTTCCTGTCTTGGTTGCTGTTGAGCAAGATGCAACCGGTGGCGCTTGGGCGTTGGCCTTGTCCTATGCCAAGGGCATTGGCGGTCTGCGAGCTGGTGGAATTAAGACCACTTTCACGGAAGAAACTGAAACTGACTTGTTCGGCGAGCAGGCGGTCTTGTGCGGTGGCGCTTCTCAGTTGGTGATGTATGGCTTTGAGACGTTGATTGAGGCCGGTTATCAACCAGAGGTTGCCTACTTTGAGTGTCTGCACGAACTCAAGCTGATTGTGGACCTGATGTATGAAGGTGGAATTGCTAAGCAACGTTGGTCGGTTTCAGATACCGCCGAATACGGCGACTATGTCTCTGGTCCGCGAGTCATTGACGAGAGCGTGAAGGCCAACATGAAGAACGTCCTAACGGACATTCAAAACGGCGCCTTCGCCGCTCGCTTTATTGCTGACCAGGATGCGGGAGCTCCCGAATTCAAGGCTTTGCGAGCCAAGGGCGAGCAGCACCCGATTGAGGCCACCGGTCGCGACCTACGTGCGTTGATGTCATGGGTTCAATCCGGAGATTCTGACTACGTTGAAGGCACTGCCACGCGCTAAGTCGCGCAGGCATTCCCCATGAGTTCGCTCATGGTGGCCTTAAGTAGGATGGGCGCATTCGAGTACCTTTCCCACCCTGCTAAGGAATCTCAGTGTCCAAGCCTGTCGTCCTGATTGCTGAAGAACTTTCGCCTGCCACGATTGAGGCCCTGGGTCCTGATTTTGAGGTGCGCAACTGCGATGGAGCAGACCGTGCCCAACTTTTAAGCAGCATCGTTGATGTGGATGCGATCTTGGTTCGTAGCGCCACTCAGGTTGATGCTGAGGCGTTGGCAGCTGCCACCAAGTTGAAGGTTGTCGCTCGCGCTGGCGTGGGTTTGGACAACGTTGATGTCAAAGCAGCCACCCAAGCTGGCGTAATGGTGGTTAACGCGCCCACATCAAACATTGGATCTGCAGCAGAATTGGCCGTTGCGTTGTTGTTGGCTGCGGCGCGCAATATCCCGCAGGCTGATGCGGCCTTGAAGAACGGTCAGTGGAAGCGCAGTAAGTACACCGGTATTGAAGTGGCCGACAAGATCGTTGGCGTTGTGGGCTTGGGTCGCATTGGCATCCTGGTGGCTCAGCGGTTGGCGGCCTTCGGCGTGGAACTGATTGCCTACGACCCCTATGTTCAGCCCGCGCGCGCAGCTCAACTCGGTGTTCGCATGGTCGATCTTGATGAGTTGCTCACAACATCGGATTTCATCACCGTTCACTTGCCCAAGACGCCAGAGACGGTTGGCTTGATTGGTGCGCAAGCCTTGACGAAGGTCAAGCCCAGCGTGGTCATCGTCAACGCTGCTCGTGGGGGCATCGTCGATGAGACTGCATTGTTCGAAGCCTTGCGAGATGGCCGCGTTCACTCCGCTGGTGTGGATGTTTTTGCCACCGAGCCCTGCACTGACTCTCCGTTATTCACGTTAGACAACGTTGTGGTGACCCCTCACCTAGGTGCAAGCACCGATGAAGCTCAAGAAAAGGCCGGTATCGCCGTGGCCAAGTCGGTGCGCTTGGCTTTGGCTGGCGAACTGGTGCCAGACGCGGTCAATGTTCAAGGTGGATCGGTTCCTGAAGATGTCCGACCGTTCTTGCCATTGGTCGAGAAGTTGGGCCGCATCGTTACCGCACTTGCTGCCGGTATCCCGGCCACTGTTGAAGTCGAAGTCTTGGGTGAGATCAGTGACCAGGACGCCGCTGTCCTGGAGCTTTCAGCGCTGAAGGGATTGTTCGCAGACTTAAGCGATGAGCCAGTTTCTTATGTCAACGCGCCCTTGATGGCTTCCGAAAAGGGTGTTGCTGTCTCCTTGAGTTCATCGCCGGATAGTCCCGATTACAAGAACCTGGTTCGAGTCAAGGCGGCCTTGCCTGACGGCACATTGGTTTCTGTGGCGGGAACCTTGGCGGGTACTCGTCAGCGAGAAAAGATTGTGGAAGTCAATGGATTCCGCATTGATGTTCTCCTTGCGGACCACATTGCCTTCTTCACCTATCCAGATCGCCCGGGAGTTGTGGGCTACTTGGGTGGAGTGTTGGCCGATGCCAATGTCAACATCGCTGGCATGCAGGTAAGCCGTCGATCGGAGCGTGAGCAGGCGCTGATCGTCCTGACCATCGATGAAGCCATTGATTCGTCCGTGGTCGCACAAATCGTTGCTGGCGTTGGAGCCAGCACCGGCTGCACCGTTGACTTGATCGACGCTTAATTCTTCGAAGGGCTTGGCATATGAGCACCCAGATTTCCTTGGCCGTCGCCTCTGGCGATGGCATCGGACAAGAAGTCACGCCCGAAGCCTTGAAGGTGCTCGAAGCAGTTGCCGCGCAGTGTGGGCTCACTATTGCGCTGAAGGAATATGACCTCGGCTGGAGGTTGTATAACCGAACCGGTGAGGTTCTTCCTGAATCAGTTATCGATGAGCTGCGCGAACACGATGCAATTTTGTTTGGTGCTGTTGGCGATCCCCGGGTTCCACCGGGCTTGCTTGAGCGAGGCATGTTGTTGAAGTTGCGGTTTGCGCTGCACCATCACGTTAATTTGCGACCTATCAAGTTGTACCCAGGAATGGCGACCCCGATCGCTGGGCTAACCCCTGAGCGCTGTGACATCGTCGTGGTTCGTGAAGGCACAGAAGGTCCCTATGTTGGCGCAGGTGGGGCAGTGCGCGTTGGTTCTGAACACGAGGTGGCCATTGAGGAAAGCATCAACACTGCCTATGGCGTTGAGCGGGTAGTTCGCGATGCATTCCGTCGTGCAATGTTGCGTCGCAAGCACTTGACGCTGGTTCACAAGGCGAACGTCTTGGTGCATGCGGGTTCCATGTGGCAACGCATTGTCAATGAGGTGGCCAAGGAATACCCAGAGGTAAAAGTTGACTACCAACACGTTGATGCTGCTGCCATGTTCTTCATCACGGCGCCGGAAAAGTATGACGTCATCGTCACCGACAACCTGTTCGGCGACATCATCACCGACGTGGGTGCCGCTGTGGCTGGCGGAATCGGATTAGCTGCGTCGGGCAACATTGATGAGAGCCGTCGCAATCCCTCCATGTTTGAGCCCGTCCATGGATCGGCTCCCGATATTGCTGGCCAGCAAAAGGCGGACCCGACTGCATCAATTTTGTCCTTGAGTCTGTTGCTTGATCACCTTGATCACCCCGAAGCTGCTGCTTTGGTGGAGCAGGCGGTGTCCAAAGACTTGTTTGATCGCGTCAACCTGGGTGCTCGCAAGACCTCCGAGATTGGTGACGCAATCGCCGCTGACGTCATCAACGCCGGTTAGGATTTTGCTATGACCTTAGATTTCGCTCGAACGCAGTCGAGCGCTCGCCTTTCGGATTCTGAGCGAGAGGCCATTTTGGCTGACCCGGGTTTTGGGCAGTACTTCACGGACCACATGATCCAGATTAAGTGGAGTGCGGATCAAGGTTGGCATGATGCAGCCTTGGTGCCTTATGGTCCGATCGCCCTCGATCCTGCAACCAATTCAATTCACTACGGGCAGTCAATCTTTGAAGGATTAAAGGCTTACCGTCAAACCGATGGCTCTATTGCCACCTTCCGCCCACTAGAGAATGCGCGACGGTTTCAACGCAGTGCAGCACGCCTTGCCATGCCTGCGCTACCCGAAGAAGATTTTATTAGGGCTATTGAAATCTTGGTTGAGGTCGATCAAGCCTGGGTTCCTGACGACATTGAAAAGGCGCTGTATTTGCGACCCTTTATGTTTTCCACTGAGGTTGGACTGGGTGTGCGACCAGGCAATGAGTATTTGTTCTTGCTGATTGCTTCTCCAGCCGGCGCCTATTTCCCGCGCGGGATACATCCGGTCAATGTGTGGCTGTCCAAGGAGTATGTCCGGGCAGCTCCAGGTGGTACGGGTGAGGCCAAGTGCGCGGGCAACTATGCAGCGTCCTTGATTGCGCAGGCGCAAGCAATTGACAACGGCTGTGACCAGGTGGTCTGGCTCGATGCCATAGAGCGTTATTGGATTGAGGAAATGGGGGGTATGAACTTGTACTTCGTTCATGGTTCCGGGGATTCGGCACATATTTCCACTCCGCCTTTAACCGGTTCTCTATTGCCAGGTGTAACTCGTGACTCGTTGCTCCAAGTTGCCAAAGATTTGGGATATTCGGTTGCCGAAGAGCGCATCAATGTCGATCAGTGGCGTGAGGGTAATGCCTCTGGCGAGATTAGCGAAGTTTTCGCTTGTGGCACAGCAGCGGTTATCACCCCCGTTGGGCATGTCAAGTCCACGGATGCGAACTGGACTGTGGCTGGTGGTCAAACTGGGCAAGTCACGCTTGAACTGCGTGACCAACTCTTGCAAATTCAGCATGGGTCGATTGCGGACAGCCATAACTGGATGTATCAACTCGTCCCACCATCAGCCTAAAGATTTTTTATCGTCACCACCTAGTTGCAGGAGGCTGTGAGTGAGGATCGCTCGCTTTTCCTTTGAAGGCGCTGTTGGTTATGGCGTAGTTGAGGGCGACCCAGCTGGCCCGCTTGAAGCCCTTGAACTTGGCATTATCAAGGCTCACCCTTTTGGGGAGATTGAACTCACGGGACAGCGGTTACCCTTGCCAGCTGTTCGCTTGTTGTCGCCGGTATTGCCGAGCAAGATTTGTGCATTTGGTCGCACCTATGCCGAGCATGCTGCGGAGTTGGGCAATGAGGTGGCCAAAGAGCCGCTGATGTTCCTCAAGCCTTCAACCTCAGTGGTTGGCCCGGGCGATGTCATTCGCCTACCTGCAATCTCTAGCGATGTTCAGCACGAAGCAGAGCTGGCAGTGGTCATTGGGAGTTTGTGTAAAGACGTGGTTGCTCAGCGAGCCCATGAGGTAATCCTTGGGTATACCTGTGCAAACGATGTCACAGCTCGCGATCTACAACGTAGCGATGGGCAGTGGTCTCGCGCGAAAGGTTTCGACACGTTTTGCCCGCTAGGTCCATGGATCGAAACCGACTTAGATCCTAAGGATCTAGCGATCTCATGTCACATTGATGATCGGGTAGCTCAAGAGGGCCGCACGAGCGAAATGGTTTTCTCTATTGCTGAGTTGGTGGCCTACACCTCCAGTGTGATGACTTTGCTCCCAGGCGATGTGATTTTGACTGGGACCCCAGCAGGGGTTTCGACTCTGCATGCAGGGGATACCGTTGAGGTGCGAATCGAAGGTATTGGCTCCTTGATTAACTCAGTGGCTAACTAGGATGTGGCAGTGAGAACATCTGCAGTTCGTGTCCGCTTTTGCCCTTCACCTACTGGTAATCCGCACGTTGGTTTGGTGCGTACGGCGCTCTTCAATTGGGCCTTTGCCCGACACCATGGTGGAACCTTTGTTTTCCGCATTGAAGACACCGATTCAGCCCGCGACAGTCAGGACAGTTACGAGGCGTTACTGGACACTTTGCGCTGGCTCGGTCTGAACTGGGATGAGGGTCCCGAGGTTGGCGGACCGCACGAGCCTTACCGTCAGAGCCAACGGCTGGAGATTTATCACGATGTGGCGCAGCGATTGCTGGCAGCCGGGCTTGCTTACGAGTCATTTTCCACGCCTGAGGAAGTTGAAGAACGTAGAAAAGCCAATGGCCAGGACCCAAAACTGGGTTATGACAACTTTGATCGAACACTGACCAACGAAGACAAGGAACAGTTTAGATCTCAGGGGCGTAATCCGGTCCTTCGATTAATGATGCCCACTGAGGACATCACGGTCGATGACCTTGTACGCGGTGAAATTCGTTTTCCGCACGGATCCATTCCGGACTTCGTCATTGTCCGGGGAAATGGCGAGCCCCTCTACACGTTGGTCAATCCAGTCGATGACATTTTGATGCAGATCACTCACGTGCTTCGAGGCGAAGACTTGCTCTCATCGACACCGCGGCAGGTCGCCATGTATAAAGCGCTAGAGGCCATTGGAATTGGCGATGGCGTTCAGCCGACCTTTGGACACTTGCCCTACGTGATGGGGCAAGGAAACAAGAAGCTCAGCAAGCGAGACCCAGAGTCCTCAATCGGGTTTTACCGAGAACAGGGTTTCATTCCTGAGGGCTTGTTGAACTACCTGTCTCTTTTAGGCTGGTCCTTAAGTGAGGACGAGGACATCTTTTCCCTCGATGAGATGGTCAAGGCTTTTGAGATTTCGCGAGTCAACGCCAATCCTGCGCGATTTGATTTGAAAAAGGCCGAAGCAATCAACTCCACCCACATTCGCCAGCTCGCCCCCGCAGATTTCCAGCAGCGCACTGTTGATCGGCTTATTCACGACGGCATACTTCCCGCTTCACCAAGCCGTGAGCAGGATGAATGTGCCAGAAGCGCGGCCTTGTTGATCCAGGAGCGGATCGGATTGCTCAGCGAAGTCGGATCAATGGTGGGATTCCTCTTCGTATCCGATGCTGAATTTGATTTTGATGCCGGATCTGCAAAAAAGGCTTTGGGCGAACCATCACACGCTGTTCTTGACGCGGCCATGCAGGCCATCGAAGCGCTGCCCGATTTCACGACGGCTTCAATTGAAGACGCATTGCGCTCGGTGCTGCTAGAGAAGATGGAACTCAAGCCAAAGACAGCCTTTGCTCCGCTTCGCGTGGCCGTGACCGGTCAATTAGTTTCCCCACCACTTTTTGAATCAATGGAACTATTAGGTCGAAGCAGTGTTTTGCACCGAATATCGCGAGCGAGGAACTTTCCAGACCAGTGAGTGATGTGGGAATCGATGCGCAGGCGGGTCAGTTGCCCACTCAACCTCAGATTGCCCCTGCGCTCTACCTGCAACTCCTACGAAGTGCGAACTATCGGTGGTGGCGCCCGTTAGCTGGCATAGCAGTCTTTGTTGGAACGTATCTGAACATTCTTCTGGCCTTGTTCATCCTGCCTGGAGTTGTTTACGTCACGCTCAGTTCCAATACGCAGATCCTGCAGGATGCTGGGTCCCCGCTGATCTTCTTGCTCACGAACCTGAGCTTGGCCCTATTGATTCCGTGCGCGATGTTTGCGGTTTGGGCTGCCCATCGAGTCAACCCAGGAATCCTTGCTTCGGTAACCGGCAGATTTAGGTGGGGCTGGTTTGCTAAGTGCTTTGGGCTCGCGGTGCTGTTAATCAGCGCCACTGCGGTTATTTCTTCGTTGACTGATTCTGGTTCAACACCTGAGCACACGGCAAGCTCAACGGGAACCTTCATTACCTTGAGTCTGATTATCGTTTTAACTACGCCACTGCAGGCCGCCGGTGAGGAGTTTGCCTTCCGTGGCTACCTAGGCCAAGCCATTGGCGCCTGGGTCAAGTTCCCCATTGTTTCGATGATCATCACCTCAACTGCGTTTGCACTGGCTCATGGTGGGCAAAGTGCCCCGCTGTTTCTCGATCGATTTGGATTCGGGATGGTGGCGGCCTACTTGGTCCTTCGTACCGGTGGCTTAGAGGTTTCGATTGCACTGCATACGGTGAATAATCTTGCCGCCCTATTGACCGCTGCGGCCTTTAGCGATTTTTCTTCCCAGCTCGTCTCGCCCGATGCCCCCTGGGCCTTGATCGGGTTCGATGTTATTGAGCTAGCCATCTTTGTTGTCATCATTGAAGTAATGCGGAGCAGGGGCCTAAAGCGCGGTCAGTTGCAAACTCGTGGGAACCCAACCGCGACGACGAAGGCCACCTAGCAACTTGTACACTTGCCGCTTGACTAAAGATTCGCGATCTTTAGTGAACCCATGGGGTATGGGGTAATTGGCAGCCCAACTGGTTCTGGTCCAGTTAGTCTAGGTTCGAGTCCTGGTACCCCAGCGGAAACGTTGCTTGTGGTTCAGTCTGACTCCAAGCAAATAGTCCAAGTAAATGCTCTTTCGCATTTGCGGCCCCGTTGTGTAGCGGCCTAGCACGCCGCCCTCTCAAGGCGGTAGCGCGGGTTCGAATCCCGTCGGGGCTACAAAAAAGAAAGCGATCTCATCGACGCCGATGTGGTCGCTTTTCTTTTTATTGCGAATGCTCAGCGAGCAAGACCGTGACTTGTTTGGCTGCACGAGTAACAGCGGAAGCATGCAAGCGTCCAGGTGCGCGTGTCAATCGCTCGAGCGGTCCAGAGATACTAACCGCGGCGATGACTTTGCCATTTGGTCCGCGCACTGGAGCCGATACCGAACCCACCCCAGATTCGCGCTCGCCGACCGACTGCGCCCAGCCGCGTCGACGCACTGCGCTGAGAATGCGAGCATCAAAGGCTGCTTCAGCAAGTCCTGCTTGAAGGGAATCTGCATCGTCCCAAGCCATCAGAATCTGAGCAGCTGAGCCTGCGTTCATAGCCAGCGCCGCACCGATAGGGACAGAATCGCGAAGTCCGCTGGCCCGCTCTGCTGCTGCTACACAAATGCGCTGGGTGCCTTGTTTGCGGTAGAGCTGTGCACTTTCTCCAGTTGAGTCGGCTAGGGCGCGCAAAATGGGGTCGGCAACTGAGATCAATAGGTCCTGACCTGTGGCGTTGGCCAATTCCAGACATCGCGGCCCAAGAACAAAACGGCCCTGCAGGTCTCGACTCACTAGCCGGTGGTGTTCAAGTGCGGTAGCAAGGCGATGCGCTGTTGGTCGTGAAATGCCAGTGCTTGTCACTAAGTCGGCCAAAGTTTGGGGCCCGGCTTCTAGGGCAGCAAGTACAAGGGCTGCCTTGTCAATGACACCGACTCCGCTAGAGTTGTCCATGTATTGATATTGCCGTCTCAAATCCTGAGATGCAAGCGCGACGCTTGAAAGAGGTTGTTATGGCGCAAACATTGGCCGAGAAGGTCTGGGCTGACCACGTCGTTCGACGAGCTGAAGGCGAACCAGATCTGATCTATATCGACCTTCACTTGACGCACGAAGTCACAAGTCCGCAAGCCTTTGATGGTTTGCGAGAGGCTGGTCGGCCGGTAAGGCGCAAGGATCTGACCATCGCCACCGAAGATCACAACGTCCCGACCACCGACATTGACAAGCCCATCGCAGATCCGATTAGCAATGCTCAGGTGCAGGCGCTGCGAGCCAATACAGCCGCGTTTGATATTCCCATTTTTCCTCTTGGCAACATTGACCAAGGAATCGTGCACGTCGTAGGACCACAGCTGGGGCTGACTCAGCCAGGCATGACGGTGGTCTGTGGTGACTCGCATACAGCAACCCATGGGGCTTTTGGAGCCTTAGCTTTTGGGATCGGCACCAGTGAGGTTGAGCATGTCTTGGCCACCCAAACCTTGCCCTTGAAACCGTTTAAGACGATGTCGATCACGGTCAAGGGCGCTCTGCCGCCTGGCGTAACGGCCAAGGACCTAATCTTGAACATCATCGCCACCATCGGCACCGGTGGCGGCCAGGGCTATGTCATCGAATACCGCGGTGAGGCCATTGAGGCGCTATCAATGGAAGCCCGAATGACAGTGTGCAACATGTCTATTGAAGCTGGCGCTCGCGCTGGCATGATCGCGCCAGATCAAACAACCTTTGACTACTTGCAGGGTCGCGTGCATGCACCAAAGGGCGAACTTTGGGATGAAGCTGTGGCGTACTGGACATCGCTTCGCACCGATGACGACGCTACCTTTGACAAGGAAGTGGTCATTGACGCTTCTACACTTTCACCCTTTGTTACCTGGGGGACTAACCCGGGTCAAGGTGTCCCATTGTCGGCCACCGTTCCAAGCCCAGATGACTTTGATGATCCGGTTGATAAGTCCGCTGCCGAACGGGCCTTGGAATATATGGACCTGACCGCTGGGACCCCCATGCGTGACATCGCGGTAGATGCGGTGTTTATCGGCTCATGTACCAATGGTCGCATTGAAGACTTACGCAGCGTGGCCTCAATCTTGCAAGGACGCAAGGTGGCCGATTCAGTCACCATGTTGGTGGTTCCTGGATCAGTGCGGGTCCGACTCGAAGCAGAAGCTGAAGGCTTGGACAAAATCTTCACCGCCGCTGGAGCTCAATGGCGCCATGCGGGCTGCTCGATGTGTATGGGCATGAACCCGGATTATCTTGATCCAGGTCAGCGCAGCGCTTCGACTTCCAACCGAAACTTTGAAGGACGTCAAGGCCCTGGGGCTCGTACGCACCTTGTTTCGCCAGAAGTGGCAGCAGCCACCGCCGTTGCCGGTCGCCTGGCCTCACCTGCTGACCTGGCCTGAAAGGAAATCTGACATGGAAAAATTCACCGTACATACCGGGACAGCAACGCCGCTTCGCCGCAGCAATGTCGACACCGACCAGATCATTCCTGGCGAGTTTCTCAAGCGGATTTCTCGTCACGGTTACGAAGACGCTCTGTTTGCCGATTGGCGCAGTGAGCCTGAATTCGTGCTCAATCAATCCCAGTATGACGGCTCTACAATCTTGGTTGCAGGTCCTGAATTCGGCACTGGATCATCGCGCGAGCATGCTGTCTGGGCGCTGCAGGACTACGGATTCAAAGTGATCTTGTCCTCCCGATTCGCTGATATCTTCCGCGGAAACTCTGGCAAGGTGGGATTGCTCACTGCCCAAGTCGACCAGGTCGATGTAGAGGCACTGTGGGATGCCATTGATGCAGACCCCAAGCTTTCGGTAGTGGTGGATTTGGAAAAGCGTGAGGTGCGTTGGTTAGACAGGGTCGCAGCCTTTGAAGTCGATGACTATGTTCGCTGGCGGTTACTGGAGGGGCTTGATGACATCGGCATCACCCTGACGCATGAAGAAGATATCAAAGCCTTTGAAGCCAAGCGCGCCAAGTGGTTGCCAACAACAACATCTTCGTGAGTCTTGGTGAGTCTTCGTTGGGATGGTCAGCACTACGCTGAAAATACCGGTCACCACCGCGCCTTTGATCACGTCATCCTTGATCGCCTTGATCGCCTTGGTCGGCTTGACCATGATGGGGCCATACTCGATATTGGCTGCGGGGTAGGAAATTTCACACGCGGCCTGTGTGAGCTGGTGCCACAGGGTCAGGTTTTGGGTGTAGACGCTGACTCATCCATGATCGCAACTGCTCAACAAACCCAGACACAGGCACAGACCCAGGCACAAACCCAGACTCAAACCCAGTCCCGAACCCAGTCCCAGCCTGGGGCCGATGGAGTAGCCCAATGTGAGCCGGAATTTGCGGTCTTACCTGCCCAATTGCTGGGCTCGATGATTGGCGAGCGGCAATTCGATGCCATCGTGTCAACGGCCTGTTTGCATTGGGTGCCACTTTCAGATCAGCCTGCCTTACTTTCGGATGCCTTTGCACTGCTCAAGCCAGGTGGAGTGTGGTGCGTGGAATTTGGTGGCCAGGGTCAACTAGCAGCGTTACGTGAGGTGCTCGATCCGCTTGCGCGCAGTCTGGGCGGCGCAGGTCCTGTGTGGTTTTTCCCCGATGCATCGACCTATGAGCAGCTTCTGATGCAAGCCGGCTTTATTCACGTCGGCGTTGAGCTTGTCCACCAAAGCCGGTCTATGCCCGATGAGGCAGCCCTTCGCAATCTTTTGACTTCACAGGTCTTAGTGGCTTATCAACCTAGCTTGCCGGCCGATGTTTGGGAGATCTTCGTTGAGAGCGCGTGCGAGCAAGTCATTGCCCAGCGCAAAACATCTGCCGGCGTGGCAACCGATCCTGACTTTGATGTGGACTATGTCCGCATCATCGCCCGAGCGGTTCACCCCTAATCCGCGTTGACGTCTCGTGCGTTCTTGGACTTATGCCCCTGAAATAGGGACTTTCTCTTTATGCCACACGGGTTTTCCGGCGCGTCACCCTTGAGTCCAGTGCGCTGTTGCGCCTAAGTTGTGCGCCATAGGGAATCCGCCCGACTAATCCTTGGTAAGGGGACACAAGTGAACAAAGCTGAGCTAATCGAAGAGCTCGCATCAAAGACTGGCACCAGTAAGGGTGCCGCAGGCGATGCGCTTGAGGCTTTCATTGACATCATTCACCGCAATCTGGCTGCCGGCGAACCGGTTGTAATCACTGGGTTTGGCAAGTTTGAAGCCCGTGCCCGCGCTGCACGAACTGCGCGTAACCCTCAAACTGGCGCCATCGTGAAGGTCAAGAAGACCACCGTTCCTGTGTTCAAGGCCGGCGCTGACTTCAAGAAGATCGTTAGTGGCGAAAAGAAGTTGACCGCCAAGAAGGCCGCTCCAAAGAAGGCTGCAGCAAAGAAGGCGGCTCCAAAGAAGGCCGCTGCCAAGAAGACCGCCAAGAAGGCAACGAAGAAGCGTTAACTCGTAGGCAATTGTTTGAACCGTGCATCCGGTGAACCAGCTTGGCTGGTGAGAACCAGAAGCGTCAGGACTAAGGGGCTGGGGTCAAACCCGGCCCCTTAGTGCGCTCTGATGCGCAGGCCGGGGCTCAACTCACAGTTGGGCTAGAACCCCAGTGCTATTGGGCCCAAGGCCAAGCCTTCGGGCATCCCAAAGATCTGCTTCGGTGTCGATGTCTCGTCGCAACCGTCCTAACTCAGGTGAGGTCAACTCAATAGCGCCAGCGCGAACGTGACGTGCACGACTTCGGTGTCCGAATGAGGGAGAAAATTCACTGCCCCCCACATACATCGTTGTGCCCGTTCCGGCCGAGTCGCAAACAAACTGAGCATCGCTGGTTGAGGCCGCTTGGTTAAGAGCAAGAGTCAGATCGCTAGCTCGCACGCACGCGACATCTGCCGAGAGTGCAGCAACCCTGAGTTCTGGCCAGTGCTGCTGCGCCCATTGGAATCCATGTTCCAATGCTGGATTGATCCCAGCATCGGGCGAATCTGACACAGTATGCGCACCCAAGGATTCCAGTTGTTCAGCGGCAGTGGAGTCATCGGTGATGACAACAATTTCTTTGACGACAGAACACTGGACAGCGGCCAAGACCACATCGCTAGCAAAGGCCAGGGCAAGTTCACTGCGCATTTCTTGCGTTAAGCCAGGCAGGTGCAGGCGCGTTTTCGCACGATCGAGCCGCTTCACAGGGACCAGTAAGCACCAGGCGGACATAGTGTGATCTTGTCATTGTGGGCATGTGATGGACCATGATGCCCATCCGGCCGGCCAAACAGGGGCAAGCGGTAGCGTTCCCTCACTAAGAACAATTGACCAGGAGGTGAGCGGCATGGCACGAGTGGCCGTGCTCGGCGCTGGTTCCTGGGGCACAGCTTTTGCGCAGATTGCCGCCGATGCCGGCAACGATGTTGTGATTTGGGGTCGTGACGAGGTCATCGTTGATGCCATCACCAATGAGCATGTCAATCCTGCATTCCATCCTGGTTTGAAGCTTCCGACTTCGGTGTGGGCATCGACCAATATTGCGACAGTCCTTCGTGGTGCCGACATCATTGTTCTGGCTTTGCCATCCCAGGTGTTGCGCTCTCGACTTATTGAGTGGCGTGACCATTTTCCGGCAAACGCCATCATTTTGAGTTTGATTAAGGGTCTGGAACTTGGCACCTCGTTGCGAATAACAGAAATCGTTCATGAAGTAACCGGCATTGATCGCGATCTCATTGGCGTGCTCAGCGGGCCCAACCTGGCTCGAGAGATCATGCAGCGCCAGCCGGCTGCATGCGTGGTGGCATTTCCCGATTCTGCTATTGCGGCTCAAGTTCAGGTTGCTTGCGCGACGAAGTACTTCCGTTTGTACACCAACGCCGATGTGCTCGGGGTCGAACTCGGCGGAGCGGCCAAGAACGTGATTGCGCTTGCAGTAGGTATGGCTAGCGGCATGGGCTTGGGCGATAATGCCGTTGCATCCTTAATCACCCGAGGACTGGCTGAAATTGTGCGTTTGGGTGTGAGCTTGGGCGCAGATCCACTGTCCTTTAGTGGCCTAGCCGGGGTAGGCGACCTCGTGGTCACCTGCATGTCCCCGCTTTCGCGTAACCGATCCTTTGGCGAACTGATCGGCAGGGGGTTGTCGGTAGCTGAGGCGGTGGCGGCCACGAAGCAAACGGCGGAAGGTGTTGCTTCGTCGAAGTCGATTTTGGATCTGGCTCGCCGTTATGGCATTGAAATGCCCATTACCGATTGTGTGGAGCGGATCATTCACGAAGGCGCGAGCCCGCGCGAAATGATTATTGAATTAATGTCGCGCGGACCTCGCTCGGAAAGTTCTCTCTAAGAATTTTCGTTGATAGCTCGGTTCAGGTCATTCCACAAATCGTCAACATCTTCAATACCGACGGAAAGTCGAATCAATTCCGCTGGGATATCGGGGTGTTCAAAGGGCCATCTAGCTCGTCGTTCAATCAGCGATTCAACTCCTCCGATGCTGGTGGCATGAACCCACAACGTGGTGGAGTCGGCAATAGCTTCAGCCTGCTGGGCTGAGGCCACATCAAAACTGATGACTGCGCACGCTCCGGTGGTGGCCATTGCGAGCCCATGCCCGGGGTGGCTTGCCAAGCCGGGGTAGCGAACCTTGCTCACGCGGGGGTGTTCGCTCAGCCGCTGCGCGATGATCCCCGCATTTGCTACCGACTTTTCCATCCGAAGGGCAAGGGTGCGAATTCCACGAAGAGTCAGGTAGGCCTCAAAGGGTCCCGGAATTGCCCCAGACAAGGTCCGGTGCGTATGGAGAAGGCTCAAGAGGTGCTCGTCGTTGGCAGCAATCGCGCCCATCAACACATCTGAGTGACCAGCTAAATATTTCGTCGCCGAATGCACCACGATATCTACGCCAAGACTGAGAGGTTGCACAAAGTATGGCGTGGCAAATGTGGCGTCCATGGCAACAATGGCACCTGTTGCATTCTCAGAAATGGAAGTCCCGTATTGGTGGGCTTGCTGACTGAGTTTTTCGATGTCACTAATTTCGAGCAATGGATTGGTTGGCGATTCAATCCAGAGCAAATGCGCTCCGGTCAAGGCATCGGTTAAATCCGCATCTGGCTCTGCGCGATAGCTGCGCAGGCTAAATCGTCCGGCCTGTGCAAGTTCATGCATGCGACCGCGGGTTCCTGAATAGGGGTGTTCGGGTGCCACAACAATGCCACCGACTGGCACCAGCTCTAGGACCGCATTGATGGCTGCTTGACCAGCTGGAAAAGTAAGCGCGCCGCGTGCGTGTTCGAGGTTGGCTAGCGTTTCCTCTAGTGCTGTCCAGGTGGGATTGCCTACCCGACCGTAGTCAAGTTCGCCGCCTGCATGGAAGGTCGAGCTCAAGGTGATGCCGTCATTGACTGGCGCCCCCGGAGCGGGAAGTGGCCGGCCTTGGCTGACCACCCGAGTAGCAATGCTCCACGCATCGTCAGGGGTTGATTGGCCAGAGTTCGTGTCGTTGCTCATAGCCTTAAGTATCGCTCCCCGATAGGGTCACAGCGATGTCAAACCTGCAAAGTTTCTCCGATGATGATCTCGGTGGCGCGCATGGGCCAAACCGAGTGGTCTTGCTCTACGGCGGCCGCAGTTCAGAACATGCCATTTCCTGTGTTTCGGCAGCGGCGGTGCTACGAGCCCTAGATCACCAGCGTTGGGACGTTCTTGCGGTAGGTATTACCCCTGCTGGTCAATGGCTACTGACCTCAGCCGATCCTGACCAGATAGCTCCCGCGGGCGTGAGCTTGCCAAGTGTGCAATCTGGCGAACCTGTTGTCCTGATGCCAGGTGATGATGGCGCTCACCTATTCAAAGTAGAAGAGCACCTGAGCCAGGATCTTGGATTGGTCGATGTGGTCTTCCCCCTCTTACATGGACCATGGGGAGAAGACGGTTCAGTTCAAGGTTTACTCGAGACGATGCATGTGGGTTTTGTCGGGTCGGGGGTGCTCTCATCGGCCATTGCCATGGACAAGGCTGCGATGAAAATGGCATTGAGCGCACATGGCATTCCGGTCGGCCCCTATGAAGTAGTTCATGATGGCGAATGGCGTTTAGGTCCATCGCGAGTAGCCGCTCGCTTGGAGTTTGCCCTTGAACTTCCCGTTTTTGTTAAACCTGCGCGCGCCGGATCAAGTATTGGAATATCAAAAGTCAACCAGTGGCATGAACTTGAGCAAGCCATGGAGCTAGCCCGCCTTCACGATCCCAAAGTCATCGTGGAGCAATCGGTACCTGGTCGTGAAATTGAATGCGGAGTGCTTGGAGCACCGCGCGACCAGCGTGCCAAAGCAAGCGCACTGGCAGAAATCGTCCTGTCACCGGATCGAGAGTTCTATGACTTTGAATCTAAGTACCTCAATGACGCTGCCACCCTTGTTGTGCCGGCCGATCTACCACCGGAAAGTGCCGAGCAGATTCGAGATATCGCGGTACGAAGTTTTGAAGCCTTGGAATGTGAAGGCTTAGCTCGGGTTGATTTTTTTCTAGCCGATAACGGATCCATTGTGGTCAATGAAGTCAACACGATGCCTGGATTTACTCCCACGTCAATGTATCCGCGGATGTGGGCTGAGTTTGGCGTTCAGTATTCGGCACTGATCGATACGCTTTTGGAGCTAGCCCTCAATCGCGAACGTGGTTTGCGTTAACTTCGAGGAAATTCCACGTTCTTGTCGATGGTGCCACTGAGATCGGTGATGACATCTGCTTGAGGTGAGTAAGACTGTGGAACGGTGATCTCGACATAGGCAAGGCGATTGACCAAGGTAAATGTTGTGGCAGCAGAGCCAGCTTGAACAAACCATTCGGTGTTGTTGATTCGCAGCAATTGTGATTGGGCATCAAAAGCATCAGGTTTTCCAACTCCGCACCTAAGCGTGATCGGGTCAGTGCCCCAGGCAGTGGTAAAAGATGACGGTGGCAGTGCTGATCGCTTGGACTGGCCTGCAAGTTTGACCGGTAACGCCTTGATCAAGGCGGTGCATTGACTCAGTGCCACACCCGCGGGTGTGGGTGCGAGAACGGGAACGCCAGATTGTCCACAACCGACCAGCACAGTGCCGGCCAAGAAGATTCCTAGAAGTGAACGACGGGGCATGTCAGTGTGCGGGTGATGCCGCCAACGGCTTGAACTTTGGCCAGGATGGCTTTTCCTAGCTCGTCCACACTTGCCGCTTCGACGCGAACAATCACGTCATAGGGGCCGGTGACGTCATCAGATGATGTAACCCCACTGATGGTCATGATTTCGCGCGCAACCTGAGAGGCTCGCCCGATTTCAGTCTGAACCAGAATGTAGGCCTGCACCATGAAGATTCCTTTAGGTAGTTCGGTTGCGCTCTGACCACCTCACAGGAAACGAGTGAGCCAATGGTTAGGGCGCAAGGTATGCGTGCCACGATACCGGTAGTAGAAGGGGCATTGATGACAGCGTCGGATCAGACCGTAAGTCAGCTGGGCGAATTCGGACTTATTGATGCGCTCACCGACGTTCTAGGCACACAGGATCTCCTCGTTGACTCTGCGGTATTGGTTGGTCCTGGCGATGATGCGGCAGTTGTCTCCATGCCGAATCAGCGCCTAGTGATCTCTACCGATTCGATGATTGAAAATGTCCACTTCAAGCGGTCTTGGTCAAGCGGAGTGGATGTGGGAGTTCGGGCCGCAGCGGCCAACCTCAGTGACATCTTGGCCATGGGGGCAAGCCCGGCGGCGTTGGTGGTCGCGTTGGGAGTTCCCGAGGATCTGCCGGTTTCTTTTGCGTTGGATATTGCTCGTGGCATGAAACAAGAAGCCGATCGACTCGGTGTAGCCGTGGTTGGTGGAGATGTGGTTGCTGCCCCGGTGATCATGATTACCGTTACCGCTATTGGTTCGCCAACCGATCGCGTCATTGAACGCTCGGGCGCACAGGTTGGCGATGTTGTTGCCATCACCGGTCGCTTGGGTTGGGCTGCCGCTGGATTAGCCGTGGCCATGCGTGGTTTTAGTTCGCCACGAGTACTCGTTGACGCACATCGCAGACCAGTCATTGACTACGACATCGTCCGAGCCGGTTTTGCACATGCCAGATCATTGTGCGATGTCAGTGATGGGCTGATCGCTGATGCCGCTCACTTGGCTAAGGCCAGCGGTGTGCGCATCGATATCTCCAGTGGATCGCTCACCGTTTCCGATCCCTTGAAGGACGTGGGTGCTGCTCTAACGGAAGATCCGTTGAATTGGGTACTTACCGGCGGCGATGACCACGCCTTCCTTGGAACGTTCCCCGCTGATCAGGTTCCACCTGGTTGGAATGTCATTGGCGCTGTCAGTCAAGGCCAAGGGGTAGGAGTTGACGGCGCAGACTTTCTTGGCCTGGCCGGTCACACGCACTTTGCCGGTCAATAAGACGAAGTGACCTTGGGCTAGACCTTTTGGGGCTTTTGGCACTGAACACATCGACTCCTTAAGGCGGAAAGTCAAAGCGTCAGCCACGGGCCCGTGGCTGACGCCTTGGAGGCGACATGAATGCCTTGGTGGTCCTTGCTGGAAACCTTTCTGGCCCCGGTACCTATATCAAGATCCCCTTTACCCCCATTCAAATAAGCGTGGGCAATCTCATCGTTATCGCTGCGATGCTGGTGGCTTTTGTTGCAGCGTTGATCATTCCCTTCCCGCATAAGGGAGAAGATCAATGAGTACAACTAAATCTGTTGGGCAAACACCATCAACGCTTTGGACTGCACGCTTGCGCAATAAGTTCTTCGGTGGCCTTCCACCTGAGCGACTGTTGCCCGATAAGCAACCCGCCTACGTCGCATCTTGGATCTATGTCTTTGGCGTTTTGACTATTGCGTCCCTACTGATCATCATCGCATCTGGCGTGTGGCTTTCTTTTGAAGGTCCACTGTGGTGGCACACATCCAATGTTGGCCACTTCGTCAACAGCATTCACTTCTGGTCGGTGCAGCTTTTCTTCTTCTCGATGGCTATTCACCTTTGGGGAAAATTTTGGATGTCGGCTTGGCGCGGTGGGCGCTCTCGAACCTGGATGACCGGCGTCTTAGCCTTCCTGGCTTCCATCGGCACGGCGTTTACCGGATATCTCGTACAAACCAATTTTGATTCGCAGTGGATCGCATCTGAAGCCAAGGATGGCTTGAACTCGGTAGGCATCGGGGCTTGGTTCAATGTCCTCAATGTCGGTCAGGCCCTCTTACTCCACGTGGCAGCGCTGCCCCTGATCGTGGGTTTGATCACGATCATCCATGTATTGCAAGTTCGGCGTCGCGGGGTTGTGCCACCGGTGGGATTTGAAGATTCAAGCGGTGATGCAGCATGAAATCCCGCTCCCGCGAAATAGTTCAATGGCAAGGCCCGTCCAAGCGCTACGACATAGTCAAAGAGTTTGTTGTTGCATTGACCGTCGTTGCCATCCTGACCCTTGCCTTGTCTGCACTGTTCAGTTCTCCCGACGAGCCTTCCTTAACAATCAAGTCCTGGGCAAATACCTCATCTGAGGATTTCGTTCTGGCTGCTGCCACCGAGCTTGATGGGTCTAGCCCAAGTGCTTCCTACGGGCCGCCTTACGTTGCTATTCCTGGTAGCGGGCAAAAGATCGGACCGGTGAACTTGCAGGCCTTGGCTGGCGTTCGCACTCCGGTGAATTCAGCAAACGCCTTTGTTATCGACCCACTGCGCGCTTGGCCGAACCCCAGTTCGAGCCTGACCTTCGCGCTTGGAGCCTGGGCCAGGGCCAGTCCTGACCAACAACAGCAATGGGCCAGTGCATACGTGCAGGCCCTTGGCGAGACCAAACAGTTAAAGGCAACTGGGGCCGCAGATAAATATGGTCCTGTTCCTGAGTTGACTTCTTCGCTGTTGGTTATGGCCAAGAGTGGTGCGCTTGACGGCGTGGTGGCATTGGGAAGTAATTTCTATCAAACCAACTACACGCATAGCTTGCTGTTCATGGGCGATGGCACATACCTAGAGGATGCGGCTGTTAAGCAAAATCTCGGCGGCGATCAATCCGGCATGATGAATGAGACGGGCAGCTACCCGGGCCAAGCATGGCTCTGGCTTTACACCTTTTGGTATCAGATCCCACCCTTTAGCAATGAGGCCACCACGATCGGTGCAAATGCTGATGCGGTTGTGTGGGGGATCATGATGCTGCTGAGCTTGCTACTGCTCCTTGTTCCCTTCCTACCTGGAATCCGCTCAATCCCTCGTTGGATTCCGTTGTATCGGATCATCTGGCGGCAGTGGTATCGAAATCACCCCATGCCTGGTAAATAGTCTGGGCAGGATGGGAAATAGTGAAGGCCAACCACTGGGGCTGGCCTTGACTGATGTGAACAATGTTGTACGTGTAACTGAGGTTTAGCGGGCTACTTTGCCGGCCTTCAGGCAGGAGGTGCACACGTTGACCTTCTTGGGCGTGCCATTGGTCACGGTACGAACCGTTTGAATATTGGGGTTCCAGCGGCGGGAGGTGCGGCGGTGGGAGTGGGAGATCGAGTTCCCAAAACTCGGCTTCTTGCCGCAAACATCGCAGTGGGCAGCCACAGTGCGCTCCTTGATCAGGGGGACTTGCGTCCTTTGGTCAGCCGAAATGTCTCCGGACAGGTGTTTGATCGTACCTGAGACGGAATTCGCCCCAATTTCTGGGGCGTACATCCTGCCTGACCGGCCAACCTAAGGAATCGTGTGTCGCCCTTTGACCAGCCACTAGAGAAGGCCTTTGGCGCGCCCACTGCCAAAACCGTGGCTAAGGCATTGGGAGTTACCACTGTTGGCGAGTTGTTGGCCCACTACCCACGTCGGTATAACGAGCGAGGCGAGCTCACTGAATTTACTTCGCTGGAAATCGATGAACAAGTCACGGTGATGGCGCGCGTAGAAAAGGTCAACCAACGGCGCAGACGCAATACCAAGGGCACGATCTTGGATGTGGTGGTCACGGATGGCACTGACCGATTGGCCCTGACCTGGTTTAACCAGCCATGGCATGCAAAGAAACTTACGGTTGGGCGAGTGGGCTTGTTCAGCGGGAAGGTGAGTCAGTATCGCGGTGTTAGACAGTTGGCAAATGCTGAATATCAACTGATGGCACAAGACGGTGACCTCAATGACTTAGGTGCGCTTGATGCTGACCCTTCAGCCGATGAAGCCGTTTCGGAATTTGCCGGCGCAATCGTCCCGGTGTACCCAGCCGCTTCTTCGTTGCCGACGTGGCGCATTGCCAAGTGCGTAGCTGTGATCCTTGATGGATTAGGTCAAATCGATGATCCGATTCCTGAAGCAGTTCGAGCAAGTCAAGGTGTCATTGGACTGCGGCAAGCACTGATTCAGATCCACCGGCCCAATTCCTTACTTGAGGTCGAACAGGCGCGCGCGCGGTTGATTTTTGATGAAGCATTTGTGCTGCAAACCATCTTGGCCCAGCAGCGAGCTGCCATGGATCGACGAGTGGCCCTGCCGCGTGAGCACGTGGTCGGTGGTCTGCGCGACCGGCTTGATGCCCAATTGCCGTTCGACTTAACCAAAGGTCAACGCGAGATCGCTGAAGTCATCAGTTCTGAACTCGCCCGAGCTCATCCGATGCATCGACTTCTCCAAGGCGAAGTTGGTTCTGGAAAAACCATCGTTGCCCTGCGGGCGATGTTGGAAGTCATTGACGCCGGTGGTCAATGTGCATTGTTGGCTCCCACCGAAGTGTTGGCTCAACAACACTTCCGCTCTATTACCTCGCTAATGGGCGCCCTTGCCGATGGGGGAAAACTCGGGGGTGGTGAGAATGCCACCTGTGTTGTGCTTTTGACCGGGTCAACCCCAACAGCTCTTCGGCGCGATGTTTTGGCGCAGATTGAATCTGGTCAAGCCGGCATCGTTATTGGAACTCATGCCATCATCCAAGAAAGTGTGAAATTTGCAGACCTTGGATTGCTTGTCATTGATGAACAGCACCGATTTGGTGTCGAGCAACGCGCTGCTTTGACGCAACGGTCACAAACCTGCCCCCATGTATTGGTGATGACCGCAACCCCTATTCCGCGGACGGTGGCCATGACTGTGTTCGGGGATTTGGAAACCTCAACGCTGTCTGAGTTGCCGGCAGGTCGATCAACCATCGTGACCCATGTTGTTCCCACCTCGGACAAGCCTCACTTCTTAGAGCGCGCTTGGCAGCGTGTCCGGGAAGAAGTAGCCAACGGGCACCAGGTGTATGTGGTGTGCTCGCGAATTGGTGATGATGACAGTGCAATGGCAGATGATGAAATCCTGCCGGCTGAACTCACCGATGCCTCGGCCGATACCACTAACCCCACTGAATCAGTAGTTGCGTTATTTGCTGAACTGGCATTTGGTCAACTACATGACCTTCGCGTTTCGATGCTTCATGGCCGTATGAAAGCTGAAGAAAAGGACGCGGTCATGCGCGAATTTTCCGCTGGGAATGTGGACGTGCTGGTATCAACAACGGTCATCGAGGTTGGCGTCGATGTCCCGAATGCGACGATGATGGTGATCATGGATGCGGACCGGTTCGGCGTATCCCAGTTGCACCAACTCCGTGGTCGAGTTGGTCGCGGCAGCGCTCCGGGCCTTTGTTTGTTGGTGACCAGCTTCCAGGTTCAAACACCACCAGGCCAAAGGCTTGAGGCAGTAGCCAGCACCACTGACGGGTTTAAACTCTCGCGCCTGGACTTGGAGTTGCGCCGAGAAGGCGATGTCTTAGGTGCCACTCAGTCTGGCCGCAGAACATCACTTCGTCTGCTATCGGTGTTGCGTGATGAGCACGTGATCATCGCCGCTCGTGACCAAGCTGTGGCGTTAGTAGCGGCGGATCCAGACCTGCAGGCTCATCCGGCATTGCGCGAACTTCTCGAGCACACCCTCAGTGCGGAATCAGTTGAATTTCTCGACAAGACTTAGTAACTAGCCGGCTACCTGCCGGTATTGGTACTTCGCAATAATGACGATGTGCCTCGTATCATCGCTGGTTCTGCCAAGGGTCGCCGCATTGGTGCGCCTGAAGGAAAGTCAACCCGCCCTACCAGCGACCGCGCCCGAGAAGCGTTGTTTTCAGCGCTGAATTCACAGTTGAAATCTTGGGCTGGACGAAGCTTTCTTGATCTGTATGCCGGCAGTGGGGCCGTTGGCCTTGAAGCTGCTTCGCGTGGCGCAGCCAAGGTTGTCCTCGTCGAGTCCGATGCCAAAGCGCTGTCGTGTATTCGTTCCAACATTGACGTCTTGGCTATACCAAACGTCGAGTTTTTTTCTGCCACCGTTGATCGTTATGTGCAGGAAAAGCGTCAGGGCTTCGATGTGATTTTTGCCGACCCTCCTTTTGAATTGCCGACCCCAACGCTGCTGAAAGTTTTGGCAGATCTGGTGACCTGTGGGGCTTTGAGCGCTGGAACTGTGGTCGTTCTTGAGCGTTCTACGCGCGATCAGCCATGGATTTGGCCTGATGGCATCACGAGCTTGCGTGAGAGGCATTACGGTGAGTCCACACTTTGGTACGGTCAAGCACTTCAAGCCGAGCCAAGCCAAGTAGCTGATGAACAAGGAGGGCACTAATGCGTAAAGCGGTGTGTCCTGGTTCATTTGATCCGGTGACTAATGGCCACCTGGACATCATTTCTCGAGCATCTGCCCTGTTTGATCATGTCACCGTTGGGGTCCTGGTTAACCAGAGTAAAGCTGGATTGTTCAGTGTTGAAGAGCGCATGAAAATGTTGAACACCATCACGGAACCATTCGAGAATGTCTCGGTTGAAAGTTTCAGTGGTCTGCTCGTTGATTTTTGTAAGGACCACGAAATTTCTGCCATCGTTAAGGGCCTTCGAGCTGTCACTGACTTTGACTATGAGCTTCAGATGTCGCAGATGAATCATCGGTTAACCGGAATTGAGACTTTGTTTGTTTCGACCAATCCGATCTATGGCTACTTGTCGTCAAGTTTGGTCAAGGAAATTGCTGGACATGGAGGCGATGTCTCTGGACTTGTGCCTGACTCTGTCTTGCAACAACTAACCGATCGGTTGGCCACATGAGGGCGACCAAGATTTGTAACTAAAGTGCTCTACCCCTGAAAAGATGTACTCATCAATTGTCGGAGGAATCAGTGGACGTCGATACCGTTCTCACCAGGCTTGAAGCTCTCATTCGCGATGCAAGGGCAGTTCCCATGTCCGCATCCTGCATGGTTCATCGAGACGATGTTCTTGATTTGATTGAAGATGCCCGGCGGAGTTTGCCTGGTCAACTAGGAGATGCCCAAAAGATTTTGACTCAGCGCGACTCGGTCATTGCTGAGGCTCGCGAGCAAGCCAAGGCGATCATTGACAACGCGTACTCCGAGCAGAGCCGCCTGATTGCGCAAGAGGAAGTCTTCATCGCAGCTCAACTTGAAGCCGATCGCATCGTGGATGAGGCGCAGGCCCTGGCGCAGATCAAGGCGCAAGACGTCGATAACTACGTTGATGGCAAGTTGGCTAATTTTGAGGTCGTCCTGGACAAGACCCTGGTGGCTGTCCAGCGCGGACGCGACAAGATTCGCTCTGACCAGGTCGTTGAAGACCTTGGCCTGACGGGCGAGATTGCCGTCTTTGACGATGGCCTTGAAGGTCCGGCCTAAGCCTGAGGTAGCCTTACAACCCTGATTCCAGTTGGAATCGGGATTCTTCGACGCCCGGATTGCGCTGTGTCTGTACTGCCTGCACCTTCTGCCTTTGTGATTGATCTACTTGATCTGGGGCGTCGGGCTGGCTCAATGGTTCAGGCTGACCGCACAATCCCAGCACCTGAGGATCTCGGCATCGCTGTTATCGGGGTTCCACAGGAATCTGATCTTGATCTGATCGTCAAGGTGGAAGCCGTGGAGCAGGGTGTGCTTGTCACTGGTTCGGTGCACGCAGACCTGGTAGGCGAATGTGTTCGATGTTTGGACGAGCTCACCGATGAGGTAAGTCTTCCGTTCCAAGAATTGTTCTTTTACGCAGACCAAGTGCTTGAAGGCGATGATGAAGAGTTTCTTCGTCTTGAAGATGATCGGGTGGACCTCGAACCAGTGGTACGTGATGTCATTGTCACGGCGCTACCACTGAGGCCACTGTGTCGAGAAGATTGTCCCGGACTGTGCTCCGAATGTGGAGCTCGGTTGGCCGATGATCCAACGCACGACCATCAGATTATTGATGCTCGTTGGGCAGCCTTGCTCAATGTGCAAACGCAAGACGAGCAGTAACCCGATCCAACCCGTGTGTTGGCTGAGATGAAAGAGGCCGATTGTGGCTGTTCCTAAGCGCAAGACTTCGCGCAGCAACACCCGTAGCCGTCGTGCGAACTGGAAGGCGAAATTGCCCCAGATCAACAAGCGCGTAGTCAACGGTGAGGTTGAGTACTCCGTTCCGCATCGCGTGGACGAAGACGGCCGCTACGACGGTCGCCAAGTTCTCTAGAGCCGCGATGACCCTGCCTGAAGACAGGGCTGGTGAAGACGCTGTGGTCACCATCGCCTTGGATGTGTTGGGCGGAGACGCTGGTCCCGAGGTCGTGGCTGATGCCGCACTGCAAGTTCTTACTTCGCAGCCCGGCATTGCCCTCATCCTCGTGGGCCCGAGTGAACTCACCCGCCAACTTGCTGCCGATCGTTCAATTTCCGATCGGGTAGAAATTGTTCACGCCGATTCGGCGATCTCCATGGACGAAGATCCAGTGCGAGCAATTCGCAATCGCCCGCAGGTATCGGTCAATGTCGCTGCCGAGCTGGTCCACAATTCTCGAGCTGGTGCATGTGTCTCAATCGGTCACACCGGGGGAGTCTTAGCCGCTGCGACTTTGACCATAGGCCGCTTGCCCGGGGTGACTCGAGCGGCAGTTGCCGTGGTTGTGCCCGCCGTTGAGCACGATGTTGTGCTTCTCGATGTGGGTGGCACTGTTGATGCAACTCCTGAACTCCTTGCGCAGTTTGCCCATCTGGGCCACGCCTTTGCTCAGGCCTTGGAACTATCGGATGACCCAACGGTGGGTTTATTGACCATTGGAAGTGAACCGGGCAAGGGAGATGCCTTGCGCCGACTGGCTCACGAACAGCTTCTTGCGTTGCCGTTGCGCTACATCGGCGCGGTTGAAGGCGACGATGTAGCCATTGGCGGTAAGGCCGATGTGGTCGTCACCGATGGCTTCACCGGAAATGTTGTCCTCAAGGCGCTTGAAGGAGCGGCTATTAATACGGCAACCCAAATTTCTAAGCGGTACGCCGATCCAGCTCCGGCTCTTGAAGTCGGGCAATCTTTTGCGATCGGGGCGCACGCTGGGGCAGTCCTGCTGGGTATCGATGGGGTCAGCGTGGTTGGCCATGGCGCATCCACTGCTGGCGAAGTCGCCGCTTATGTGGCCCTGGCCGCGCGCGTTGTTCGGCACGACCTAGTGGCTCGCACTGCGGCAGAACTATCGGATACGAACCAATGAGTTCAGAGTCAACACATAATCCCGATCAAATGGAGCTGTGCGCAGCCATTGGCGTGCGAGTGAACAACGAGTTGCT
>CAIXNN010000077.1 GCA_903920865.1 uncultured Actinomycetes bacterium
GACCTGCCGGATCCCCATAGAAATCAAGAAAGATTTCATCCAATTCAGCCTCCGGCGCGACTAACGAAACAACCTCCTGGGTGGCCAGGAACTTAATCAGCGCATCGATAGGGCCCTTGACCCGAAGACTGACGGAGTTTTCGGCATCGCAGAGCGCAATGGACACGCCTGGAATCTTTTCAAGGCCGGCAAGCGGGGCAACTCCACTGAAGGTGACGATCACCGGGCGGGCGGCCTTTAAGCGCAACTCATCGACACGCTCAACAGCAACCAATTCGCCAGCGCGCAACACCGCGATTCGATCAGCCAAGTGCTCGACCTCATGTAGCACATGCGATGAGAGCAAAATTGTCGCTCCACGCCCAACCTCTTCTTGAACAAGCTCACGAAACTGTTGTTGAATCAGCGGATCTAATCCGCCGGTGGGCTCATCCAAAATATAAAGGTCTGCAACCGGCGCCAGGGCCAGGACAAGGCCCACTTTCTGTTTGTTACCGCGCGACATTTGGGAAATTGGACGAGTCATGTCAAGGTTTAAGCGCTGCGCAAGTGCAGTGACACGGTCAGGTTCAATGCCGGTGCGCAGATTCAAAAGCCTAGACAGCGTTTGTTGCGGGTTAAGTCCTGGCCAGAGTGAAAATTCACCGGGTAAATAACCCACATGTTGGCGAATCCGCACATCTTTTGATTTGCCATGGTGGCCTAAAATTTGAATGCGCCCCGAAGTTGGCCTGATCAAATCCACCAAGCACCTCAAGAGCGTGGTCTTTCCAGCACCATTGGGTCCGAGCAGACCAAAGACCTCTCCACGTTTTACTTCAATATTGACATCAACGATGCCCCGTGAGGTGCCAAAGGATTTCGTTAAGTGCTCAGTGCGAATCGCTAGGTGCTCTTCTTGGCCCATGAGCGAAATCTATGCCTGCTATGTAGGCGATAAAAGGGACCTAAGACCCACTCTTGACTTTTGAATCACCCATCAGTCGGTAGGCTCACGATCATGTCAAGTCCGGCGCCTGCAACGACCAAGGGAGTTCGCCTACCCCGCTCACAGCGTCGGGCGCAGCTGCTAGATGTTGCTCGGAGTGTTTTTGTTCGCTCGGGGTATCACTCGGCCTCAATGGACGAAATTGCCGAACAAGCTGGCGTCAGTAAGCCTGTCCTGTATCAGCACTTCCCCGGCAAACTCGATCTGTACCTGGCCCTACTTGAAGGCAGTTGCGCGAGCTTAATTGAGGCTATCGATTCAGCGTTGAATTCGACCGATGTCAATCATGACCGCGTGCGGGCAATCATCGCCGCATACTTTGCCTTCGTTGATGACCCGGATAAAGCATCACGCTTGGTTTTCGAATCTGACCTGACGCAAGAGCGTGCTGTTCGCTCACTGATTGATGATGCAAACAATCGATGTGCTGTGCTCATTGGTGAGGTCATCGCCGACGAAACCGGTCTGGATTCCGCCCAAGCATTACTGCTTGGGTTCTCCTTGGTCGGCCTTGCCCAAACCTCCGCCAGGGCATGGTTGGCAGATGGCCCCACTCTTGACCGCGAGCAAGCTCAAACTTTGGCTGCTTCGCTGGCTTGGCGAGGGATCTCCGACTTCCCCAAGGGCAACACCAGCAAAGACTGACTAGAGTTATCAAAAACCGTCATCAATAAAGGAGTTTTTCGTGGAAATCAAGATCGGGGTCCAAAACACCGGACGCGAGTTGGTCCTTGAGAGCGCGCAAACTCCCGAAGAAGTCACCGCCACCGTTGAAGCTGCCCTTAAATCAGGTGGCACGCTTTCCCTTTCCGACGAAAAGGGACGACTGATCGTGGTGCCGGTCGCAAGTCTTGCTTATGTTGAAATTGGTGAACCCACCCTTCGCAAGGTCGGCTTCGGCAACAGCTAAGCAGCAAGACCCAGGGAGCTCATGCGCTGCGTGTGCTGAGCAGTAATGCGATTGAACACATCGCTAACTGTGGCGATATCAAATCCACTTCCACCGATGATCAGATCGGCTAGAGCTGGTCGCCGAGAAATTACCTGTTGAGCTTGAGCCAGCGCTTCACCAACAATGCGTCTTCCCCACAGCGCTAGCCGCCCAGCCACAACAGGATCGCGTTCAATGGCTTTACGCACGCGATCAACGGCAAACTCAGCATGGCCCGTGTCACTGAGCACTTCAAGGACCAATTCCCGTGTTGAGGGATCGACTAAGGCACTAATTTCCCGATAGAAATCAACAGCAATGCCATTTCCGACGTAGGCCTTAACCACACCCTCTAACCAGTCGGCGGGTTGAGTGCTGTTATGAAAAATGGTGACCGGACGCACAAAAGGTTCCATGGCTTGAGCAACCTCAACTCCCATCTGCGCCAATCGAGTACGCAAGAGTTGGAAATGCCGCAATTCAGCAGCGGCCAGTTGGGCAATCTCAGCTTTATCGCCTAGATCTGGTGCTCGACCAGAATCAGCTGCGAGTTGTTCAAAGCCCGAAAGTTCGCCATAGGCCAGCACCCCAAGTAGGTCAATAACGGCTTGGCGATCAGGGGTCGGATCGTTCGAATCCATACCAAGAGCGTAGAGGCAGTGCCCAAAAGGCAAGAGGGCTACACTGGAAGAGATATGTGGGCGTTGCCTGACGTTGAGTGAAGTTGTTTTCGCTTTCAACCTTGTCTCGCCCTGACGACTTGGAAGAAGGCTCGTTCTGACTACTTTTCGCGAACTTGGTGTGCTCGAAGCCACCGCGCAAGCACTTGAATCTGCAGGGATTGTTGACGCATTTCCTATCCAGGAACAAACACTCCCCCTGGCCCTAGCCGGAACCGACCTGATTGGTCAGGCCAAGACGGGAACTGGGAAGACCTTAGGTTTTGGCATTCCCTTGCTCCAACGCATTACCGCACCGGCCGATGAAGGCGGCGGCAAGAGCATCAATGCGCAGGCTTTGGTGATCGTGCCAACGCGCGAGTTATGCGTACAAGTTGCCAAGGACCTTGAACTGGCCGGATCAGGTCGAAATGTTCGAGTCTTGGCCGTGTACGGCGGACGTGCATACGATCCACAAGTTGAAGCACTTAAAGCTGGTGTTGATGTAGTCGTAGGCACTCCAGGTCGCCTTATTGACCTAGCTAAGCAACGCCACCTCGACCTTTCTCACGTCAAAGTCTTGGTACTTGATGAAGCCGACGAAATGCTTGATCTTGGTTTCCTTCCCGATGTCGAACATCTGGTGTCGTTAACGAACAAGGTCCGCCAAACCATGCTCTTCAGCGCCACCATGCCGGGTCAGATCATCAATTTGGCTCGTCGCTACATGACTCAGCCAACCCACATTCGCGCCACCGATCCAGATGATGCTGGCTCAACTGTGCTCAGTATTGAGCAACACGTCTGGCGTGCCCACGCCTTGGACAAGGTCGAGTTAGTTGCTCGAATTTTGCAAGCTGACGGTCGCGGATTAACGATGATTTTCTGTCGCACGAAGCGAACCGCACAAAAGGTCGCTGATGACTTGACCGAACGTGGCTTTGCAGCCGGTGCAGTACACGGTGACCTTGGCCAAGGGGCGCGCGAACAAGCCCTGCGTGCCTTTAGAAGCGGAAAAGTTGACGTTCTGGTTGCCACCGATGTGGCTGCTCGTGGAATTGATGTCCAAGACGTAACCCACGTGATCAACTACCAATGCCCCGAAGATGAAAAGACTTACGTTCACCGCATCGGACGAACTGGACGAGCCGGTGCAAGCGGAGTGGCCATTACTTTCGTCGACTGGGATGACATTCCACGCTGGCAGTTGATCAACAAAGAGCTAGGGCTAGCTTTCCACGACCCCATCGAGACCTACTCCTCCTCTGAGCACGTGTTCACTGGATTAGGCATCCCTGCTAGCACCACGGGGGTGCTGCCATCGGCTCAACAAACGCGCGCCGGGCTGAACGCGGAAACCCTTGAAGACCTTGGAGAAACCGGCCGCAAGCCAAAGGTTGCTTCATCTGCCCGCTCGGGTAATCGCGATAGCAAGTCTCGTCCGGCTAACAACAGCCAGCGCAAGCCCTCCAATAAGCCAAGCGGACAGGCTGGTGATTCAACGAGTCGGCCTGCTGCCAAGAGCGCATCGGATCGACCTAAGCGTTCTCGCAATCGCACTCGTGGTGGCAAACCGGCAGGCAGTTAACTGACGACAGATTTAATCCAGCTCTACTATGCCAGGCCTTGCGCCACAGCATTGAGTTCTTGTGCGTCGAACCAGACAAGATCTAACTCATCGAGTAGTTCAATGGCAGCTGCATCTGCACGTGCGGCTTTAACAGCATCAGCACTTGAACTGTCATCAACAAAGATGCAGACAATCTGCTGGCGAGTTATCTGACCAATCATTCCCGAACCAGGCGCAGCCTCAGGTGCCTCAAGGTAGTTCGGTTCAGCATCCACTACCAGGACCACGCGTCGATAGTCGTGCGCTAATTCAAGGGCCAAATCACCGGCCCGCAGAAGGACTGCGCACGCCAGGTCCTCAGGATCATCGCTTTGGATCCATTCTGCAAACGCTGGCGTGGCCACGACAACGTCAAATTCACCGGTGATCGCGCCATCGCCGGCCAACTGAACCAACGAGTCCACATGTAAGGGAACAAATAAGCGCATCAGCTGTGCTCGCTTAGTGGCAGAGCAAATAAAACATCCAGTTCGGCGGCCGTGAGGTCATAGTCACCGTGATGAATGCCCACCATTCCCACGGCCACAGCCGCATCTACGTTGACCTTAATGTCATCCACAAAAACGGCTTCGTGCGCCGCCACCCCCAGTTGCGCCAATGTGTACTGATAAATCCGCGGTTCGGGTTTGCGCATTCCCACTTCGCCACTAATCACGACAACATCAAACATGTCATCCCAACCATCACGCGGGTAATCATTTCCCCATGAGTTTGATAACAATGCGGTGCCGATCCCGAGGGCTCGCGCACGAAGGACTAACGCATTCATCTGCGGTGCATGCTCGATGGCATCAAACATGCGCTGGAGCAGTCCGACATGATCAACCGGGCTGCCTTGGCGGCGGGCTAGTTCGTCAGCAAGGCGTTCCTCAAAATGCGGTACCGCAATCTCGCCGCGTTCAAGTGCATGCAGTGGATTGACGTGGGCCTCCAACTCAACAGCTGGACCGAGCCAATCCCCCAAGATCGCTGAGAAGTGAGTCATGTCAACGCCGCTACCGGCCATGATGTGCGCCATTGACTGATCAAGATTATTTGTCAGCACTCCTCCCCAATCCACTACTAGGGCACGTAAACCAACAGCGCCCGTGGGGGAGATTTCGCTCATATGCCCATCGTAGAGGGCTGCACTGACGCTGAGTTCACCCAAAATGGGGTCTAGATCGGCTAACGTGAAGGCACACATACGAGTTAGGGATATTGCCATGTCTTCTGCCCCCGCACCCACCGCTGACCTCAGCTCTACGGCCCCTCGCGGGTATTGGTTTGCGCTTGCGTTCATCAGCATGGGGGTGACGATGGTGATGATTGACGCCACGATCGTCAATGTCGCTATTCCGCAAGTATCTGCGGATCTGAATTTGGTACCCACCGACATCCAGTGGATCAACTCCATCTACGCGTTGGTCTTCGCGTCCTTGTTGATCACGATGGGAAAACTCGGTGACACTCTCGGTAGAAGGCTCCTGTTCCTGTCTGGTGTGAGCATCTTTGTCCTGGCCAGCATCATTGCGGCCACTGCGCACAGCGGTGAAGTTGTCATTATTGGTCGCGCCATCCAAGGTGTTGGTGGTGCCATGATGATTACCGCCTCACTGTCCCTGCTGAACACCATGTTCCGCGGAAAAGACCGCGCCATCGCCTTCGCAATCTGGGGCGCCACGGTCGGAACGGTGGCAGCACTTGGACCACTGCTTGGTGGGTTCCTCACCAGCGAATACTCGTGGCGCTGGGCGTTTTTGATCAACGTACCGATCGCCATTATTTCCATTCTGGGTGTAGCTTTCCTGGCTCCAGAAAGTAAGGACACCCTGTCAAAGCGTGGCCTGGACCTTCCTGGTGTTTTGTTGTCCGCCTTCGGTCTTGGTGCTTTGGTCTTTGGTTTGATTGAAGGCCAAAGCTACGGTTGGTGGGCACCTCGCGGATCTGACATCGCTATCGGGCCCTTCGCTTGGCCTATTAACGCGATCTCACCGGTGCCCGTCGCCTTTGCGCTATCGGCCATCTTGCTCTTTGTCTTTGTTCGGGTTGAAGCCACTCGCGCGGCCGAAGGCCAAGCCATCACGCTCGACCTAGCCCTGTTCAAGATCCGTTCCTTCGCCTGGGGAAACCTTGTGGGCCTATGCATCATGTTTGGTGAATTCGGCTTAATCTTGACGCTGCCGATTTACCTTCAAAATGGTTTGGGTTTCACCGCCCTTAAAGCCGGTGCAACTACCGCATTCATCATGTTGGGGGCGCTGATGGTCGCTCCGGCATCAGGCAAGCTCACACAAATGCGTGGCCCCCTTGCAGTGGTACGAATCGGATTGATTCTCGAAGTCATCGCCATGATCCGCATTGGAAGTATCTACTCGCCTTCAGCAACTCAGTTGCAGTTCGCTCCTTGGCTGATTTTGTTTGGGGCCGGCGTCGGACTTGGCACCGCTCAACTTGTCAATGTCGTACTTCGCGATGTCCCGATCAGCGAAAGTGGACAAGCCTCCGGAACGCAGAGCACCTCACGGCAAATCGGAACTGCTCTGGGAGTTGCCATCCTGGGAGCAGTCTTGTGGACCACCTTGGGCACATCCCTCACTAGCGCCCTTGAGGCTCCCGATGTTGGATTTAGTCACCAAGAAGCAACCGCCATCTCAGACGATGTCGTTCGTCGAGGCGGAGTCACCATTAACGCTAACTCCGAAACCATTGACCCCACACAGCTCATTACTGGCCGCGATGCGCGCTATGGCATCAAGATCCAAACCGCGGCCGAAAGCTCGTTTGCTAAGGCAACCGCCTACGCCACCTACGTCGGTGCAGGCTTTGTGGCCATAGGAGTTCTTGGAACAATCGTTGGCATGCGTCGCCGCGAAGATGAACAAGACCACAGTGGCGAACAAAACGTTGCTGTTGAACCAGAGCCGAACGCGCAGACAGCGCCGACTCAGGAGTCCACTGCGGCGCCCACGTCAGAAAAAATTATTAATTAACTGGCAAGTCTTTGTAACAGATTTGGCCCGCGTAGTGGATGGGCTTGGTCGTGTGGGATGAGGTTGTGTGCGACCTCAATGACGGCTTGGGCTAGCGCTGATTGCGTGTGCAGCTCAAGTGGGCTTACTCCTTGAGCTAATGCTTTGCGGCAGGTCATTGGGTCGTCCGGGATAACCACAACTGGCGTTCGTGCATACGTCGAATCAAGCACAGCCTGAAGTTCATGTTTGACTGCCTTTTGGCGAGCGCGCCCGGTCCCCCGATTGCCCACAATCACGTGCGGAGGACACCGCCTGACCTGCTGAAACTGGTCAAGCCCACGTAGTAAACGCGTTAAACCAATAACGTCAAGGTTTCCAATGGCAACGGTTGCATTGGCGCAGCTTAAGGCAGAGATAGTGGCCGCATTTCGACGAGCCACCATGGAGTCGTAGCTAAGTTCTTCATCCTCTTCCAAGCAAAACCCAGCATCGACAACGACCACATCGCACACACTTCGCGCAATCTCCCACACGACCTCTAGTGAAACGGGACGAAGTTCTGGCCACCGTTCGGTGCGTACTAAGCCGGTGAGTAGCCCGAGATTGGGTGAGACCTGACGAACCAGATCGACTAAGGAAGATGCTGTCAGGCGACCATGGTGCGCCAACCTGCAGGCGGCAGATAGCCCAGAGACTTCAAGATCATTGACTCCCATCATCAAACCAAGGGAGCCGCCGTAAGGATCGGCATCAATAAGCAACACCTCACGACCGCAACTAGCCCAGTAACTTGCAAGTGAGCAGGCAAGAGTGGATCGACCCGGTGCTCCCGTTGGGCCCCAAATGCTGACCATCGTGGTGGTCAAAGCCTCAGGCATTTCTACGTGCTGGTCCTGCTGCACAGCGTGTGCGAAACCGCGACCTGACGCATCCACGGCTGGCCTGGCTTCCATCAGCTTCAACAGCTCTTCATGTCGTTGTTGTCCCGGTGACAAGACATCGTCGGCGAGCACATTCCTGATTCCGATTTTCCGAAAGAAGGCGGCGTCAGCTTCATCCTTGGCTAGCGCGATAACGTTGACCGAGCAGGCAACTAATCGAGCGATGACCTCGCTATCCCACCGTAATTTTGTTGAGGTTAAAACTGCTGTTTCCATGAGACCGGCTTGAGCCAGCGCGAGCAATTCCGTCACCTCAAGGCACCTTCGCACCACATGGAAACGGCGATCCTGCTCAACACTGGCCAACACTGCTTGCTCTGACCGATCGCCTGGCATTGCTAGTGCCACTGAGATGGTCATCGCGAGTCCAGCGGCACCCGGACGAGATCAACGGCTCCCTGGCGTACCCCGGTCACGACTCGGGCAACATTTTCCGGAGCCAGTTCCAAGACCACGCCCACCGAACTTGAGGAGGATCCAAAAGTTCCACCGTCATCTTCAATGCTGTGCACGGCTACCCGAGCAGCAACTAACGAGGATGCGCTAGTCAAACCGGAATCGTTTTGTGCATTGATATACACATCAACCAAGTCGCCCCGAGCTAACCCTGCCGGCGCATGAAATTGCTCGACAGGAACCGTAACCAACCGAGTTAGCCGAGCGCGAGCGCTCTTTAGCGCGGATGCTGGAACTAACTCTCCTTTGACTAGATCTCTTGTAACCACTGATCCGACCAGAGATGAACCACCAGAGGCATAACGCGTCGTCAGGTCCCCTAGGTGAACTCGCCCAGCGATCAGATCTTTACTTTGCACCATCGATCCGGCCGGCATGTCGTGAGTGGTAACCCACACAGCTGATGTTCGCCCCGCGCTCGACATCAACACGTGGCCCACCAGTATTGAACCAACGATCAAAGCCACACCTGTGATCAATCGAGGATCTCGAATCGATCGCTTTGGCCGATTCATCGTTGGGGCCTGATTTATTCGCGGTTGCGTAGTTACCGTCATCGTGCACCCCTTTGCCTGTCAGATCGCAGCAACTTCTGCCGGCCATAGTGTGCTCTCATCTGCGGACCCATGACAGAGCCGAAGTTCTTCCTGTGGAAAAGTCCACACGCTTGGTTTAAGGCACTAGACATGACACGTCAGCCAAAGCACCCACGAACAGAGGAAGGCATGGAGCCGAAGTTTCTTACCCTCAGCGAAGTTGCACAAATCTTGAACATTTCAGCGGCTCAGACCTACGCCCTAGTGAGGAATCAATCCCTTCGAGCGATCAAAATCGGCGGCCGAGGTCAATATCGCGTTGAAACCAAGGAACTTGAAGATTTTATTAAGCGCAGTTACGAATCAACGACCAAGTTTCTCAGCGAACACCCCTTTACTAACGCCAGCTAGGGCAGGGAAGCAGGCTTAGATTCTCGTGATCGCGACAATGGCACTGACCAGGACCGTTTGATGGTTGGAAAGATCCAAGTGATCTGCGCCAACTTTTTCGATTCGTGCAGTACAAA
>CAIXNN010000078.1 GCA_903920865.1 uncultured Actinomycetes bacterium
GGTGGAAAGAGCGACTGGTTCCTGCCCTCAAAGGGCGAACTCCAAGAACTCTTTCGGAACCGTCAGGTAGTGGGGTCCTTCGCTTCGTGCCCATATTGGAGTTCGACGCAGTAAAGCGGTTATGGACCGGGCGCCGACACGATCAATTTCGTGACTGGAGACCCAACATTCGCGGACTGCAGGGTCGAGTACAACTACAAGTCTAGCGAATATGGTGTCAGGCCGATCAGGCAATTCTGACCGTGGCATGCCGCATCGGACATCGTGTACTTCCAACTATTGACCGGCCCATATTTCGATATGGATCGATGAAGGAAAAAGACAGCCAATTAGACAGCCAATTTTTTGAAATACCCTGAATCAACGTGACACACCATGCGCTATAATCAAGCCATGATGAATTCCCGTGACACACGGGGAAACACCTTGCAAGTGCCTACGGATCAGAAGGTTTGGGGTTCGAATCCCTACAGGCGCACTCTCACTCCCACGGACTAGGAATTGGCGTTCACTCGCCGGGTAGGTCCAAGTGGTCGAGCCAAATCTAAAGCGCTGATGACGGCCTCGACCGACTCTGCAGTGGATTGCCGATCGGTCCAGATGTCAACGTCGTAGACCAGAGCGTGGGAATGACACAGTTCGTTGCTGCGTCGGGCCAATCCACGGGGGCGCCCTTCTACTCCGCCATCGGCGCGCGATGATTCGCGTCGTTCAAGTTCCTCTACTGAGCAGTGGACACCCACCAACAGGACGTTGGCATCGGCGGCTTGCAAAACATCGAGGATCTCATCGCACCAGTCTTCGTCTTGGATGAAGTGGTCAATGATCAAGTCAGTGCCCAGGCGCAGATGTTCGCCCCAACTTCGGTGAAGCCCCGTCAATAGCTGCCGTGTGACCGGACTGGTTGCCAGCCGCACCCGAGGATTTTCGTCTTCAGCAACGTCGCTGACGTATTCCCAGGCCGCTCGACCATCGTGGGGTGCGCGGGATGCCAAGGTGCTGGTGTCACGTCCCTGCAGTTGCACAAAGCTGATCGGGTAAAGCGAATCCGCAATCATCAAGACCATGTCGTCGAAGGCAACTCGGTAGAAAGCCTTTGATTGATCGCCGCCGGAATCACTGACTAGACGTTCCTGCAGCGCTTTGCACAATGTCGACTTACCTGACGAACTGGGGCCGTTGACCAGAATTGCAATAGGCGCTTGCCGACTCTGGTTTTGCCAATCCTGGGTCATCACGTTCCTGTCGTTGTAAGTCGCCATCGGCCCGCCAGCCCTTGGTGGTCTTTCACACGCTAGTCCAGTTGAAGTCGTAATTGGCGAGCTTGCGCAGGTCTGAGATCCCAGCGCTGCGGCCTTGTTGCCCTGCGTAACCCGATGCGGTCAGCCATACTGACGATGCTCGCTTGTGGCCTTTGCGCCCACTAACGACTTCGCCGGAGGCCCACGCATGACCGCAACTGCTAACACGCAACCGTTGAATCAACGCGACGGTGTTCGCCAACTCTGTGTGCTGGTGAGTGTGGTCATCGCTGTTGTCGTGTCATTCCTAGGTTCTGGCGCTGTTGTTGGTACGCCGGTCAGTGAAGTAGCCGGAGGAGTGCTCGATAGTGATGCCACGTTGGTCGCTCCAGGTGGCGCCGCCTTCATTATTTGGGGTGTTATCTACACCGGGCTTCTTCTTTTAGGCATCAATCAAGCGATGCCGTGGCGCACTCAGGATTCCCGTCAGCGTCGCGCTGGTTGGCTGATCGTTGCTTCGGCGCTGTTGAACGCCGCGTGGATCGCTGCCGTTCAGTTGGCCTGGCTCGTTGTCAGTGTGCTGCTCTTGGTAGCCCTGGTGGCGGTGCTTGTTTTGATTCTCGCTCGACTCAACGAGCAGCCCGCAACCACGCGTTACGAACGCGTCATGATCGACGGAACTCTTGGTCTGTACCTGGGTTGGGCGTGCATCGCTACGGTCGCAAACTCAGCCGCTGCGGGAATTAGCTTGGGAATCGATCCACTGGGAACTCTCGCAACGTCGCTGGCCGTGGTTGTCCTGGTTGTAGCGGCCGTGGTGGGGGTTGTGTTAGCCATTGGTTTGAAGGGCCGCATTGCACCAGCTGTTGGTTTGGCGTGGGGTTTGGCTTGGGTAGCAGTTGAACGCGCCACCGGAATTCCCGAATCAACGCTCGCGGCCATCTTCGCGGCTCTTGCAGCAGTGATCACCTTGGTTGCCGCCGTGACTGTGCGTGCTCGAAGCAACTAGCCGAAAAGCCATTGGCCGATCCGCGAACTACTGAGCAAGCCGAGCGGTGGGCGCCGAAAAGATTTCCAACAGTTCACTGACCTTGTGGCCGGCTTCGACCGGGTGGCGGAACTTCAAACTGTCGTGCAGTTCGTAGTGGTTTCGCCGGCCAATTTTGGTCTTGGTGACATAACCGCCAGCTTCTAGGTCCGACAAGATCGCCTGGGCAGCTCGCTCGGTAATTCCAACGGCGTCGGCAATATCGCGGATTCGGGCGTCTGGGTGGCTATTGAGGTAGATGATCGCGTGGCCATGATTGGTCAAAAAGGTCCATTGGCGAGAACTTGTTGGGGCTGAGTCCTCAATCACGTGCCTACCTTACCTCGTCACCGGAGAATCTAAGCATCATTTTTGATACCGGCAATACTGCGCAGGAATTGTCCTGCGCCCGATTGATTCACCGTGAGCACTTGATTTCAGCCGTTGATCAAGGATGTGCCTGGCGGATTGGATGCGTTTTGGTTCGATTCGTTTCGTTGACTGCATGTGTCACCCGAGCTATACCTAACGCGATGTAACAACGATGTAAGTCAACCTTTTGACTGATGCCGATCATCCTTTTGGATAGATCAGGCCGCCAACCGTTCGTTTTAGTTAAAGATGACTAAAGGTGCTACCGCCTTTGTCCGACTGTGCGATTTCGCCTGCGCGCATTTCTTGATGAACTACTGATTCCGACAAATGTCGGTGACTAAAACTCACTGCTCATCTAGGGCTAGAGAACACACAAGGAGAAAAACAATGGAGTTCATCAAGACAAAGCGCGGTGCGTTGCTCATTGCA
>CAIXNN010000079.1 GCA_903920865.1 uncultured Actinomycetes bacterium
AGCTCATCGACTGAGCGACGCAGGAACGCGAGCACTTCTCCGCCAGCGCGCGAGTCAAGGTTGCCGGTTGGTTCATCGCCAAAGATGATCTCGGGGCGACTAGCCATGGCGCGGGCACAGGCCACGCGTTGTTGCTGACCACCGGACAGTTCCGATGGGCGGTGATTGAGGCGATCTTGAAGTCCGATAGCGGCGATCACCGAATCGATCCATTCTTTGTCGCCCGAGTTGCCAGCAAGGTCAAGGGGCAGGGTGATGTTCTCGATCGCGGTCAAGGTGGGGATCAAGTTGTAGGCCTGGAAAACGAACCCGAGGCGGTCACGCCGCAGCTGGGTGAGGTCCTTTTCCTTCAGCGTTGCCAGGTCAACATCACCAATGAGCACCTGGCCAGACGTCACGGTGTCGAGGCCGGCCATGCAGTGCATCAGCGTGGATTTGCCAGAACCAGAAGGCCCCATGATCGCGGTGAACTGCCCCTTGCCCAGTTCAACATTTACCGACTTCAAGGCGGCGACTTCGGTGTCGCCCTCGCCATAGACCTTCGTCAGATTTATCGCTTGTGCCGCTGCAGTTAGGACCGCGCTCATCTACATCCCCTTGGGGCGCTCAATAAAGTCGGCCCAGTGCCAACTTAGGCAGATTCTATGCGCATTAAAGGCAACTCTGGAGCCGTCCCACCAAAGGCAGGACAAAGGGCCTGGAAGTCGCACCACGAACATAACTTGCTCTTCTTCGGCTCAAATTCCTTTTTGGCCACTGATGACTCGATGTCCTGCCAGGTACTGAGGATCTTGTCTTCGGTGCGTTCAAGGATTCCGGCATCCGGCTCCTCAATGAGATCGCGCCCGTTCGCCAGATAGATCAGCTTCAATTGCTTTGGGATCGCCCCGTCGCGTCGCCACAGAACCAGCGCATAAAAGCGCATTTGGAACAGCGACTTTTCGGCGAAAGCCGGAGCTGGTGATTTACCCGTTTTGTAGTCAACGATGCGAACATCACCATTGGGAGCAACATCGAGTCGATCAATGAACCCCCGGATGGTCAATCCATTGTGGAGGTCAGCTTCAACAAAAACCTCTCGTGCTGCCGGTTCTAGGCGTTGCGGATCTTCCATCGCGAAGTAGGTAGTGATGAGCTCACGGGCCCGATCCAGCCAAGCGCTAAGGCCTTCCTCCTCGACCACAACAGCTACTTCTGGTTCTTTGGTGAGCAGGTCGCTCCACGAGGGTTCAATCAAATCCGCCGCCGCCTGAACTGTGCGTTGCGCAGCCGGTAGGTCATACAAAGACTCAAGAGCTGCGTGTACGACAGTGCCGCGGGTGGCCGCCGATGAAGGAGCGGTCGGTAGGCGATCAATCGAGCGGAAACGAAAGAGCAAGGGGCACTGCTGGAAATCACCGGCTCGGGAAGGTGAAATGGCCAAGGGGAGTTCAAAGAACTCAGTGGATTGCGTCATGTCGTTCAATGTAGTTCAAACCCGCCCGTCGTTTGGTGTTCGTAACAGTTAAGCACGCACCTGGGACAGGGCAGCCAACATCGAAATCAGATCAGGACAATTCGGGCCTAGCTTCTAGGAGATGCGATAGACCGCGCTTGACTGAGCCTGACTAACCTTGTTCGTTATGACCCCCGAGAAGGACCTTGTCCAGCGACCTCTGCGTGTGGGCGAATCAGTCCAACTCACCGATGACAAGGGACGCCACCACACCATCATCCTTGAAGCCGGCAAGCGCTTCCACACTCATCGGGGCGCACTTGACCACGACGATCTCATCGGGGCTCCGGAGGGATGCGTTGTCTATAGCGACCGCAAGGTTCCTTATCTTGCCTTGCGCCCGTTACTGATGGATTTCGTTCTATCAATGCCGCGTGGCGCAACAGTTATTTACCCCAAGGATGCAGCCGCAATTATTGGTTGGGCAGATATTTTTCCGGGCGCTCGAGTTTTGGAGGCAGGCGCTGGCTCTGGTGCGATGAGTTGTTCGTTGCTTCGAGCCATTGGTTCGCAGGGTGCCCTGTACTCCTTTGAACGGCGTGAGGACTTCGCCACCGTGGCTCAGGCAAACGTTGAGAAGTTTTTCGGTGCCCCCCAATCGAGTTGGCACTTGGCCGTCGGCGACCTGGTTGAGGAACTGCCGAACAGTGGAGCAGCACAAGGAGTCGACCGCGCGATCTTGGACATGTTGGCCCCGTGGGAGTGCATCGATGCAGTTGCCGACTATCTGGTGCCTGGGGGAGTTTTGGTGGTTTATGTGGCGACCACGACTCAACTGTCCACGCTCGTTGAAGCTCTTCGTGTACATGGCGGTTTCACCGAGCCGGTATCGAGCGAAACGCTCGTACGGACCTGGCACGTTGAAGGATTGGCCGTTCGACCCGACCATCGCATGATTGGCCACACGGGTTTTCTTGTGCAAACTCGACGCATGGCCCAAGGTGTTGACGCGCCGCCGAGACGCAGGCGACCAGCAAAGGGTTAAGCCAGCGGACCGGCAACCTCAACGAAGTCACTGGCTCGCTCAACATGGATGCACTTACCTGGGCATTCCTTAGCCGATGCAATCACGTCCTTGACGAGATCCACTGGCACCACAGTCTTGGCTCCGGGCTCAACGAGCAGCTCGTCGCCTGCATCCTTGACGTACGCCAAACCGTCCAAATCCATTTCAAACACTGGTCGGGCATATTGGACGCACAGGCCATCCCCGGTGCACAGTTCCTGATCGATCCACACCACCAAAGGCTCACTGCTCATGTAGTTCGCCTCCGGAACCAGGACACCAGCCACCTTGTCGTGGCTGGATGACACTCTAACAACTGAAAGTCATTGAGGCATTCCTAGGCAATTGTGCTGTGATGCTCTGGCGATTTGACTCATCTAGCGGTTAGATCAGTACATAGGAACTTTATCCGGAGGTGGGAACAGTGGATTCATCGTCTGATTCCAGCCAAGAACAAGCTGGCGGACCGGCAGATGCAACAAAGCGGACCATCATCCGCATTGACGGTGCGCAGGGTCTTGACGGTGCGCAGGGTCTTGACGGTGCGCAGGGTCTTGACGGTGCGCAGGGTCTTGGCAGTTCCAGTCCGGGACCGGGTGACCCCGAAACCGGTATTACCGAGCGTGACCTTGCTTCGGATATGTCCTCTCTGAGTGCCCAGAATCGGCGTTTGGTTTCCACGTTGCAGCAAGCCCGCGAGCAAATCGTGACGCTGAAGAATGAAATTGATCGACTCGCCCAACCCCCGTCGGGCTTTGGCATCTTCATTGCGAACAACGGCGACGGCAGTGTCGATGCCTCGGTCAATGGTCGAAAGATGCGCATTGTGGTCGGCCCCGATATTGATCCGACTGAACTTGAACCTGGACAAGAGCTCGTTCTCAACGAGTCCATGAATGTTGTCAAGGCCCTTACCTTTGAAAAAGTCGGTGAGATCGTCATGCTCAAGGAGCTTCTTGAGGACGGTGAACGAGCCTTGGTCCTAGGTCACTCCGACGAAGAACTAGTGGTGCGCCTTGCTGATCCACTACTTAAGTCAAGCATTCGCGCGGGGGACTCGCTGTTGCTAGACACTCGTTCGGGTTATGTGTTGGAGCGCATCCCTAAGTCTGAAGTTGAAGAGCTGGTCCTTGAAGAAGTGCCCGATATCGAATACGAAGACATCGGTGGTCTCAAGGGGCAAATTGAACTCATTCGAGACGCAGTTGAACTGCCCTATCTGCATCCACACCTTTTTGCCGAACACAAGCTGCGGCCGCCTAAGGGAATCCTGCTCTACGGCCCACCGGGATGCGGAAAGACTTTGATCGCCAAAGCGGTAGCGCATTCTTTGGCGCGAAAGGTTGCCGAAGCCTCTGGACAGCCGGGGGGACGCAGTTACTTCCTCAACATCCAGGGTCCCGAACTTTTGAACAAGTATGTGGGGGAGACCGAACGCCACATTCGCCTTGTTTTTCAACGAGCTCGCGAGAAGGCCAGTGAGGGAACTCCGGTCATCGTCTTCTTCGATGAAATGGATTCGCTGTTCCGAACTCGTGGGTCCGGTGTTTCCTCGGACGTTGAAAACACCATCGTGCCCCAATTGCTCAGCGAAATCGACGGTGTTGAAGGTCTAGAGAACGTCATTGTCATCGGCGCATCGAACCGGGAAGACATGATTGACCCGGCCATTTTGAGGCCAGGCAGACTGGACGTGAAGATCAAGATCGAGCGCCCTGACGCTGAAGGTGCTCGGGATATTTTCAGCAAGTACGTAACCGCAGACCTGCCGCTTCATGCAGATGATTTGGCGGAGAACGGTAACGATCCGCAAGCAACCGTTGATGCCATGATTTTGCGTACTGTGGAACGGATGTACGCCGAAAGTGATGAGAATCGATTCCTTGAGGTCACCTACGCAAATGGTGACAAGGAAATCTTGTACTTCAAGGACTTTAATTCTGGAGCGATGATTCAAAACATTGTCGATCGTGCCAAGAAGATGGCCATCAAGGACCTACTGGATCACAGCTCCCGCGGCATTCGCATTGGCCACCTGCTTGCCGCTTGTTTGGATGAGTTCCGTGAGAATGAGGATCTTCCCAACACCACCAACCCGGATGACTGGGCGAGAATCTCCGGTAAGAAGGGCGAGCGAATCGTGTTTATTCGCACGTTGACCCACGGTAAGCAAGGCACCGAACCTGGCCGCTCCATCGACACAGTGGCTAACACTGGCCAGTACCTCTAAGCGGACCACTGAGATATCTCAGCAACCAGCAAGGAACACGTCATGACTGTGCGGCGGATCATGGGCACGGAAGTCGAATATGGAATTTCAGTTCCAGGACACCCGCACGCCAACTCCATGAATCTGTCCGCCCAAATTGTCAATGCCTACGCATCAACTCACCTACAAGAGGCTGGGACGCGGTGGGACTTTGAACAAGAGCAACCTCTAACAGATGCACGCGGAGTCGACCTTGCCCCAGCGCTTCGCGAATTGCTAGAGGGAACTTATGAAGACCCCGGTTTCATGAACGTGATTTTGACTAACGGGGCCAGGTTGTATGTCGATCACGCACACCCAGAATATTCAACGCCGGAGGTAACAAATCCCCTTGACGCTGTGAAGTGGGAGCGAGCGGGGGAGTTGGTCATGCTCGCGGCGATGAACCGAGCCAATGCACAGCCCGGAGCCTTACCGATCAACTTGTATAAAAACAACACGGACAATAAGGGCGCCTCGTATGGCACACATGAAAATTACTTGATCAAGCGCGATGTTGCCTTCGGTTCCATCGTGCGACATCTCACACCGTTCTTTGTTACCCGTCAGGTGTTCTGTGGTGCTGGTCGAATCGGGATCGGGCAAGATTCTCGGGTTGCTGGCTTCCAATTGAGTCAACGTGCCGATTTCATGGAAGCTGAAGTTGGTCTTGAGACCACTCTTAAACGACCCATCATCAACACTCGAGATGAACCACATGCAGATCCCGAGAAGTATCGCCGATTCCATGTGATCGTTGGTGATGCAAACATGTCCGAGTTGGCAACGTATCTCAAGATTGCCACGACATCGCTTGTGCTTGCCGTTGTTGAGGGAGCCTCAATGCTCGCCATCCCTGAAATTGTTGATCCCGTTGGGCAAATCAAGGCGGTATCACACGATTGGAACCTGACCCACCGGCTTGACCTAATCAACGGCAAACAAGCCACGGCGCTGGAGATCCAGTACATGTATCTCGAGGCTGTGCGCTCGCATATTAGAACGCGAGGTGATGGCGATCCGCTAACTGATGAAGCAATTCAGACCTGGCAACGAATTCTGGACGCACTGGCATCCGATCCGACAACCCTTGCCAATGAACTCGATTGGGTGGCCAAACTTTCCCTCATCCAGCGCTACCGTGAGCGCGATGGATTGCAATGGGATGACCCGCAGTTGGGACTTATTGATCTGCAGTACAGCGATATTCGCCCAGAAAAAGGTCTGTATCACCGTCTGGTAGCTAGATCAAAAATGAAGACATTGATTCCTGCACACGATGTGAACGCTGCTGTCACTGATGCTCCCGATGACACGAGAGCGTGGTTTCGTGGGGAATGCATTCGCAAGTTTAGTGATTCTATTTTTGCCGCATCGTGGGATTCGATTGTCTTTGAAATTGGCCGTGAGGAATCACTACAACGGATTGCAACGACAGATCCCTTCAAAGGCACTAAAGCCGCACTGAGTAACCTCATTGACAAAGCCACAAGTGCCGAGCAACTCATTACTGCGCTACAAACTGGTCAGGGGCTCGACTAGGTAGCTGTATCCATCCGCAGTGCCATCACAGGACACGCTTCGATGGCGCTGCGTGCCAGATTCAGGAGTCGTTGATCATCGGGGATGGCGTGGACCACCGGGTATCCCCAGTCGTCAAGGTCAATCAACTCCGGAGCCGCCATGGCGCACAAGCCATGTCCGTCGCAGGCAATCCAATCAACAACGAGCTTTCTCATGAGCCCACCACTGATGCGGTCCGAATTGAAGGCCATGGGTAATTCGCACTGCCGAATTCGCACGGAACACCGTTGACGTGATCCCACAGGTGTTGGGCAAACACTTCACCGGTTGACCTCACTAGTGCGACAACGCCGTCCGGGTGAGCGCAGGCGCCACGTCCTGCCAGAAGTGGCAACCAACGAACGAGATTGTCACGATCCGAAGGAAGTGAACTTCCATGAGCGATGCGACGAAGAGCTCCGGCCATATCCGGCAAGCCGAAGGTGCACGGACCGCATTGACCCGCCGATTGACCCGCGAGCCAGGAAACCAAAGCGGCGGTGAGTTGCACCGGGCACCATTGGGGATCGGGCAGGGCAAACAGGGCCACACCGAGTCGCACATCAGGGTTGGTTAGCACGAGCGAATCCACAACGGCTTGAGATAGGCGAGATGGGGCGATCCATGAGCCGGCGTAGCCACCTGCAAGCACGGGCACCTGCGGATCAATCAAACCGGCGGTATTTAAAACCTGCCGCACGGAGGTGCCGCGCAATGTTTCCACAACGGTGCGTCCTCCATCCGAGGTCATGACTGTGGTTAACAGCCGTCCGGAGAACTCATGAGGGTGCTGAAGTGCGATAGCCACGTGCGCATAGGTTTCCGCGTTGGACACCAAGGTTGGCCGCGAGTTGATTCCTCGGCTGGTCGGCTGCTCTCGCAACGTGTAGGGCAGGGCAGGACCGCCGGAGAGCCCTTGCACCACGCTCGTGACTTGACCCGATACAAATCGATCTGGTGCCTGCGCGATGGTAAAGGAGATGTCGGGACAAGAGCCAGCACGTTGATCAATGGCTGATCGAAGTCCAGCCAACGCTGGTGAATTGTGATGTAACCAAATGACCACCTCGCCGGTTCCCAGCAAGCGTGCAGCTGCAATCGCGCCATCAAGGACTAAATGTGGGTTTCTCGAGAGTAGGACAAGGTCCTTGGCCGATGCGGGCTCACCTTCAGCTGCATTGACCACGACTACTGGTTTGCGACGTTGCTTTGCTGCTGCCTCAAGTTTGATGGCAAATGGAAAGTTCGCACCCCCACGGCCGCGCACGTCATCTCGATTTAAGGTCGCCAGGGCGTCATCGAGGTGTCGGCCACTGCGCCGTCCAGCACGCAACACAGTTCCATGGATCGACTCATGTTCACGAAGAGAAATTCCTCGTGCGAAAAAGTCCTCATGCATAACTCCAGCCAACAAAACCGGCGAGTCAGTAGAGGCAACTGCAATGGAATTCATGAAAGGAAGACCTCGCCCTTTTGAGCGGAGTGTCCGGCAACTCTTGGTGGGGTGGGGGAATTGCGACCGGTCATCACCACATAGATCCTCCACGCGGTGGCAATCAAGCCAACCAACGTGCAGGAAACAATCAGAGCTAGGCCCCAGTTCGTGCGCGCATCTGTTCCGGTGCCCCATGCATGGAAAAGACATGACAGCCAACCGATGTATGACAACGCATGGAAAATGCGCCAGGCACGTTCGTTGAGTTTGCCTCGGATGAACGTGGTCAGGAGAACTAACAAAAATAGGTCAAGACTTATGGTGCCCAGGCCAAGCCAAAAGGGGCGGTAGCCACCCCTAAAAGGTATAAGTACATCGGCAAGGGAAATGTCCACATAGGTATCTGCAACGGCTGTGGCGACATGGACCACCAGTAAGGCCAACGCAGCACTAGTCACGCGTACGTGAAGGTCTTGGGAGAGTAAGCGTGACATTGAGCCACGGCCAGTTCTGCGGGTGGCTAACACACCCAAAGTCAGGCTGCTCGTGAACAGCACAAGCAACACGAACCCGCTGGATCGGTCAAGAAACCACACAGTATTCATCAGCACTCCACCGGCCACATTGAAACGTAGGTGACATCGCCTTGCTTAGACACCATTCTGGCTGGAAGTTGTAGTTCACTGAGCCAACGCTGCGCCGAGTCGCCCTTGATGATGGAAACTGTTGCTGCGTGATTGGCGGCCACGCAGTTAGCCGCCATGACTGTGACAGTTCGCCAAGGCCCAACCGATGGTGAGGCCGAACGCGGATCAATGATGTGGTGGACATCGGTTGTGGCGGATCGCCAGCGCCTACGTGAGGTTGTTGAGGTGGCCAATCCGCATGTCCCCACCAGGATGTGGGTAGACGTAGGTTCTATCCCTTCGGAAATGCCGACCGGCACCGTCTCGCCATCTCCATCGTGACAAAACACTGCAAGATCTCCGCCAATTCCGACCACAACTGCAACGTCGAAGCGCTCCCAAATGCGCCGAGCAGCTTCATCGGCCGCCCATGCCTTCGCAGTGGCTCCGAGATCAAAGACGACCCCGGCGGGCAACTGCATGGTGGATCTATCAACATCGAGTTTGACATCGCGGTAGGTCGCACGCGAACTAAGCGTGAGCGAGGGTGCCGATACTTCTACCTCTGGGACCCGATCGCGGTAGCCCCAATCGATAAGCACCTGACCAATAGTTGGGTCAAAGAGTCCATCGGTGGCTTCGGCGGCCTGAAGAGCGCAACGGGCGATGTCCAAAAGCGTTGGCGATACAACAGCTTGCTCACCATCGCGCAATGTAAGGATTTCTGAGTCGGGCTTGAATCGACTTGCGGCTTGCTCAACATCGGCCATCACCTCACGGAGGATGACTTCCGCCTGTTCAGCGATGTTGCCGTCCTTGACCCATAGGACTACCTCACAGGTCCAATCGACCCACGACATGATCTTTGGACTGCTGTCCTGCCGTTGGCTAGGCATCGGTTATGACCCATGTGTCGTTGGCGCTGGCGGAACAACCTGCTGAACCGGCGGCGGAACGTAAACCTTCACCGGCGCCTTCTTGCGGACAACAGCCTTGCGCGTGGTTCTGGTTTGCGTTCTTGGGCTTGTCTTCGTCTTTGCTTGTACGGGTGTTTTGGTTTGTGGCCGATTGGCTGGAACCGGGGCGGTAGTCGGAGGGGCGAAGACGGTAGAGGGCACGCTTTGCTGTGCGGCGAGCTTTTGTTCGGCTGCTTGAGCCGCCGCCGCTGCCGCTGAAGCCTTTTCAACTTGGGCCACTTGGGCATCCGAGGCAAAAGCAGCCGCGCCTAACGCGGTAGCTGCTGTTGCTCCGACCATGATCGTGGTACCAACCCTGGCCGCAACACGATTGGACCTATCTCGAGCATTGGCTCGTTGACGGCGATCTTCTGACGGAGTCCGGTTTTTCTTCATGGACCTATCATCGGTCATTGCTACCTAAGAATTGATCCCCAATTGTCCTAACTTAGGGATAAGGTCGCCTTGTGCCTAGACCCTCGGTTTTAGGCACGGATGCTGTGCTTTCCGGTAGGTTATGGGTGGAGATGGGCTGACCAAGCAGATCCTTGAGGAGTAGCAATGAGCGAGCGTGAGTCTCAGCGTCGCACTGAACGGGGCGCTCACAGTCAGGCCGATCAGGACGATGTGGCCGCTGAGACTGTAGAGGCCGGTTCGGAGCAGTCGCGAAGCGACCAGCTCGATGACGATGTTGATTCCATTCTTGATGAGATTGATGGCGTTCTGGAAACTAACGCAGCTGAATTCATCGCATCCTTCGTGCAAAAAGGTGGCCAGTGAGTATTGATCCGGGTGCACCCAGGGAAGGTCGGCTTTCGGGAGCGTTCATGACCCCGGGAGTCAGTTCGTTTACAGATTTCTTGCGGATGCATGACCCATCGTTATTGCCTTCGGGTCGATCGATGGGTTCTATGCCCAGCACAAGCCCGATTGACGTGCCTCATGGAACAACCATTGTTGCGATGAAGTATGCCGGTGGCATCGTGATGGCCGGCGATCGCCGCGCAACGATGGGAAACGTCATCGCAAGTCGTGATATTGAAAAGGTCTTTGCCACCGACGAATTCTCCTGCGTTGGAATCGCCGGTACCGCTGGTGTGGCCTTGGAAATCGTTCGCCTCTTTCAAGTGGAGTTGGAGCATTACGAAAAGATTGAAGGCGTTCTGCTCTCACTTGACGGCAAGGCAAACCGGCTAGCGTCAATGCTTCGTTCCAATTTGACAATGGCGATGCAGGGTTTGGCAGTTGTGCCGTTGTTTGGCGGCTTTGATCTCGCAACCCAGGTTGGTCGCATTTTTTCCTACGATGTAACCGGTGGTCGCTATGAGGAATATGACCACCACAGCATCGGGTCAGGTTCGATGTTTGCTCGTGGAGCTCTCAAGAAGATGTGGCAGCCGGATATGGACCAAGCCAGCGCAGTCTCGGTGGCCATTGGGGCGCTTTACGACGCGGCTGACGACGACTCAGCCACCGGCGGCCCAGACCTAACCAGGGGCATTTACCCAGTTGTTGCCGCCGTAGATGACAACGGATATCGGCGCATAGATGACACGGAGCTCGAGCCGGTGATTCGAACCTTGATCACCGATCGCACCACAGACTCAGGCGGGTACCGCGGGGTGGGTGGTCATTCATGAGCATGCCGTTTTACGTCTCTCCTGAACAAATCATCAAGGACAAGGCCGACTACGCCCGCAAGGGAATTGCCCGCGGACGCAGCGTGGTAGTCGTTCAATACAAGAACGGCATTGCCTTTGTTGCCGAAAATCCCTCTCGCGCTTTGCATAAGATCAGCGAGATTTATGACTGCATCGCCTTTGCTGCTGTGGGAAAATACAACGAATTTGAAAGCCTACGCGTGGCCGGCGTGCGGCTAGCCGACACACGTGGATATTCCTATGACCGCCAAGACGTCACCGGGCGCGGATTAGCCAATGCCTACGCACAAACGCTTGGAACGATTTTCACCGAAAATCCCAAACCGTTCGAGGTTGAACTCGTCGTTGCAGAGGTGGGCAGTGTTGCCGCACAGGACCAGATGTATCGGCTGACCTTTGATGGGTCAGTGGCGGACGAACACGGATTCGTGGCCATGGGTGGCTCGGCCGATCGAATCACCGAATTTTTGAAGCAGGCGTACGCCCCGGACTTGGAATTCCCAGCTGCGCTAAAGCTCGCCGTAGAGGCAATCGCTGCCGGCAAGGCTGAGACTCAAGCATCGGAGGCGGACGAGAGTAAAACCAACCCTTCAGCCGAACCGAACCCTTCAGCATCGATTGCACCTGAGATGTTGGAAGTGGCAGTGCTCGATCGCAATCGCAGTCGTCGACTCTTTCAACGCATCACCGCCGAGCGACTATCAGAACTCCTTCGCGCCTAGCATGGATAGGCGAATCTTTGGTATTGAAACCGAGTTTGGCGTGGCCTGCATTTTTGAAGGGCATCGCAGACTCTCGCCAGATGAGGTGGCCAGATACCTGTTCCGACGAGTTGTCTCGTGGGGCAGGAGTAGCAACGTCTTTCTGGGCAATGGCTCACGGCTGTACTTAGACGTTGGCAGTCATCCCGAGTATGCAACAGCTGAATGTGACTCCCTAGAGCAACTCATTGCGCACGACAAGGCAGGGGAGCGCATTCTCGAAGACCTCACCATTGACGCGCAGTCTCGGTTGCAGGATGAAGGTGTCAGCGGTGAGATCTTCCTGTTCAAAAACAACACTGACTCGGCAGGTAATTCCTACGGGTGCCACGAGAATTACCTGATCGATAGACAAGGGGACTTTTCGCGGTTTTCCGACGTGTTGATTCCCTTCCTCGTCAGCCGCCAACTCGTTGCCGGGGCAGGCAAAGTGCTCACCACTCCACGGGGTGCCACGTTTTGCCTTAGTCAGCGGGCCGAGCACATGTGGGAAGGGGTCTCGTCGGCCACAACTCGCTCACGCCCGATCATCAACACCCGCGATGAGCCGCATGCCGATGCGGAACGGTACCGACGACTGCATGTGATCGTGGGGGATTCCAATATGAGTGAGACCACCACACTTTTGAAGGTGGGCTCCACAGATCTGATTCTGCGCATGATTGAAGCTGGCGTGGTTCTGCGCGATATGAGTTTGGAAAACCCCATTCGCGCTATTCGGGAAATCAGCCACGACATTACGGGCAAGCGCACCGTGCGCCTTACGAATGGTCGTGAAGTGTCAGCATTGGATATGCAGCGCGAGTACTTCGAGAAGGCATTTGACTTCGCGCACCGACGCGGTCTGGCCACTGGAAGCATGGCCGCAACTCTTGATCTGTGGGAGCGCACCTTAGATGCGATCGAAAAGGATGACCTGGCGGCCGTGGGTACAGAAATTGATTGGGTGGCCAAGTTGCATCTGATTGAGCGCTATCGAGACCGTCACGATCTGCCTTTGTCCTCACCACGGATTGCTCAAATTGATCTGGCCTATCACGACATTAACCGACAAAGGGGCTTGTTCTACATCCTGCAAAAGCGTGGACTAGCCAAATCTGTCGTAACTGAGGATGCGATCAAGGATGCGCAAGCGCAGCCGCCACAGACAACTAGGGCAAAACTGCGGGGTGACTTCGTGCAGGCAGCCCAAGCCGCCAGGCGCGATTTCACAGTCGATTGGGTGCATCTGAAACTCAACGATCAAGCTCAGCGAACGATTTTGTGTAAAGACCCTTTCAAGAGTGTTGACGAGCGGGTTGATCGGCTCATTGCCAGCATGTAGGGCTTATGATGTCGTTTCACGCTGAACCCAAGGGAGTTGTCATGTATCGGTCATCGAAGTCCGCCGTGGTCGCAGCAATTGCAGCTGCAACGTGTATGGCTATTGCGCTGAGTGGATGCTCAAGCAACACTACAAACTCGCCCTCTGGCACAAAGACCAGTTCAGCCTCCCAAGCATCAAATATCCCGAAGGTTACCGGTGGCTACGGAGCTAACCCAACGATCGCCAAGCCAAAGGGTAATCCGCCCACAGAGTTGGTCGTGAAGGATCTCGTTGTCGGCAAGGGAACCCCTGTCTCCGATATCACGAAGCCGTACTTGTGGAATTACGAAGGCATCTCATGGTCCGACGGAAAAGTTTTTGACTCGTCCTTTGATCGTGGTGCGCCCATCCCATTCGCACTGAACGGCGTTATTTCTGGTTGGACTGAAGGTTTGCAAGGGATCAAGCCAGGTGGCCGCCGGTTACTCATCATTCCCCCAGAAAAGGGCTACGGAGCCGCTGGAAGCCCACCTGCAATTGGTCCAAACGAAACCTTGGTATTCGTGGTTGACCTGGTCGGTAACGCTCCTTCTCAATAGTTTGCATCCAACAGCCAAAAGAAAGGCCTGATTCGTGGAAAAACCCGACATAGAGTTCATCGAAGGGCCCGCCCCCGAAGAACTCGTGATTACGGATCTGGTCGAGGGTAGTGGTGCTGCGGCAGTTCCTGGTGGCAACGTTGAAGTCCACTACGTGGGTGTCGATTTTGAGACCGGTGAGCAATTTGACGCGAGTTGGGATCGTGGTGAGTCCATAGAGTTCCCGCTTAATGGCTTGATAGCCGGATGGCAGGAAGGTATTCCCGGTATGAAGGTCGGCGGACGTCGCCAGCTTGTCTGCCCGCCGCATATGGCGTACGGAACCAGTGGGGGACACCGATTGAGTGGACGGACCTTGGTCTTTGTCATTGACCTGATCAACGTGCGCTGATCGCAGATGGCGGGGAATTCTGCACAACGCCGCACTGAGCGACTGTTGAACTTGGTTGTGTATTTGCTGGACTCACCTCGTGGGGTCAATCGGGCAGCGATACGATCGAGCATCGAGGACTACCGAGTCAGCCCCTCTAACGAAGCTTTCGAGCGCATGTTTGAGCGGGACAAACGAGATCTGCGCGATCTCGGGATCCCGTTGCTCACCGTTGAAAATCCATCCGGTGCGGGGGACAACGCCTCTTACTCCATTGACCAATCGCAGTACGAATTGCCCGAAATTGTCCTAACTCCGCAGGAGCGAGCTGTTCTTGTGGTGGCGGCTAGGGCCTGGGAGCAAGGATGCCTACATTCGGCAGCCGCACAAGGTTTACGCAAACTCGGCGTGGCAACAACAAGCCAGTCCTTGCCACCTGTTGCTACCAATATTGGCGCTAACGATGCAACGTTTGAGGCCGTCTATCAAGCCGTCCACGACCGCAGGCCAATTTCTTTTGCCTATCGCAATTCTGGAGCTGCTACCGCCGCTTCTCGTCAGGTTGATCCTTACGTTCTGGTATCACACAAAGGTGCTTGGTATGTGATCGGAAAGGATGCGCAACGAGATGACACACGAGTCTTTCGGCTATCACGCATCATGGGCTCAGTGGAATTTGCAGGTGAGGCGGGATCAGCCCAGACACCACCTGTGACTTTGGGCCAAATGGACATCTCTGCATTAATCGAGCCAGAACAAGATTTGGTTTCCGCGGTGCTTCGTGTTCGAGCCGGAGCTGGAAATGCCATTCGTCGTATTGCGCACACGGTTAGCCACGTTGACGAGAATTGGGATCGCATTTCTGTACATGAGGTTGATTTTGATCGCTTTGTCTCTCAAGTTTGCGGATTTGGACCGGATGTAGTTCTCGAAGAGCCAGCAGACATGCGAGAGGCCGTCATTGAAGCTTTAACCACTGCGGCCAAGGCCCACCGATGAGTTCGCAACCCGCCCAGCTGATACGCCTGTTGGCTTTAGTGCCGTGGCTGCAAAACAACCCAGGAGTCAGCGCCAATGAGGTGGCCCTTGCCTTCGATATTTCCGTAGAACAGGTCGAGCGGGATCTGAATCTACTCATTGTTTGCGGATTGCCCGGTGGTTATCACTCAGACTTGATCGATATTCAGTTCTGGTCGGCAGATGAGGACGATCACTTTGACCCCAGCAGCCAAGTTCCGGCGAATGGACTGATCCACGTCTTGGACCCGCAATCACTGACTCGTCCGATGGCATTGACCCGTGATGAGGCAACCACTTTGCTCGTGGGTCTGAACGTCTTGCGAGGTCTGACAAGTGGCGTAGATGAAGATCTGATTGAAGGAGTGATTAACAAACTACAAGTCGTCGCAGGGGCCGCATCTTCGAGTGCTGATACCATTTCAATTTATCGATCCGCCGATGAAGATTCGCCCGCGATTGCACAAGCACTTGATGAGGCTTTGACCAAGAGCAAGCAGGTGGAAATCTCTTACCTAGTGCCAACCCGCGATGAAGTCACAGAGCGCATTGTGGAACCCATCAGAATTGTTAACACCCAAGGCAATCAGTACCTTCAGGCGTGGTGTTTGCTCGCTGATGGCCAGCGCACTTTTCGGCTCAGCAGAATCCTGAGTGCACACGTGCTTGACCAACCTTGCACTCCTCGTGAGATTGAGACTGTGGCGGCAAATGAAGTTCTGCTCTCCGATGCCGATATCCCTGAGGTCACCATTGAAGTGAATGCGGCTGGGCGATGGCTGGCTGAATACGCCAACGTCAGCGATGTCATGGATCTTGAAGGTGGGGGGCTGAGATTTGGTGTGCGGGTGGCCGATGAGCAGTGGATTGAACGGATGATTTTGCAGGCCGGTGGAAATGCCCGTTTGATTGCGCCCCGGGAACTTGCCGATCGCATCGCGGATCGAGCAGCTGCGGGCTTGACCCAGTACACCTAAGGGCTCGCGCCCTTGGGAAATTTCACCCGATGGGGTTAAGTCCGTGCCCTATCTGGCCGAAACATCCTTCAGAAGAACGATCTGGAGGAGGGCACATGACCACGATCAAAGCCTCATGCACCCAGTGCGGGGATGTAACACTGGTTCCGGCTCAATTGCACCTTGTCGTCTCCAATCGCGCCGAATTGTCCAGTTACTCGTTCCAATGCCCCACGTGCCTTGACCTGGTCACTAAGAGCGCTGATGAGGATGTTGTTGCCCTTTTGATCTCTGGTGGAGTGGCCGTTGATCGTTGGGACCTGCCTGCCGAGGCGCTTGAAGCACACAGCGGACCGCCCTTGACCTATGACGAGCTTCTGGACTTTGCCCTCATGCTCTCTGACCAAGACCTTTTGGCTGAGCAACTGCGAATCCTGGCCACCTAGCGCGCCGCAGGCACTAACCCACAAAGCTTGGCACCCTCAGGCGTATGCTGATGGCATAACAGGAGGGTTGAACTGATGCTTGGAAACCTAAAGCCCGGCGAGCTTATTGTCTTGCTCATCATCATCCTGTTGCTCTTTGGCGGTAAACGACTTCCTGATGCAGCTCGAGGCCTTGGGCAATCGCTGCGAATCTTTAAGAGCGAAGTGACCAAAAAGGACGACGAAGAAGAGGATTCGGACAGTCCACAGCCACCCGTCCATTAAGTTCTTTTCGAGTAGGTCTCAAGCGTGAGCACAGCCGAATCTGATGCGAATCAGCGAACCACCATGGTGGCCATGCCTCTGCTTGACCACCTTCGCGAGCTTCGCAAACGACTCTTCATAGCGGCAGTTGCGATCAGCCTTGGGTCGATTGTGGCGTGGTTCTTCTACGAGCCGCTCATCGCGATTATGCGCAAGCCGTGGGATGTGTACCAGCAAACTGGGGCCAGTAATGGCGTTAAAGTTCCCGACCTGGTGATCACAGGCATAGCAACTCCCTTCACCCTGCAACTGCAAATCTCGGTCATCGCTGGCATTGTCATCACCAGTCCTATTTGGCTCTACGAACTGTGGGCCTTCGTCACTCCAGGCCTACATAAGCGTGAACGGCAATGGACTGTCATTTTCTTGGCGGTTTCGGTACCCCTTTTCGCCGCCGGAGTGTGGTTGGCCTACATCTTCTTGCCACATGGTCTACAGATTCTCTTGGGCTTTACACCCACGAATTTTTCCAACCTGATTACTGCATCGGAATATTTCACTTTTGTCACTCGCATGCTTCTGGTCTTTGGCGTCGCCTTCCTCCTTCCAGTCTTTGTGGTGCTGCTCAATGCGGTCGGCATCCTCAGCGCCGGCCGCTTGCGAAGTTGGTGGAGGGGAATCACTTTTGGGGTATTTGTTTTCGCGGCGGTAGCAACACCAACCGGAGATCCATGGACGATGCTGGCCCTGGCCACTCCCATGCTGATTTTACTCTTCATCTCCTTTGCGATTGCTTGGTCAAATGATCGGCGTCGAGCCCGCGCACAAGAAGCGAACTGATGACACTAACCCCTGCCGAACGTTTTGCGGCGGCGAAGAGACGAGCAGCGCAATCAAAGTCCGAGTTCGCCACGTTCTCTCACCAATTTGACTTTGAACTCGATCCATTCCAACAGAGTGCCTGCACTGCTCTTGAATCGGGCAAGACCGTCTTAGTGGCAGCTCCCACTGGCGCGGGCAAAACAGTCGTTGGGGAGTTCGCGTGCCATCTGGCATTGAAGGCCGGGGCCAAATGCTTCTACACCACCCCTATCAAGGCGTTGTCCAATCAAAAATTTGCCGATCTGTGCGAGATGTTCGGTGCAGAAAATGTTGGTTTGCTGACTGGGGACAATTCGCTCAATAGTGAGGCACCCATTGTCGTCATGACCACAGAGGTTCTGCGGAACATGCTGTACGCGGGCAGTAACACACTAAAAGGCTTGAGCCACGTGGTCATGGATGAGGTTCATTACCTGGCCGATCGCTTTCGCGGGGGAGTGTGGGAAGAAGTCATCATCCATCTGGCTGAGAGTGTTTCGGTAGTGGCGCTTTCGGCGACCGTAAGTAACGCTGAGGAGTTCGGCGATTGGCTCAGAGGTGTTCGAGGGGAAACGGAGATCGTGGTCAGCGAAGCTCGTCCGGTTCCGCTCTGGCAACACGTTCTGACCAATGATCGGCTGTACGACCTGTTCATTGATGATGACCAGGTTGAGATCAACCCCGAGTTAGTGGCCTTAGCTCGCCAAGACCAAGAGGAGCAACGGCTTTCAGATAAGAATCGGCGCTATTCGGGACAGGGCGGTAACCATCGACGTGGACGGGGTTCGCGCGGATACAGTCACCGAGAACCGGATCGTTTTGATGAAGTGTTGCGCTTAGAGCGCGAAGGACTACTGCCGGCGATCATCTTTGTCTTCAGTCGCAAAGGATGCGACATCGCCGTCGGGCAACTTCTGCGTGCAGGAGTGCGATTGACATCAGAGCGTGAACGAGCAGAGATTGAGGCGTTTGCGCAGGAACGTTGCGCGGGCATTCCTCCTGAGGACCTAGCGGTACTAGGTTATGCGGATTTCGAACACGCACTCGGTCGTGGAGTGGCAGCCCACCACGCAGGAATGCTGCCCATCTTCAAAGAAGTTGTGGAGGAACTTTTCACCCAAGGTCTTGTGAAGGTGGTGTTCGCTACTGAAACGCTAGCTCTGGGCATCAACATGCCGGCTCGAAGTGTTGTTCTGGAACGCTTGGTCAAGTGGAACGGTGAATCGCATGTTGAAGTAACTGCCGGTGAGTACACCCAACTCACCGGTCGTGCTGGGCGGCGCGGAATCGATGTTGAGGGGCACGCTGTGGTGGCGTGGCATCGCGGCCTTGATCCCAATGTTTTAGCTGGATTAGCGTCGACGCGAACCTACCCCTTGAACTCGTCCTTCAAGCCCTCGTACAACATGGCGGTCAATCTCGTGGCCCAGTTCGGCCGGGACAAGGCCGAGAAACTCTTGGAGACTTCGTTTGCGCAATTCCAAGCAGATCGATCGGTCGTCGGTCTGATCCGGCATCAACGTCGAAATGACGAACACCTAGCCGAATATGCCGCATCCATGACCTGCCACCTCGGGGACTTTCAAGAGTACTCAAAGTTGCGTCGACAACTCAGCGATCGTGAATCGGATCTGTCCAAACAAGGTTCCTCGCAACGACGAGCACAAGCTGCCGCATCGATGGAGAAGCTTGATGTAGGCGATGTGATTTTCTTGCCGACAGGACGCAGATCGGTTTCCGCGGTGGTGATTGAACGCGATAACCAACCAAGGCTGGACGGACCCCGATTGCAAGTACTCACGGGCGATCGTCAAGTTAAACGCTTGTCTCCAAACGATCTCCTTGGTGGCATTGAAGCGGTGGCTCGTTTGGAAATTCCACGAAATTTCCAGGCACGCAATCCGCAAGCTCGTAAAACATTGGCACTTGCCTTACGGGAGGTTGCCCCTATCCAGGTCAGTGACAAGCGGGAGAAACAAGCACGTAATGAGGACGAAGAAATCTTGAATCTTCGAGCCAGCATTCGTCAGCATCCATGTCATGGCTGCGACCAGCGAGAAGACCATGCGCGATGGGCTGAGCGATTCTGGCGGGTCACGAGAGAAGGTGATGCGCTGGCCCAACGCATTTCAGGGCGGACCAACAGCGTGGGCAGGACCTTTAGGCAAGTGTGCGAAGTCCTTGAGTCACAGGGGTACCTCGATAAGGATTCCGATTCCACAACGCCGGCCGGCGAGATTTTGGCTCGAATATATAGCGAATCCGATCTTTTAATCGCTCAAGCATTGCGCAATCAGGTGTGGGATGACCTGAGTCCTGCTGATCTGGCCGCAACGGTGTCAATCCTGGTCTATGAATCACGACGCGACAATGAATCAGATGCACCGGAAGTTCCTTACTCTTCGAGTGCGGCCTTAGCAGCAACGGTTCGCCTCTGGGCCGACCTTGAGCGAGTCGAAAAACAGTTCGGATTGTCCTTCCTACGCGAACCCGACCTTGGTCTGGCGATGGCGGCTCACGGTTGGGCAAGCGGTAAGCGCCTGGATTCAATCCTTAAGGATTCGCAGCTTTCGGCTGGAGACTTTGTCCGAGTCATGCGTCAACTTATTGACCTTCTTGGACAAATTGCCGATGCCGGTAATTCCGCGATCTCAGCCAACGCCAACGCGGCCATCGATAAGTGCCGGCGCGGAATCATTGCACTGACGGGTCTTTAGCCAGCGGAGTTGAGCACCAGCGCTTCTAGGAGGCGATCGACCGATCGACCTAAGGCTAGGCGCTGCGACATTTCTTCAAGAGCATCTGCCGAAACCGGTAAGCGCGGCAACGTGTCATCTAAATCAGCGGGGATGGGAACATCACGAGCCACCGCAACCACCTTCGGAGCTACGGCAAGGTAATCAAGGCCGGCCAGAATTTTCTTACGGACTGACGCTGGTAAATCAGAACTCTCATCGTGTGCTGCGGCAATGATTGATTCAAGCGAACCGAACGTCGACACCAGCATGGCTGCGGTCTTGTCTCCAATTCCGCGAACGCCCGGAAGTCCATCGGATGCGTCTCCACGCAGGGTGGCAAAATCGGCATAGGAACGCCCGGGGATGCCATATTTGTCTGCAACCCATTGCTCGTTGACCACTTCAACTTGACTAACCCCGCGGGCCGCCGTGTAGAAAACGCGCCGATCCAAACGATCATCAATAAGTTGGAACAAGTCTCGGTCTCCGGTGACAATGCCCACCGCGCAAGTGGATCGGTGTGCCAGCGTGCCAATGACGTCGTCGGCTTCGTAGTCGGCCACTCCCAGAGTCGTGATTCCAATGTGCGAAAACGCCTCAACAATCAGGGGAATCTGAATGGACAAGTCATCAGGCATTTCTGCAACGAGGTCGACACCACGCTCGCCAACGGCGACTCGGCCCTGCACATTAGAACCTTCGTCTTCTAACGTCTCGTCAGCTTCCTCCACTGCCACTCGATGCGCTTTATAGGAGGGGATGAGTTCAACGCGCCACGATGGGCGCCAGTCCGCATCCATACAGGCCACCAACCGTGTTGGTTCGTGATCGCGCACAAGGCGGGAGACAAAATCGAGCATTCCGCGAATGGCATTGACCGGAGTCCCATCGGGTGCACGCATCGTGTCTGGCATGCCATAGAACGCGCGGTAGTACAAAGAGGCCGTGTCCAGAAGGAGCAAGCGTTCAGGCATATGTACATCCTGCCCGATCGGTGACCTTGACGTCCCAGAGCCTGTAAAAGTCCTAGAATGGGTGGGTGATCTCAACCTCAGAACGCAGCGCTCGATTGGATCAGGCTCAAGCAGTTGTTGCCAGTCAAGAATTGGTGGCCATGTTGATCACACCAGGTTCCTCGCTGAGTTATTTGGTCGGCTATAACGCGGTGGCTCTTGAACGCCTGACCTGCTTGATCGTTCCTGGGGACGATGTCAGTCCAACTCTGGTAGTTCCAACATTGGAGCGTCCCGCAGCGTTGGCTAGCGGTGTAGCAGATCTTGGGATCAGCATTATTGATTGGCAAGAAACGGATAACCCCTACGAATTGATTGCCAAACTGCTTCCCTCCGATGGCGCTATCGCTGTTGATGACCACATGTGGGCCGAACAGGTCTTGCGATTGCGGGATGCGATGCCAGGTCTTGAACAAGTACTCGCCGGTGGCATTGTCAATGAACTTCGCGTCAGGAAGAGTACCGCCGAACTTGATGCGCTTCGACAGGCTGGAGCGGCCATTGATCGCGTGCATGCCCAGATGGGGCAGTGGCTACGCGTAGGGCGTACCGAACGCGAAGTCGCTCGAGATATTGGTGATGCGATTTTGTCTCAGGGGCACGAACGCGTTGATTTTGTCATCGTGGCCAGTGGTCCAAACGGAGCAAGTCCGCACCACGAGGTATCTGATCGCGTCATTGAAGTTGGCGATGTGATTGTCGTGGACATTGGCGGCACCACTCCAGAGGGATATTGCTCAGATTCGACTCGCGTTTATGCAATGGGCAACGTTGATCCCGCGTTTGCTCGCGATTACGGCACGCTAATGCAAGCCCAAGAAGCTGCATTTGTTTCTGCAACGGTAGGGGTAAGCGCCGAGTCTGTTGATCAAGCAGCACGCGATGTCCTGACCTCAGCTGGACTTGGTGAATTCTTCATCCACCGCACCGGCCACGGGATCGGAATGTCAACCCACGAAGATCCCTACATCGTCAGCGGAAACCAAACACGACTGCAACCAGGAATGGCATTTTCGATCGAACCGGGTTTTTATGTAGCCGGAAAGTGGGGAGCCCGACTTGAGGACATTGTTGTGATGACCCCGACCGGCTGCGAGCGGGTTAACAACCAACCACGCGACTTGGTCATCCTCTGAGATTCGAATTGGATCAACGACCGCTGCACAGTAGGGCAGCGGCTGCTTATTCGTTGGCCGCCTTCTGCCTTGGTGTGCTCGGTGGCTGGTCCTGTGTTCCCCGGCATTACACCGGCTTGGTGCTTCTGGCTTTTGCAGCATTTTTGGCCCTGATTATTCAAGTACGACCCGGCTTTGCCCTCTGGATTGGTCTGCTGTTTGGGCTCGGCTGGTTTGGTGTGCTCATCTCGTGGATGAGCGTGGTGGGAACCGATGCTTGGGTCGGGTTGGCCCTAGTTTGTGCGATTCCTATCGGGCTCGTTGGCTGGGTGATCAATCAGGTGTCACGTTTGCCCTTGGCGCCAGTGTGGATGGCGAGCGCATGGGTAGGCCAAGAGTGGATTCGTGATCGATTCCCACTAGGGGGCTTTCCTTGGGGAGGTCTTAGTTTTGCTACCGCGGGTCAGCCTCACTACTTATTTTCCTTCGGTGGCCCGCTCTATGTCAGTTTTGCCTTTGCCCTTGCATGTTCGGCGTTAGCAATCATCATTGCAAGTGATGCATTCCACGTGAGAAATAGTTTCATCGCGCTGGCTTTGATCGGAATTACTTTTTTGATTCCGATTTCCACTTTGACAAAGACCGCAGTAGTTCCCAGCGCAACAGCAACCATTGCAATCGTGCAAGGGGGCGTGCCCGGAGTTGGACTTGACTTCTTGGGTCGGGCACGGACCGTAACGCAAAATCATGCTCGCGAAACTGCCGTGCTTGCCACTGACATAAAAGCTGGCCGAGTAGCTAAACCAAACCTTGTTGTATGGCCAGAAAACAGCACCGACCTTGACCCCAGAACTGACCCACAAACCTTGCAGTTGATTCAGTCAGCAAGTGCTGCGGTCGGTGTGCCGATCCTGGTGGGCGCCGTCCTTGAAACTGGTCAGTACGGGAAGGTGACGAATTCGGCAGTGCTTTTCACACCGGGCAAGGTGCCAGCGGTGATCTACACCAAACAGCGCCCCGTCCCTTTTGGTGAGTACTTGCCATATCGGGACCAAATCTCTGGTCTCTCATCACGCTTCCAACTCATCGCCAATGACTTCCAGCCGGGTTCCACGGTGGGGGAGTTGTCCATTAACGGGTTAAGGCTCGGCGTTGTCATCTGCTTCGAGGTGGCCCACGACGATGTGATGCAGGCAACCGTGCGCGGGGGAGCGCAAGCTTTGATTGTGATGACAAATAATGCCACCTATAGCCAGACCGATCAGCCAGAGCAGCAATTCGCCATCACCACGGCTCGCGCCATTGAATTCTCACGGCCGGTACTGACTGCTGCCACCACCGGAATCTCAGCGGCCATCAATGCGCAGGGTGAGGTTGTGGCGGTATTGCCGCAAACCAAACCAGGCTACTTTGTTGCCAACATCACAGGAAACCGCCAGCAGACAAGCGCATCCGTTGCGGGGCCGGCAATCGGTTTGGGGCTGGTTGTACTGGGGATGCTCGGCTTGGCTCTAACCCTCATAATGAGAGTTCAACAACGTCTTCGGGAGCCTGCGTGACAAACCAGAGTAGGGACATACCTGCGCGCGTTGTCGTTATCATTCCGACATACAACGAAAAGGAAAACCTTCCTGTCATTGTTGGCCGTTTGCGAGCGGCCGTTCCCTATGTTGACGTCCTTATAGCGGATGACAAGAGTCCGGACGGTACTGGACAGATTGCCGACGAGCTTGCAGCCGATGACTCGAGAATTTCGGTCATGCACAGGGCCGGAAAGCAGGGCCTGGGCGCTGCCTACTTGGCTGGTTTCGCCTGGGCCATTGATAAGGGCTACGACGCGGTAGTTGAAATGGATGCTGACGGTTCGCATCAGCCAGAACAACTGCCACGCTTACTGAAGGCTCTAGAAGATGCTGATTTGGTGTTGGGATCTCGTTGGGTACCCGGTGGGGCAGTGGAGAACTGGCCCAAGTCCCGTGAGTTCCTATCTCGCGGGGGCAGTGCCTACACCCGAATAGCGCTCGGTATTGATGTCCACGATGCCACCGGCGGCTATCGAGCATTTCGCACGAGTGCATTGCAGGCGTTGGATTTGCAGTCAGTGCAATCGCAGGGCTACTGCTTTCAAATTGACCTAGCATGGCGGGCCCTGCGCGCTGGTTTGAGTATTCGAGAGGTGCCTATCACCTTCGTGGAACGTGAAGTTGGGCAATCAAAAATGAGCAACAAGATCGTGGCTGAAGCTCTTTGGAGAGTGACGTCATGGGGGGCGAGCCACCGTTTTCGCCAACTCACGGGAAGCGGACAAAAGTGAGTGCCTCACCCAAGGATGATCGCCCAGTTGGCGTGCTGCTTCTTAACCTTGGATCACCTGATGCTCCAACTAGCGCGGCCGTGCGACGCTACTTGCGGCAATTTCTCTCGGACCCCCGAGTTCTCGATTTCCCAGCAGCGATTCGTCGCGTGTTGTTGGAGACAATCATTTTGCCGATTCGCTCATCGAAGAGCGCAAAGTTGTACCAAAACATTTGGGACCCAACCACAGGCTCACCGCTACTGCACTTCAGCGCGGAACTTCGCCACAAAGTCGCGGGGGAGTTGGGCGAGAATTTTGTCGTCCGGCACGCAATGCGTTATGGCAGTCCCTCCATTGCGCAGGCCTGGAGTGAACTTAGGGCGGCGGGCGTGCGTCACGTCATCGTGATGCCGTTATATCCGCAGGAAACCTCGTCCACGATCGGCTCAGCCCTGGACGAAGTGCGTAAGGTCCAAGCAAATGACTGGGTGCCAACACCGGTCAGTGTGATTCCGGCTTTCTACACAGACGAAGGATTCTTGGCTTCTTTGACTGAGGTAACTGCTGAAACCCTTGCTGCACATGAAGTGGAGCACGTGCTCTTTAGTTTCCACTCAATTCCGCAGCGCCACATCACCAAGGGCGATGCCACAGGCACTCACTGCTTCGTTGCTGATCAGTGCTGCTCGGATCTGACCTCAAACGTGGCTGCTGGCTGCTACCGAGCTCAGTGCCTGCGTACTGCGCAAGCCGTTGCGCAACGATTAGAACTCCCCAGTTGGTCGGTCTCCTTCCAATCCCGGCTGGGCCGAATTCCCTGGGTTGAGCCGTACACGGACCTTGAATTGGCTCGCTTGGCTCAAAGCGGCATTCGGCGGATCGCTGTGACCTGTCCAGCCTTTGTTGCAGACAATCTAGAAACGGTCGAAGAGATCGATATCCGTGGTCGTGCGCAATGGGCTGCAGCCGGTGGTGAGGAACTGGTGCTGGTGCCAGGACTTAATGATCGACCCAGTTGGGTGCAGGCTGTGGTGGCCTTGGTCCGGTCCCATCACGTCCCTGCGTAACGCCGATAATCAACATTATGTCAAGTAGTACTAATTCAAGGAACGCGCACCGTCGCGCTTGAGCCTTCCCCAATGGGGGTTTCAAAGGCTGTGGGGTCTGGACATGAGCAGACCAGGTTACGGTCGCCGTAGGCCCCGTCAATGCGCCTGACAGGTGGCCAGTACTTATCGTCTCGATTGACGCCATGCGGGAATACGGCTTCCTCACGGGTATAGCCGTGAGCCCATTCCGCGGCCAAGCTGCTAGCCGTGTGGGGTGCATTGCGAAGGGGTGAATCCTCCAGGCTCCACTGACCACTGGCCACCTTGTCGATCTCTGAACGAATCGAGATCATCGCCTCGCAGAATCGGTCCAGCTCAGCCAGGTTCTCGGACTCAGTGGGTTCGACCATCAGGGTGCCAGGAACAGGGAATGACATCGTGGGCGCGTGGAAGCCATAATCAACCAGGCGCTTAGCCACATCATCGACAGTGACACCGGTTTGGGCCGTTAGCCCTCGCACATCCAAGATCGCTTCGTGTGCGACAAAGCCTTCGTCACCGGTGTACAACACGGGGAAATGATCCTTGAGTCGATGCGCAATGTAGTTAGCGTTCAGCACCGCCACCTCAGTTGCCCGCCGCACGCCATCGGCCCCCATCAAACGCATGTATGCCCACGGGATTTGAAGAACTCCGGCCGATCCCCAGGGCGCCGCTGAGATGGGTCCAACACCTGTCGGCGGACCGGCTTCGGCAACCATCGGGTGATTGGGCAGATACGGGGCAAGGTGGGATCGAACCGCTACCGGCCCCACTCCTGGTCCCCCGCCACCGTGTGGAATGCAGAACGTTTTATGCAAATTCAGGTGACTGACGTCGGCACCGAACTTACCTGGCTTTGCCAAACCGACTAGCGCGTTCAGATTTGCCCCATCGACGTAAACCTGGCCCCCATGCTCATGCACCATCGCGCACACTTGCGTCACGGTGTCTTCATAAACGCCGTGCGTTGAAGGGTAGGTGATCATCAGAGCAGCTAGATGGTCACGATGGGTGTTGAGCTTTTCCTCAAGATCTACCAAGTCAACATTGCCCGTTTCGTCGCATGCAATAACCACGACTTTCATTCCAGCCATGACGGCACTGGCCGCATTGGTGCCGTGTGCTGAGGATGGGATCAGGCACACATTGCGGAACTCATCACCATTTGCACGGTGGTAGGCCCTGATCGCGAGAAGTCCTGCGAATTCGCCTTGCGATCCAGCATTGGGCTGTAGCGAAACCGCGTCGTATCCGGTGACCTCGCACAACCAGTTCTCAAGTTGACGAATCAGTGCAAGGGTCCCCCGCGCCTGATGAAGTGGCACGAAAGGATGCAGGTCGGCAAAACGGTGCCAGGTAACCGGTTCCATTTCTACGGCTGCGTTGAGCTTCATCGTGCATGAACCCAGAGGAATCATCCCCCGGTCCAGCGCGTAGTCCTTATCGCGCAACGAGCGCATGTAGCGCAACATTGACGTTTCAGAACGATGCTCATGGAAGACCGGATGCGTCAAAATGGGACTTGTTCGCACCGACACAGCAGGCAGTTCCTGCATCGACCCCGAGCGTATGGCGGGTAGATCTAGATCCACGCCAAAAGCTTGCCCGACGAGAAGTAGGTGCTCGTCAAGAGTGATCTCGCTGGTGGAGATGCCGATCGTGTCGGCGTCAACCTGAAGCAGGTTCACACCAAGATCCGCAGCGGCAGCCAAGATGGCATGTGCGCGGCCTGGAACTCGAACGCGAATCGTGTCAAAGAAATTCTTAGTGGTCACGTCAAGACCGGCTTGACTCAAACCCTGGGCCAGTACAGCCACGCACTGATGAGTGTGATGAGCAATAGCGCGCAACCCGTCAGGGCCGTGATGTACGGCGTACATTGAAGCGGCCACCGCTAGCAAAACTTGCGCTGTGCAGATATTGCTTGTGGCTTTGTCCCGACGAATGTGTTGCTCGCGCGTTTGCAGCGCCAAGCGCATGGCTGGACGTCCATCACGATCGACGCTTACCCCAACCAGACGCCCGGGGATTTGTCGCTCAAGTCCGCTGCGCACCGCCATGAACGCGGCATGCGGTCCCCCAAAACCCATCGGCACGCCAAAGCGCTGGGCTGAACCAACAACCACGTCAGCGCCAATCTCGCCTGGTGCTTTGAGAAGAACCAGAGCGAGTGGATCTGAGGCAACGGCCACACCAATGTTGGCCGCCTTTGCTGCGGCAAACAACTGCGAGTGATCATGAATTTCGCCACTAGCGGAGGGGTATTGCACGAGAAGTCCAAAGCACTCCCCCGCAGGCAGACCGGCCACTGCATCAAAGGTTTCTACATCAATGCCCACTGCTTCAGCGCGAGTGCGCAAGAGAGCAAGGGTTTGCGGAAAGATGTCGCGATCGACTAAGAATCGTTGCGAGTTCGATGTTGATGCGCGGTTCAGCAAGCTCATGGCCTCAGCCGCCGCGGTTCCCTCATCGAGCAAACTGGCATTGGCTACCGGAAGACCCGTGAGGTCGCCGACCATGGTTTGAAAATTCAGTAGAGCTTCTAATCTGCCTTGCGAGATCTCTGGTTGATACGGCGTGTAGGCCGTATACCAGCCCGGATCTTCAAGAACGCGGCGTCGAACAACAGGTGGAGTCACAGTTCCGCTGTATCCCAACCCAATCATGGGTACCAATACCGTGTTGCGATTACTTAATTCGCGAAGTTCGCTGAGCACTTCTTGCTCGGATGCGGCGGGTGGAAGAGCTACATCGTGGAGGTCCAAAATCGATGCCGGAATAGCCCGTGCGACCAAATCGTCTAGGGATTTCGCCCCAACAGATCGCAACATCGAGTCGATGTCACTGCTCGACGGACCGATATGACGGTCAACGAATGCATGCGGTTTGGGCGAATCAGAAGGCATGGCATCAGTGTGCCGTAGTTGTGCCTATTTATGGCGCTTGCTTAAGACCTGCGTGTGTGTGCGATCAGGAGCCAAATCCTCTAACTGGCGTCGCGATTCTTGCGTCGCTTGGCCAACTCATCACCATCATGCTCAGGAATCACTTCAGCATCAGCGTGCTCGCTGGGCAGGTGAGCCAAGTCACCTTCAAGTTCCTTCCATACACTGCCAACCGCGATGCCAAAGACGCCTTGGCCACCAGCGAGCAGGTCCACGACCTCTTCAGCTGAATGACATTCGTAGATCGTGGCACCATCGCTCATCAAGGTGACCTGAGCCACCTCGTCCACTCCCCTGGCCCGGAGGAATTCAACGGCTTTACGGACATTTTGCAAGGAAACACCAGTGGTAAGTAAACGCTGAACAATTTTCAACGTCAATACATCGCGGAAACTGTAGAGGCGCGAAGAACCGGATCCGGCGGCGCCTCGAACAGTGGGTTGAACTAACCCAGTGCGATCCCAGTAATCAAGTTGGCGATAGGTAATGCCGGCAGCCTTGGCCGCAATCGGCCCTCGGTACCCAAGGTCCTCTGGCAAGTTGCGCAGGTCTTCAGAGAAAAGCTGACCCTGAGCCTGCTCGAACTCGCTTGCACCTTCGTTTACCACTGCTACCTCCTACTCACCGGGGTCGCTGGAAGCTGGGAAGCTGCCTAAGCAGACCTTCACTAGCGGTAGAACAATCGGTGAGCGATGTATTAAAGGTAGGGATCAAGTCCCCACGGGTCAAACAGATTGCGCGCGTGTCGCGTGCCCAAGTCTAAACCTTTGGTGCACCTTCAGATTACGCCTAGATCCGGTGAACGAGTCAGCCCTGGTACGGGTTCAACCCTTAGGACAGCGGGCCTTGAGTGTCAAAATCTTCGGGTGAGATTTGCTCAAGGAATTCGCGGAACTTCTCCACCTCAACCTCAGCTTCGGACCCGTCACCGTCCTCATCGGAATCAGGGAGGTCAATAGCAGCCGTGTCGAGGACCTCATCACTGGCAAAAATGCTGGTACCGGTCCGCAGAGCCAGAGCAATGGCATCTGAGGGTCGGGCCGAAACATTTGTGCCATCGTCAAAGACCAGATTTGCGTAGAAGATCCCGTCATTGAGGTCTGTGATCTGCACTTCGGTCAGCTGGCGACCCAAAGCCCCCACGATGTCTGCGAGCAGGTCATGGGTCAAAGGGCGAGGTGGGAGCACTCCCTGTTGGGCAAACGCAATTGCTGTTGCCTCTGCGGCGCCGATCCAGATTGGTAGATATCGCTCACCGTTGCTCTCTCGGAGCAGGACGATGGGTTGGTTCGACGGCATCTCGACCCGGACACCAACAACATCTAAAGGATTCACTGTTCCACCATAGTCCGATTAGCCGCGCAAGGTATCTGGGAGAGCCCGTCGCACCAGGGCCGCATGCAGTTGCACTGACAACGCGGCTAGCTCCCTGGCGACCTCACCGGCCCGGACCAGTGATTCTGGATCCTTTCGGCCCGTCAGCGGGGCGACAGATTGTTCAACCAAACCAGCCTCGCGCTCAGCTGCTGACTTGAAGGCCCTCAGGTGACGTGGCTCAAATCCAAATTCCGCCATCTGGGCCACCGTCTTGGCCACCACGAAGGCGTCCGAGTTGTACCACTTGCCCTCACAACGAACCAGACCAAAGTCCTCTAGTCGCTTAAGCAGATCGGTGGAAACTCCTGAGGCTTCAATCAATTCCGCACGCGACATAGCAATTTCTGCGTTGGAATTGGAAAAGGCGTCAGACTCCGGCATCCCCTCAACTTCTGAGAGGTTCTTCGGTGGCCGAGGGCCTGCGGCACTTTTGGGAATCACGAGACCGCGATCCATCGCATCCAAGTGTTCACGAATGACCTTTAGTGGCAAATACTGATCCCGCTGCGCTCCAAGGATGTAGCGCAAACGTTCAACATCCTCAAGCGAGAATTTGCGATACCCCGATGGTGCGCGAGATGGCTCGACGAGACCTTCTGATTCCAAAAACCTAATCTTGCTGACCGTGACATCGGCAAAATCGCTACGCAAACGATCTATGACCTCACCGATGCTTAACGTTGCCTGCGTCGACTTACGAGCTGGACTAGCGCTCACGCTCACGAACCTGCTGCGGGGTGGAAGATCAAGCGGTACTTACCGATTTGAACTTCATCTCCGCCAAGCAGATCCGCTTGGTCCGCGCGCTGGCGGTTGACATAGGTGCCATTGAGACTGCCAACATCGCTCACACTAAAACCGGATTGCGTTCGGTTGAACTGAGCATGACGACGCGAAACAGTGATGTCATCAAGGAAAATATCGCTCTCGGGATGACGACCAACAGTGACCGTGTCAGCATCCAGAAGAAATCTGCTGCCAGCGTTCGGTCCATGACTGACCACTAAGAGAGCCGTACCGGGGTTAAGAGCTTCAAGGGTTCCAGCTTCGAGCCCGACGTTGGCTGTGGTCTCAAGGTCGGCTGGATCTGCGCCAGGGCGCAACGCCATCGTGTTCGTTGGATCTACTGACTCGTTCACTTCATCCATGATGATTCCTCTTGAGCGTCCTGTGCCTGCGGTGCGTTCGTTGCCGTCGGTGTGCCGGTGGTTCAATCTTTACTTTAGATCCACCCTACCTGTTGGTGGTATCAGCCGGCCTGAGTCAAGGCTGCGTAGGCCTTGGCGTCCAGCAAACTGCCCGTTTGACTTGGGTCGCCTGGCTGAAAATGCACGAGCCAGCCCTGCCCATAGGCGTCAGCGTTGATGACCTCTGGCGACTGCGAAAGTTGCTCGTTGATGGCCAAAACCACACCAGACATGGGCGCATAAATTTCGCTCACACTTTTGACAGACTCAACTTCAGCAACCGAGTCCCCTAATTCCATAGCAAGGCCGGGCGCGGGCAATTGGACATAGACAATGTCACCAAGGGCGTCTTGTGCAAAGTCAGTGATCCCAAACTTTGCCGTTCCATCCTCGAGAATATGCACCCACTCATGCTCGCTGGTGTAGTGCAGTTGCTCAAGATCCATCTGTGCCACTCCTTACGCGATTACCGACATCTGGAGCCTAGCCAGCACTCTTGAGCGGAACCACAGCAGTTACCACCACGACCTTTTGTTGAGCAATTCTGACCTTGACCGAGTCGGTGGCAGCAGTGTCCACTACCCCACCGGGGATTTGCAGACTTGAGGCAAGAGTTGCTGAGTCTCCAATGGCCTTGATCGTGACCGTGCCATTGGCTGCCCCAATCACCCGACCGCCCACTTGGATTTGACCCTTTGAGTTTGACTCGAATGCCGTCTGGGCCACGACTCGCACCTGATTAATGGAGATTGCTTCAGCACCGGCATCTCGCAATTCCTGCACCGTGTCGAGCAACAAGGACGCTGAGACCGGCCCTGTCATCGTGATCACCACCCCTGGCCCCTGAGCTGCAATCGTGCCCGCCAAAATTCCTAATTCATTGGCACGGGCCCTTCTTTGCTCAGCTGCCGTTTGTCGGGCATCACGACCAGATTCCAATGCGGTTTTGGATTCCTGCAGCGTGGTGATTTCAGCATCAAGTCTTTGATTGCGTTGATCCAGTGAATCGAGAATTTGCACGAGATCCCCTGGTCGGGCACCAGCAAATGCCACATCACTATTGACAATGTGCACCTGTTGCACGAGCGCGAAACCAAGACCGGCACACAAAATCGCAATGACCCACTGATCAGACTTCGGCCGATTAAACAACCCGTTCTTCAGCCGAGTCCACCCGCTGGTTGGTGTTCCCGCCTCTTGATCGGTGTCCTGGCTCATCCGTGAAAGAGCCTTCGACGAATCGCGGCGACGTTGGCAAAGATTCTGATCGTCAGCACGACCACAACACCGGTGGACAATTGTGAACCCACGCCCAGTTGGTCTCCAACAAAGACGATCAAAGCCGCGATGAGGACATTTGAGACAAAGGAGATGACAAATACTCGATCGGAAAATATGCCGTCAAGAAGGGCGCGCAATCCTCCAAAGAGTGCGTCCAAACCGGCGACGATGGCGATAGGTAAATACGGCTGCAACCACAGCGGAATATCAGGTTGCAGAAACAACCCCAAGGTAATCCCAATTGCTAAACCGATGGCTGCGATCACTGCCGAGCCTCCTTAGCCTGGACAACCTTGGCATAACGTAGCGTCAATAGGGCCGGCGGCAATGTGAGCGAGGAAGATTTTTCGATCTGCACTCCCAACCCATAATCCCTTGCGGCGCTCTGCAAGCTCCTTGCATTCGCCGTTTGCCCAAAGCCGCTCGCAAGATTCTCACCGATCCCTGCAACAACATAGGGCGAGCTCAGCGGCCGATAGTTCACCAGGATCGCCTCCCCAGCTGACCTAATTGCACTCAGCGAAGAAATCCGCTGCCCATTGATCGCAACGGCAGAAGCTCCGGCCGCCCACAAGCCATTGACCGCACTTTGAATGTCTGAATCCAAAACCCGACCAAGTGATGGATCGCCCTTGTTCTGCGTGCCCGCTGTGGCGGCATCTGTCAGGGTCACTGTTGCCCCTCTCCCTTGAGCTTGGCTCGCCGCAGCCAGCGCACTCACTCCCGTGCTCTCCGCCTGTTCCTGGACCGCCGGTGGAGCTAACTGCGAGATTTGGTTTCGCAAACTTTGAACTTGAGAGGCTTTGGCATCGCCTGCACCCACACCAGCTGTAATCCGCTGACGCAGTTCTTGTCGTTGTGCATCTACTCCCGTATTAGCGCCCTTGAGGCTGGCTATTCCGCCGACTAATACAGCCATCGTCAATGCGATAACCAAGGTGCTGGCAATGCGACCACGCACTGATCGCGGGATGGCGGTGGTGGCGTGGCTCGATACCGCATCGGCCCTTGTTGCGTAGTCCGGATCAAGTGCACTCTCAGCGATTGACCGAAGCATCCCGAGGGAGGGATCAATCGATGTCCGCACACTCATGGTTGTGCCACCGCCTGCGCTGAGTTACCCACGATCCTTCGCACTTGCCCAAGGTAAACCCATGCTGACCACCAATACAGGGCCGCACCCCAGAGAGTCAGAGCCCATCCCAGGCCACTAGCTATCAGAGCCGCAGTATTCGTGGACTGGCTAAACAACAACAAGGGCAGACCGCACAGCAAAGTGAAGGTCGCTGCTTTGCCCAGAAAGTGGACGGGCACGCCCAGTTGCCCGCGCGATCGCAGTTGGATCAACGCAATAGCCATGACAAGGTCGCGAATGAGCAGAATCGCAACCAACCACCAAGGCACAAAACCAGCGATCCACAAAACAAGAGGCACCGCCAAGGCCGTGAAGCGATCGGCTAGTGGATCAAGAAGTTCTCCCAAGCGCGATGTTTGGCTCCACCGACGAGCGATAAACCCATCTAGGAAATCAGTGATCCCCGCAACCGCTATCACCACGAAGGCTCCAACAAAGGATCGATCAGCGAGCGTCAAGTAGCAAAAAATAACAACCAGCACGATGCGCAGCACTGAAAGAGCATTGGGCACTGTTAGCACAGCAGAATGTCTAGTTGCCATGGTTCATCCCAGCAACGTAAGGCCTCACAATGAACAGTTCACTCAGATGCCGTACTCCGACAAGATGTCGCGCTTTTTAAAGGCGGTCGAGAACCGGAGAATGATTTTGGGAGTGGTCAGCCAGGAAATGGCATAACCATGTTTTCCGTTGGCCTTCTCAATGCGATCAACGATCCAGGGCATGACATCTTGTGGCCTATCCCCCAAAATCTGGATCGCCTTACGCTGCTTGGCATAACGCTCCGGACCCATCTCGTGAGCTTCCCGGACGAATCCCTCGGTGATCAAAATGCCAGGGCGAATCGAGCCCACTGTCACAGATGTTCCCTTGAGTTCCTTGATGAGCGCCTCCGTGAACAGGTTCAATCCGCGCTTGGTTGCGCCATAGACCGCCTGACCTTCCCGGAAACTTCCGTCGCTGCCACCGCCAAGCACATTGATGATCCGACCACCCTTGGGCTGCTTCAGCATTCCATTGGCAGCCACCTGTGCACCGAACATGGTTCCGATGACATTGGTGGTCACCATGGCTTGGATCTCTGACGGGTCATTTTCGATAATCTTCTTCGTCGAAATAGCAAGACCTGCGTTGTTAATCCACATGTCAACAGAACCGCATGATGCTACTGCTGTATCCCACAGCGCCTGAACTGATGGATGGGACGTCACGTCGACAACTGCACCGAACACCTTGGCATTAGGAGTGGTTTGCCGTATGCGTCCTAGGGCGTCGTCAACGGCTGCCATTGTGCGCCCAGAGATGACGACGGACCAACCGCGCTTTGCTAGTTCATTAGCTAGCGCGAAACCAACACCTTTTGTGCTCCCCGTGACAACAACGCTACCCACGCTTATCCTCCAAAGGTCTTAACTACTTATGCAGGCTTACCAGTTAGTGATGCGACGCTACCGGTCAAACTCCCCCGCGTACCACCGGACGCTCGGAATTTCGACACCATTGTGAATAGGATCCTGGGAAAAGGGCCGCCGAGATGCCAATCAGGCTCAACGCGAGAACCGTGTGAGCGGCAGTGACTCCAGACCCGCAATAGGCCACCACCGGAAGGCCAGCGCCATCAATAACACCTGATGCTTCAAAGCGGGCGCGAATCGCGTCGGGCAATAAGAACCGCCCATCAGGCTCAATCAAATCAAGGGTTGGTGAGTTGATCGCACCGGGAATATGCCCAGGAACCGGGTCAATAGGTTCGTGGTCGCCACGAAAACGCTCCGGCGCTCGCACATCGACAAGCACCAAACCTTCGCCGCTCGCAATGTGATCGATGCTGACTGTGGGTAGGTTTCCAGCTGCCGCATGAAAATCTCCGCGGGGAACTTCAGCCTGATTGAAAGATCCGGCCTCAGTGGGTTTGCCTTCTGCTAGCCAGTTAGCAAATCCACCATCGAGAACTCGCACATTTCGGTGCCCGAAATAGGTGAGGCACCACCAAGCCCTAGCCGCTGCCAGAGATTCTTTGGCGTCATAGACCACGACGAGCTCGTCGGCATTAACTCCTAAGGCCTGCATTGATGAAGAAAATGCAGCCGCTGTGGGCAGCGGATGTCGACCAGCGTCTTCAGCGCTTTGCGTGTGATCGGAAAGATCCCTTTCGAGGTCACAAAAAAACGCCCCCGGGATATGTTTTTGAGCAAACAGATCCGGCTGTGCTCCAGCCAGAGACCAGCGCACATCAAGAATGGTTACTGGCTCGCCCTGGCCCACCAATTCCGCGAGCTCATGTGCGCGAATTAACGCAGAATCCGACACGTTACCCCGATCCCTAGCACGTAGTTGCGATTCTAGGTTGTGCCGACCCCATCGCTACGGGGGATGTGCGACAGGGCCGACGTTTTTTACCATAGACCTGCTGTGGGGTCACTGCCAGAGGCATACCTCAGGTGCTGACCAAAGACTAAGCAAAATCTATGGATCCGTGCCTAGTGTCCAAGGCCTGCGACCAAATTGACTGTCACGGCGACAATGAAGGTAGCGAAGATAAACGACAACAGGGCATGCGCCAATACCGCAGCTCGAATCCTGGAATGCGTGACTTGCGTATCCGAGACTTGAAAGGTCATACCAACCGTGAAGGACATGTAGGCGAAGTCTCGAAACGTTGGGGCTGCATGACTGCCGAAATCGATTCCCCCTAGCGGACTTGCAAAATACAATCGCGCATATCGAGCGGTCATGATCGTATGCACAACCACCCAGGATGCGGTGATGGCCGCCACTCCTAAGACAGTAAGGAGCACCCCTGTTTCACGGGCCCGGAAAATGACCAGCACCACCGTGAGTAAGGCTCCGGAGGCAACTAGGGCAATGGACAGATCTCGCACCGCACCTCTTGCCGGATCCTCACGAAGGGCTACAGCTTGTGTTGCAGCCGCATCCAAGGGCCACAAAGAGGCCCACACCCAGAGCACGTAGAACACAGTGGCGGCTAACCAGCCGATCAGACCAGCCGGAAGTGTCGAACTGGTGAAAGCGACGATCAGGCCAACTGCAATACCCACCAAAACCGCGACGACAAGGTGAGCGCTGGCACCTACTCCACGCCAGCCCGTTGGGATCGCCGACGTAGTGGAGTCATCCTTGGAATCGTTCACAGCAACCCCATCTCTCGCGCTCGTTGAACCCAGCGTTTGGCCTGGGCCGTGGTCGGTCGATAGCCCTGTGCATCAGGGACTTGGTCCTGGACAGCTTGCACCCACTTAGTGTTGCCGCTGAACTGCTCACGCTTGACCACCTCAGCCACGTGTCGCCAATGATCATCGTCGTAGGAACGAGTGCGACCCAGATGCTGCTGAGGTAGGGACCACTTCTCTAGGGATGAAGTGTCGACAGTGCCACCCACCACATCTAGAGCCTTCAGCGCCCGCAACGGCCAGATGGATGCTTCTATGACCTGGCCAGTTTTGATTGAGCGCAGAAGTTCCGCGCCCACTCGTTGCCCATCGTTTGACTCAATATTGATCCCCACCGGCACCCACACCGATTGTTCATATTGCCAACGGATCGCGACGTACCAACCTAAATCTCGTGAGGCCGTCTTGGAAATCTTAAAGTCCCCTACTGGCCGCTTAGTTGCCGTGAGTGCTCCAGTGATGACCAAATCCCCCGACGGATCATCGGCGTTGTAATTCCACGCGAGCTGCCAGGTCTTATCGAATCCGTCAAGGGGCAACCACACTACGGCGCTTTTGATCTTTTTACGGTCCGGTCTTGCCATATAAGTACCATAAGTGCACGGCCAGCTCCGGGCAAAGTGTGCCGGCGGTGAGCCGTGAAAAAGTTAGGCCTGCGTGCTTCTGCTGGCTAGGAATGTATGAATTGCTTGGCGTCCGTTGGCGGCCACGTGGGGACCATGTGAAAACGCAAGCACATCGCTGGTGGCTTCCGAAAGGCGCTGAGCCGAAACTTCGTTGAGCGCCATGTCATGGCACACCAAGGCCATCCCAATGCGGATTTGTTTGCGCCAAAAATGGACCACATCTCCGGTGAACAAAATACCCGAGGGCTCGTGAATCAAACTTGTGTGACCTGGGGTGTGGCCCGGTGTGTGCATTGCTCGGATGCCACCGGCGGCATCCAGGAGCTCGCCATCAACGAACGTTTGTTGCACTTGCACTTTGTCAAAGCCACCACGCTTTTCCAGCAGCTTGCGGAACCGACGCTTGGGATCAATTGAGGGCGCCTTACCCGACTCAAGGTAGGGGGTGTCCGCTAAGGGTGCTAGGACAGTGGCCGAACTGGACTCAAGAACCCGATTGACATTGCCCACGTGATCGCCGTGCGCATGAGTGATCAAGATCTTGGTTACGTCAGCTAAATCGATCTTGGCAAAGGCAAGCCCTTCAACCAACTTTTTCCACGTCCATTCCAGGCCCGTGTCAATCAAGGTGACTTGTCCATCGTCGCCGCGCAAAGCAAACGTATTGACACCATCGCTTGGAGCAACGGGAATACGCCAGATATTAGGCGCAAGCAATACTGCTGGGTCCTTAGCCACCCGGGCTCCGATCTTTACAGCCAGTAGTTGTTTGCAGCCGCCACGGTAGCAAATTCAATAGCCACTGTCTGGCCCATCGCGATCATCATTGCTGGATCAGTTGAGTAGATATCGCGCTGCCGGGTGCGCTCATCGGCGTCGGGCTGGGTGGTCTTGATGATCAACCGCGCCAACTTGATCGCAAGTGCGCGACCTTCTTCAGCAGTGGCTGTCTTTAGTGAGCCACCTGGAACGAGTTCAACATCTGCCATGACTTAATCCTTTTCCACTAATTGACAACCGGATTCCACGATGCACCGACCGCAACGGTTCCCCCCTGCGGGATACCTAGCTCTGCGCGAACCTCATCGAGAGGTCGCGAGAGCAACGATACCCAATCCCAGTCGGCTCTGTACACATCCACGTGGGTAGCTCCGCCGCGTTGCGCTGCATCGGCCACGATCGCAGGGTCCAGGTGAGCGTGCGCTGGGTTGAACACACCAATCTTTATACCCTGATGCCACTGCAACAAAACGACGGACAGCCACCCAATACCGGCGCTGGAGTTGCCTGCGTTGAACACCGCCGTGTACACCTCACCATGCGCCAGCGTGTCGTATCCAGCCAGAACGTGGTGGACATCGTGCGACCCAAGAAACTGCACGGGCAACGGCGTGCCGGGAGTTCCGGGCACCTCGAAGGGCGCATCGCTGTAGAAACGGCGCATCTCATATCCCAATGAACCATCAGGAGCTGCATCCAAAGTTCGGTGGTAGTCCTCGATCATGGAAATACTGCTCAGCGCCCCGAGATCTTTTCGTTCGGCGAACCGACGGACTTCATTGATATCGATGTTGATGCGGTCGGATAAGAATCGACGAAAGACATCGGCCTGGGCTGCTTTGGAATGGTTCCCGGCTGTCAACGTAACCGAGCGAACCATTGAGTCACTTGCACCAAGCTGCTTACTAATCCAACGTGCAGCGTCTAGACCAGCCGGGTCTTGCTCAATGGAATACAGGGCGACGAGAACTCCAGCGTGAATGGCTTCTAACGCCTGCGCAGGATCTGGAAGGCAGGCTCGAATCTCGGCAATGCCCATTTCGGGGTCTGCCCAAGGTTCGTCAGCACATAAGAGATCAGAGAAGTCAATCGACTCGTCAAAACCATGACAGCCCGCGCACGATTGAAGCCCGGCAAACATGCCTACTAACTCGGCGCGATCCCCATCGAAGGGACGCGTCCCATTGGCCGTCGCGACCATGCGCATCACGGCTACTAGACCGCGGCGCTCACGAGGGGTTCCAAAGGCTAAAAGTGCCACAAATCACTCTCCTGACAGACGTAGATCCGCTTAGCTATCAGCCTCTTGGGAGCCGATGTAGCCGGTCGACCACAACCTGTAAGTCAGGGTGATGTTGTGATTTATTGTGCCCCATTGTTATCAACTAGGCAACAGGCAAAGATCATTTGTCAAACGCGCAGGAGCCGAAGGGCGGACCGGCCGCCTACAGAAAGCGCATTCCTTGGCCAGTTGAGGGCAGGATCCTGACCTTAATTAGGGACAAAACTCCTACACAAACTGCTACACCTCAGCAATCAGTGCTTTCCGATTGCATCATTTTCACCCTAGGGGTGCGGGTAACTACTGACGCATTTCTCGAATAAAAATCCAAATAAGCCAGAAACCACCAGTAAGTACAGTCAGGAGACAGTCAAAAACAAAGTTCAGGCATCCGTAGGGCTGCGTCCGACCCATCTCAAAGCTCCATTCGCTCAGGCCGGTGAGCGAATGCTCCAGGCCCCCGTCCCGACAAACTCTAACGCTCCAAGGTCAATGGATGCCAAGATTCAGCCCAGTCAGGGCCGGCGTTCAAGGCCTACTTTCGAGCCGCGTTGCTGTCCTAGAGCAAAAAGACTGGCCCCGGATTGCTCCGAGGCCAGTCCCAGTCGGTCGGGCTGACAGGAACCGTCGGATCACCACGGTGATCCTCCTCCCAAATCCTGACGAACAACCAAAAAGGCTGTGAGCTGGGAATTTCTTCCCAGCTCACAGCCTTTGTCGGGCTGACAGGATTTGAACCTGCGACCCCTTGACCCCCAGTCAAGTGCGCTACCAAGCTGCGCTACAGCCCGTTGCTCGCAATGGAGCGTGCAAACCTTACCTCAACGGCAGATCCCAATTATCTGCTCTACTGGTCAACGGCTTTGCCATGACGCTTTTCTCGAACTTTGACCGAAACCTCAATAGGCGATCCTTCAAACCCAAATTCTTCGCGCAAGCGGCGCTCGATGAACCGGCGATACCCCGCTTCGATAAACCCTGATGAAAAAAGCACAAATCTCGGTGGCCTATTGGATGCCTGCGTGGCGAACAGGATGCGGGGCTGTTTACCACCGCGCACCGGATGTGGGTGGGATGCAACAACATCACCCAAGAATGCGTTCAATCTCCCCGTGGGGATGCGTTGATCCCAACTGTTCAAAGCAAGATCTAAAGCTGGCACTAACTTGTCCACGTGCCGGCCTGTCTTGGCCGAGAGATTGACTCGCGGCACCCATTGGAACTGCACCAAATCTCGTTCGATTTCGCGATCCAAGTAGTAGCGACGCTCTTCATCAAGCAGGTCCCACTTGTTGTATCCGATGACCAGCGCCCGGCCTGAATCAACCACCATTTGCAAAATACGAATGTCCTGTTCGGCGATCGCCTCATTGACTTCAATCAGCACCACGGCTACTTCGGCCTTATCCAGAGCCGACTGGGTGCGCAAGGTCGCGAAAAATTCATGCCCGCTGGCCTCTTTGGCGCGACGGCGAATGCCTGCAGTATCGACAAAGGTCCAGGTCCGACCTCCGAGTTCAATCTCTTCATCCACGGGATCCACTGTGGTACCTGCCACCGAATCAACCACCACTCGTTCGGTCCCGGCCAAACGGTTCAGTAACGATGATTTGCCAACGTTTGGCTTTCCTAGGAGTGCGACCCGACGCGGACCATCGTCTGGATAATCGTTGACGTCCACAACGTGCTCAGGGAAAGCATTCACGATGGCACCAAGAAGGTCACCACTTCCGCGACCATGAAGTGCCGAGACAGCAAACGGCTCACCAAGACCTAGTCGCCATAAATCGTTTGCATCAGCTTCTGTTCGCGCATCATCAACCTTGTTGGCGGCAATGATGACTGGCTTATTTGATCTGCGTAAAACTCGAACAACAGCATCCTCAGTGTCAGTGGGGCCAACGCGTGCATCAACAACCAGTAGCACCACATCGGCTGCGTCCATGGCCACTTCGGCCTGCTGCGCGATACGCGCGGCCATCCCCTTGGCATCTGGTTCCCAACCGCCAGTGTCAACAACGGTGAAAGCCCGACCGTTCCAGATGGCGTCATAGGCAACGCGATCCCGAGTAACGCCAGGAACGTCTTCAACCACGGCTTCGCGCCGACCCAAGATGCGATTGACCAAAGTGGATTTGCCTACGTTGGGTCTGCCTACAACTGCCAGTACGGGCATCGGCCCGCGAAATTCATTGGCCAACGGGTCGTCAAAATCGGTGGCGTCGTCTGCCTTACTCACGACCCATCAACCCTTCACTGAACGCTTGGAGTCCACCACGGCCAACACCGCAACTACAACCTCTTCAAGGCTCAAGTCGCTGGTGTCAACTTCAACCGCGTCTTCGGCCTTGACTAAGGGTGACACATCCCTGGTTGAGTCGATGAGGTCCCGTCGCTCCAAGGCAGCTTGAGTAGCCTTGACCTCATCAGCGCTGTGGCCAAAGTCCAGATTGCGCCGCTGAGCACGGGCTGCGGGAGTTGCCGTAAGAAAGATCTTCACATCGGCATTGGGAGCCACCACAGTCCCGATATCTCTACCTTCAACGACAATTGCTCCCCTAGAAATCAGATCACGTTGCAAATCCACTAACCGAGTTCGAACCTGTGGCACCTTCGACACCGCACTCACTGCATCTGCCACCTGCGGCTGCCTAATGGCAGCGCTCACATCAACGCCATCGACAACGACAACAACCGACTGCGGCGATGTGCTCAGTTCGATGACAGGCTGACTCGCACCAGCAGTGACTTGCTCAGCGTCGTCGACATTGATGCCGTGATTGAGCATCCACCACGTCATGGCCCGATACAGGGCTCCTGTGTCTAGGTAAGAAAACCCCAAAGCCTGAGCGACAGCACGGGCCGTTGATGATTTGCCTGATCCGGCTGGACCATCAATGGCCACAACAAATGAGCTCATCGATAGACAACCCAACCAGATGCCTGCAACCCGGAGAACAACGTTTGCGCCGAAGCCGGGGCAACATAAAGCGTTGCCAATCCCACGGGTTGACCTGGCGAGTGTTCAAGTAAGAGGTCCTCAATGTTTACCCCAAGCTCCCCCACCGCCTGGAAGAGTTGGGCCAAGGCTCCAGGTTCGTCAGGGATAACGACCGAGACGTTTGCATAACGTTGTGCAGAGCTGCCGTGCTTGCCAGGGATCTTGGAATGTCCAACCTGACCGGCGGCAATCAAGGCTTGGGCCACGTCAAATGCGTCAGCGCCGCCATCAGACAGGCTTTCTTGAAGGCTTGTCAGATCTGCGATCACCTGACCTAAAACTTGAGCAATTGCTTGTGCATTGCCTTGAACAATTTGACCCCAAAGTAGTGGGTCAGAGGCTGCAATCCTGGTCACGTCACGTAACCCTTGGCCGGTCAAGACCAACGACGCAGGGTCAGCGTCAGTCAGGCGGGCGGCCATCGCGCTAGCCAAAATTTGAGGTAAGTGCGATGTAAGGGCAACCGAGGTGTCGTGGTCTCGTGCATCCATGACGACCAAGTTGGCGCCAACACTAGAAACCAAGTCTTCAACCGTGCGGCGTTGCTGATCTTGCCCCTCAGAGGGGGTTAAAACCCAAGGTCGAGCTTCAAACAGATCACTGCGAGCTCCGGTGGGACCGGAAAGTTCACGACCAGCCATCGGATGACCTCCGACAAAACGCTGTGCCGAAGGATGATCAGAAATCTGCAAAATAATGTGCTCTTTCAAACTTGCCACGTCAGTGACCACGGCAGCCCTGAACTCATCGAGCGATGCGCGCACCACGTCAACAGTTACAGCCGGCGGCACACAGACAACCACAAGATCAACATCGCTTGGATTGGGCTGATCAGCAATGCCGGCCCGAAGTGCAACGGCCTGCTGGAGGGCTTGCTTGTTGACATCATGTAAGTGCACTGTCCAGTCCTGCGCCTTTAAAGCCAAACCCAGACTTGTACCGATCAGTCCGGTGCCTTGAACCAAAACCGTCGGCTTGCTCATTGGGCTAAATCGCGACGTAGCGTCTCAGCTCCGCGCAAGTAGACATGCTTAACATCGGCTCGCTGCCGATCGGTTTCAACGTGTGCCATAACCCGGATGACGCGCTCAAGGGCACCGGCAACATTAATCTCTGACGCACACAGCAATGGCACATCCCCCATGCCCAGTTGCCGCGCGGCAAAAGCTGGAAACTCGCTAGTCAGATCGGGCGTTGAGGTCAGCACCATGGAGATCAAATCTTCACTGACTAAACCATTGACTTCCAACATCTTCGTCACAAGTTCCACGACGGCTTCGATCATCTCGTCGCGATCATCGGCGCGTAGCTGTGTTGCGCCGCGAACAGCACGAACCGCCATAGCTAACCTCCGATTGAGCCTTTTAAGTGTTGTTAAGTTTACCGGCTGTTACAGGCCAACCGACTCATACAGCGCGGCGACTTCAGTGCGAGTTAGCGGACGCACAGCCCCTGGGCGCATATCCCCCAAACGGACCTCGCCCACCCGGGTTCGTACCAAACGAGTGATGGGATATCCGACGGCTTCCATGATGCGCCGAACAATGCGGTTTCGGCCCTCATGCAAGGTGATCTCGATCAGGGAACGCCCATCTGCCTGCTGAACTACAGCAAAGTGATCGATCATCACCATGCCATCCTCAAGCTCGATGCCCTCCATCAAGGTCTTACCAACCTCTCGACCGACTTGCCCCTGAACCTGGCACAGATAAACCTTTTCAATCCCCCATGACGGGTGGGTCAATCGATTGCTCAGCTCCCCATCATTGGTCAAGAGCAGCAGTCCCTCAGTGTCGGTGTCTAGGCGCCCAACATGGAACAAACGCTCGCGACGATCGCTGAAGAAGTCTCCGATGCATGCGCGACCGTGCTCATCGGACATCGTGGTGACGACCCCAGCCGGCTTGTTCAAAGCTAGGTAGACGTTGTCCGGAGCTACGTTGATGCGCTCGCCATCAACTCGCACGATGGCAACAGCTGGATCTACACGCACGCCCATGCGATCGACGCGCTTGCCGTCCACCTCCACGCGACCTTCAGCGATGAGCTCTTCACACTTTCGACGACTACCAATTCCGGCAGCAGCCATCACTTTTTGAAGGCGAATTCCTGTTTCAGCAGACATTAGTCAACCTGATTTCCGATTTCTTCTTCAAGCATTCCCAAGTCTGGAAGGTGGGGTGCAAGTTCGGGAAGTTGCTCAAGGGAAGCCAGACCCATTCGTTCCAAGAAATATGACGTTGTCTGATAAAGGAAGGCACCGGTTTCGTGTTCGGTGCCACTTTCTTCCACCAGCCCTCGGGAAACCAACGTTCGAATCACGCCATCGACGTTGACCCCTCGGATTGCAGAGACGCGAGCACGGGAGACCGGTTGACGATAGGCAATCACGGCTAGGGTTTCTAGGGATGCTTGAGTCAATCTGGCCTGCTGCCCATCGAGGACAAAACTTTCGACCCAAGGCGCATATTCAGCGCGGGTATAAAACCGCCATCCACCAGCTACTTCGCGCAAATCAAAGCCACGACCATCGCGCTGGTATTCACTGGCAAGTTCATTGAGAGTGGCAACCACTTCGTGCAGGGGGCGCTGCGCCACCTGCGCCAACATCACTTCATTTGCCGGTTCGTCAACCACCATGAGAATGGACTCAAGCAAGCCTTTCAGGGGCACCTGGCTGACGTCTGGGGCTTGTTCTTCGGTTACCGAAACACCCTCAAGCCGGTGATCAACGATTTCTTCGTCCTCAACGGCCTGCTGATCAGCCGGAGTTTGCGAGGTCACTGACTTTCCTCCTGCGTTTCGCGGTCGTTGTCATCGTCGACGGGCACCGCTTCTTCACTACCTACCTTACTCTCACCCGCATCCAAGGCTTGCGGGTCGGGGTCAATATCGAATTCATCGGAGACTTCGATCTGCGTTTTATCATCACCGGTCCAGCGCACCATTAAGTCTTGTAGAGGCGCGGCCTGTTCAAAAGAAATCACACCTTCCCGAAAAAGCTCCAACAACGCCAAGAAACGCGCGATGACCGTCAAAGTGTCTTGCGCATCGCCAATGAGCGCCCTAAAGGTGGCTTCACGCTGTCTGCGCAATCTGTCTACCAAGATTGCCGCTTGCTCGCGCACTGATATCCGCGGAGCCAAAATATGGGTGGTACCAATGACCTCAGCAACCTTTGGCGCGAAAGCCCGATGCGCAAGGGCGGCGAATTCGTCAGGACCAAGACCTAGAAGCACCTCCGGAAGCAGACCGGCAAACTGTGGTTCAAGAGTGACCGATCGTGCATGCAGGTGAGCTTCCTGACCCATCCTTTGCGAGAAGATCCCGGCAACTTCCTTGTAGGCCCGATATTGCATCAAGCGAGCAAAGAGCAGGTCCCGAGCTTCAAGCAGTGCCAGGTCTTCTTCATCTTCGATTTCACCTGAGGGCAAGAGGCGGGCGGCTTTGAGGTCTAACAAGGTGGCAGCGACGACTAGGAATTCGGTTGCCTGCTCAAGTGGCCACTCGCCATCAAAGGTGCGGATATGCGCGATGAATTCGTCTGTCACCGTACTTAGCGCGACTTCGGTGACGTCCATTTTGTGCTTTGAAATCAACTGCAGGAGCAAGTCAAAGGGACCCTCAAAGTTTTCAAGGTGAACATTGAATCCGCTGCCACCTGATTCGGCGTGCGGTTCATTGAGATCACTTGCAATAGAGGTCACAGTCAAACCTTAGTCAACGCGCACTTCGTGCAGGAAAGGAAGTTCTATTTCTCTCGCATAATGACTTCACGGGCAAGCTGGCGGTATGCGTCCGCACCACTACTGGTTCCGGCATAAGAGGTGATCGGCTCGCCCGCCACCGAGGTCTCTGGGAACTTGATGGTGCGATTGATCACCGTATGAAAGACCCCATCACCAAAGGCATCAACCACGGTCTTGAGCACTTCACGGGAGTGAACCGTTCTCGGGTCATACATGGTGGCCAAGATGCCCTCAAGTTTGAGATCTGGATTGAGTCGGTCTTGCACCTTCGCAATGGTGTCCATCAGTAAGGCCACGCCACGAAGGGCAAAGAACTCGCACTCAAGCGGGATGATGACACCTTGCGATGCAGTCAGCGCATTAACGGTCAGCAGTCCAAGGGACGGCAAGCAGTCAATGATGATGTAGTCGTAATCAGCTAGGACTGGACGCAGGGCATTGGCCAAAATTTGCTCGCGAGCGACCTCGTTGACTAACTGCACTTCGGCAGCCGAGAGATCAATATTTCCAGGCACCAGGTCCAAGTTCTTCACTGAAGTTTTGAGGATCACATCATGGATAGTCACATCGGTTGAGACCAACAAGTTGTAGATGGTTTTGTCCATGTCATGGGGGTTAAATCCCAATCCCACCGACAGGGCGCCCTGCGGATCGAAATCAACGAGCAATACTTTGCGGCCAGTCTCAGCAATGGCAGCACCCAAGTTGATCGTTGATGTGGTCTTACCCACCCCACCCTTTTGGTTACACATCGAAATCACCTGCGCTGGGCCGTGCGTTTCACGTACTGAGGGCGCTGGAATCTTAGGCATCGGGCGGAACGTGGGACCCATGTCTTTAGTGCTCACGAGAACTTGTACCTCTCCCTGGAAAGCGATGTAACGATGGAAAATGGGGAACAAACCTAGGGGAACAGTGTGCCTCTTAGCCCAAGTAGCAGTCAGGCGTACCCCAAAACAGGCTGAAATTAACCCCGTGCGCGGGGGTGTGATTGGGCGTAGACCTCGCGCAGGCGCTCAATCGTGACCATGGTGTAAATCTGAGTCGTACTCACGGAGGCATGCCCCAACAACTCCTGGACTACGCGAACATCCGCGCCCCCATCGAGTAGGTGGGTGGCAAAACTGTGCCTGAGGGTGTGCGGAGAAACATCACTAGAAACCGATGCTTTTTCAGCTGTCTCCTTCAAGATGGTCCATGCGCTCTGCCTCGACAGACGCCCGCCACGTGCGTTGAGGAACAGTGCTGAACCGCTGACCTTAGAGCCGGCGGCAGCAACAATGGCTGGCCGAGCCCGCACCAGATAGGCATCCAGCGCTGCCTGCGCATAACTTCCCACCGGAACCACCCGCTCTTTACCGCCTTTTCCGCGCAACCTCACGAGCGATCTATTGCTGACATCATCAACGTTGAGTGAAACCACTTCAGAAATTCGAGCACCGGTGCCGTAGAGCAATTCGAGCAATGCACTGTCCCGGACAGCCTTAGCCCCATCAGGCGCTCCCGCTGCGGTCTTAAGGATCGCATCGACCTCATCGATGCTCAATGCTTTAGGTAAGCGGCGAGAAGGCCGTGGTGGTGACAACAGCCGAGCCACATCAACGCTGAGTTGCCCCTCCGAAACTCCAAACTTATGCAAACCACGCACCGCCGCCAAACTTCGTCCAACCGAAGACTCGCTCAGTTTCGTCCCGAACTCATCACCAGTTCGCAGGCCCGCTACAAATGCCGCAAGGTCAGCTTCACTCACGCGAGAGGCATCACCATCGCATCGCCTTTCAACAAATGCTGCATATCTTGTGAGATCTCTCCGGTAGGCCGCCAGCGTGTTTTTTGACAACCCGCGCTCGATACCTAGGTGATCAAGAAATGCCCTAACTAAGGGATCAATTGCCCTCACACCTGACATGACAAAGCGCGCTTAGGCAAGCACGCTCTCCAAGGTCACAGCCGGCAGCTCAGGGAAGGCTTGCGCAACGGCTGCGTAGGTGATTGAGCCAGCATGGGTATTCAGGCCAAGCGCCAGCGCTGAATCTTGCTTCAGTGCCTCTTTCCAACCGCGGTTTGCAAGTTCAAGGGCATAAGGCAGCGTCACGTTTGTCAATGCCCAAGTGGAGGTGTACGGAACAGCTCCAGGCATGTTGGCCACGCAATAAAACACCGTGTCATGAACCTTGTAGGTCGGATCTGAGTGCGTGGTCGGACGCGAATCCTCAAAACACCCACCTTGGTCGATGGCAATATCGACAAGAACCGCTCCGGCTTTCATTTGAGAGACCAACTCATTGCTGACGAGCATGGGAGCCTTCGCACCTGGGACCAAGACGGCACCAATGACTAAGTCAGCATCGCGCACAGCCTTTTCAATTTCGAAGCGATTAGACGCAACAGTTTGCGCATGGCCTTGATAAATCCGATCAACCGTGCGCAGGCGATCGATGTTCTTGTCCATCACGACCACTTCGGCTTCCATGCCCAAGGCAATAGCGGCGGCGTTTGCCCCAGCCACGCCCGCGCCGATCACCACAACTTTGGCGGCATAAACCCCAGATACGCCACCCATCAAGATTCCACGTCCACCGTTGGCGCGTTGCAAAGTGGCAGCTCCCACCTGCGGCGCCATTCGCCCAGCAACCTCAGACATGGGCGCTAGCAGCGGAAGGGTGCGATCGGGCAATTCAACCGTTTCGTAGGCGATGGCCGTTACGCCACGATCGAGCAATGCCTGAGTGCATTCGCGACCCGCAGCCAAGTGAAGGTAGGTGAAGAGAGTTTGCCCTTCACGCATTCGATGAAACTCATCCGCGATGGGTTCCTTGACCTTGAGGATTAGCTCCCCGGTGGCCCACACATCGTCTGCAGTGGGCAGGATCTTCGCCCCTGAGGCAACGTACTCGGCGTCCGAAATTGAGGATCCGACTCCTGCTGACTCTTCAACGAAAACTTCGTGTCCGTGGTGCACCAACTCAAGAACTCCGGCGGGCGTAATGGCCACGCGATACTCGTTGTTCTTGATCTCTTTAGGAATTCCAACCTTCACAATTCAGCCCTCCATCGGTGCGCAACGCTCATTGTCAACAGTAGCCCTTTGTGGAGCGCGGTTGCCATCTTTGAGCACATGGACACTCACTTGTGGCTAGAGATCGTGCCCACATTCGGGTCGAACTACCCCACCGACGAGATTAACTCCGAGCCAGCTTGAGCTTGGATGGCTGCGGCAACCAAACCAGCAAACAGCGGATGGGCCTGCGTTGGCCTAGACCGAAACTCTGGGTGCGCCTGGGTCGCAACGTAATAGGGGTGAACATTGAGCGGCAGCTCAACAAACTCAACCAAGTGACCATCTGGTGAGGTGCCACTGAAGACAATTCCGGCTTGCTCCAACTGTGCACGGTAGTCATTGTTTACTTCGTAGCGATGACGGTGACGCTCTTCGATCAAGGACGATCCGTAGGTTCGTTGGACGATGCTTCCTTCGGCCAGGGCGGCGGGAAATAGGCCAAGTCGCATCGTTGCCCCCATGTCACGCTCTCCAGAGACGACGTCGTGCTGATCACTCATGGTGGCAATGACCGGAGCTGTGGTGGATGGGTCAAATTCGGCAGAGTCTGCCCCGGTGATTCCGGCAACATTGCGGGCAAATTCGATGACCATGCACTGCAGTCCCAAGCACAGACCCAAGGTCGGAATCAGGTTTTCACGGGCATGCTTGAGCGCTCCCAATTTTCCTTCAATGCCACGAACACCAAAGCCACCAGGAACGCATATCGCGTCCACCCCGGCCAATTCCTTGGCTGCTCCTTCAGGAGTTTCACAATCATCTGATGCCACCCATCGCAAACTTACTCGCGCATCATTGGCGAACCCACCTGCGCGTAGCGCTTCAGTAACTGACAAATAAGCATCAGGCAAATCAATGTACTTACCTACCAGGGCGATGGTGACGTCATGGGCTGGGTGATGAACCCTACGAAGCAGTTCGTCCCAATCGGTCCAATCCACATCACGAAATGGCAAACCAAGTCGCCGTACCAAGAACGCATCAATGCCTTCTTTATGCAACACCTTGGGGATGTCATAAATACTGGGTGCATCAGATGCAGCAACGACAGCTTCCACATCAACGTCACACATCATGGAAATTTTTCGCTTAATGCCCTCAGGAACTTCGCGGTCGGCTCGCAGCACGATTGCATCGGGCTGAATACCGATATTGCGCAGCGCTGCCACCGAGTGCTGCGTGGGCTTGGTCTTCAGCTCCCCAGAAGGCCCGATGTAGGGCAGCAGCGAAACGTGCAAAACGAAGGTGTTGTCCCTGCCGACTTCATGCCTGACCTGTCGGACAGCTTCAAGGAAGGGTAACGACTCGATGTCTCCAACCGTTCCACCAACCTCGGTAATCACTACGTCGATACCCTCGCCACCCATTTGCAGAATGCGTGACTTGATTTCGTTGGTGATGTGCGGAATCACCTGCACTGTGTCACCAAGATATTCGCCGCGACGTTCACGGGCAATCACTGTTGAATACACCTGCCCCGTGGTCACGTTGGCCGAGCCGTGCAGGTTGGTATTCAAAAAACGTTCGTAATGTCCGATATCTAAGTCAGTTTCGGCTCCATCGTCGGTGACGAAGACTTCACCATGTTGAAACGG
>CAIXNN010000080.1 GCA_903920865.1 uncultured Actinomycetes bacterium
GTCCTCACCTGATGAGCGCATCGACAAGGTTGATGAGGTTGCCACTGGATTTGTGTATGCAGCATCAACGATGGGTGTTACCGGAGCGCGGACTCAGGTGGGCCAGCGAGCCCAAGAACTTGTCACGCGGATTCGACAGCGTTCAGCTATTCCGGTGGCGGTAGGACTGGGTGTTTCAACCCCTGGGCAAGCCCGACAAGTTGCTACCTACGCGGACGGGGTCATCGTTGGCTCAGCTTTTGTCAAACTTCTACTGGATGCTCCTAACGAATTAGCCGGTATTGACGCTGTTGGGGCACTTGCGAAAGATTTGGCAGCAGCAACTCACAATTAACTAACGGCGAACCAGAATGCATACGGCTTACGTGACGAGCAGGACGTGAAAGGAAAGGGTGCGCAATGAGCGTGGACTATCAGCTCAAGGGTGCCTTATCCCATGAACATGATCATGGCGCCGCGATCGGCACTGCTTTTCGAATCTCCTTGGGCGTGGTGATGTTGATCGCTGGTGGCCTGAAAATCACTGACCTTGGGCAATCAGCCGTGGCGGTTAAGGCGTACCGACTCTTTCCGCAGCCCATTCAAGCTGAAATTGTTGGCTATGCGCTTCCGCCCTTGGAGATGCTGGTAGGTGCGTTGCTTCTGGTGGGTTTATTCACCCGAGCCACCGCATCGGTGACCGCAGTGCTTCTAGTCGTCTTCATCATTGGCATTGCGTCAGTGTGGGCCAGAGATTTAAGTATCGAATGTGGCTGCTTCAACGCCGGCGGGGCATCAACGAGCCCGATCAACCCGTACGAATACGGCCGGGAAATCTTCCGAGACCTGATCTTGCTTGGGTTGGCGGGCTGGCTTATCGTGTGGCCACGGACACTTTTGGCACTAGATTCCGTGGCGCGACCGCACCTGCACAAGGTTTACGAGTTTATGCACGATGATGATGATCAGATTGATCAAGACACAGAGGAGCACAATCATGGGTAAGGGTGACAAGGAAGCGCGTACTGAGGCACAGGCTCGACTTGCAGCCGAGCGTTCAGCCCAGCAGGCAGCAGATAAGCGCCGCACCTGGATCTTTGGTGGCATCACGGTTGCCGTCATTGTCATCATCGCTGTGCTCGTTGGTGTCAGCGTTTCTAAGCAATCCAATTCCGCCAGTGATGTAGGTCCACTGCCCAGAGGTGCTGACCCTGTCACCTATGGCATCCAAGTAGGTGCCACGGCCATCAACGGCGGAGGCGATCAGGCTGCTTTTGTAAAGGCCACCACGCCAAAGACGCCGCGCATTGATTTCTATGAAGACTTCCAATGCCCTGCTTGCAAGAAGTTTGAAGACCAATCATCACCCACTGTTAATTTCCAGATCAACAACGGCAAGGTGCTCGCCGTTTACAACATGCTCAATTTCCTCGACAAGAATTTCAATAGTGACTCCTCACTGCGCGCGGCAAACGCGGGCGGCTGCGCTGCGGATGAAGGTAAGTTCTTGATCTTCCACGACACCGTGTATGCGAACCAGCCCAAGAAGGAAGGCGCCGGGTTCACAGATTCGGATCTGCTCCGGTTCGGCAATGAATCCGGACTCACCAGTCCAAGTTTTGCTAAGTGCGTGACCACGTTGAAGTACCGCAACTGGGTCGTTAATGGGGTTCAGCGGGCTGCTGACAACGTCCCGGTGACGTCAACGCCCACCTTGCGTTTGAACAACCGCGATCTCGTGCGGCCGATTTCAAACCAGCAGATTGTCAATGCGATCGCCTCACTGTCCAAGTGATTCGGTACTAGGGCGAGTAAACCTTGACACCTGAGGCCATCGTTGCCTTTATTCCAAGCCCGGCTCAAGGGGTGTGGAATCTGGGATTCTTCCCGGTGCGCGGTTATGCCCTGTCCATCATTGTCGGGATCTTCGCGGCAATCGTCATTGGTAATCGACGCTACCTCGCGCGCGGGGGGCAAGCTGGTGTCATCGCAGACCTTGCGATTTGGGCCATTCCCTTTGGCATTGTCGGAGGTCGGCTCTATCACGTCCTCACGTCCTGGGGTACCTACTTCGGCCCCGGAGCAGATCCAATTCGCGCCTTTAAGGTCTGGGAAGGTGGACTTGGAATTTGGGGAGCAGTATTTCTTGGTGGTATTGGAGTGTGGATCGGTGCAACCCGTAAAGGGTTAGCGTTGCCGCCGATCGCCGATGCGCTGGCGCCAGGACTGGCAGTGGCTCAAGCCATCGGGCGATTTGGCAATTGGTTCAATCAGGAATTGTTTGGCAGACCCACCACGTTGCCCTGGGGATTGGAAATTGATCTTGTGCACCGCCCCCCTGGCTATGTGCAATTTGAAACCTTTCACCCCACCTTTTTGTATGAATCTGTGTGGTGCCTGATTGCTGCTCTGATTGTGGTTCTTGTGGATCGCAAATTTGTCATCGGTCACGGTCGAGTCTTTGCCCTGTACATACTGCTCTATTGCCTAGGTCGACTGGGGATCGAAGGTCTAAGAATTGACCCATCTCCGCAGCTTTTAGGCCTGCGCTGGAATGAATGGGTCGCTGCGGCTTGCGCAATTGGTGCCTTGCTCTATGTGGTAATTGTGGGACGATTAAGTCCCGGTCGTGAAGTCGTAGGCAATGTGTTGGAGGAAACCTCAGATGCCAACTGATGAATTTACGCCCCGCAAAGTTGAGATTCACCACGATCACCGCAACGTCTCTGGCGGCTGGCTTCGGCCTATGGTTTTCGGTGGCATGGACGGGCTGGTCTCCAACGCAGCGCTGATGGCCGGTGTTGCAGGTGGCGGTGCTGATCGACCCGCCATCATTTTGACCGGACTTGCCGGGGTTGCCGCCGGCGCCTTCTCGATGGCTGTTGGTGAATATGTTTCAGTCAAGTCTCAAGCTGAATCTGCCTTAGCCGAGATTGAAGCCGAACGCATCGAACTGCGAGATCGTCCGGAAGCAGAACTTCAAGAGCTCATCGAGTCCTATATTGCTCGCGGGGTGTCGCGGCCTCTCGCGACCGAATTTGCCACTGCAATTAGTGCTGACCCAGAACAGGCATTAGCCATTCACACGCGTGACGAAATTGGCATTGATCCCTATACGTTGCCTTCAGCCTGGGTTGCTTCGTTTGCGTCGTTTGTCTCATTTGCTCTTGGCGCATTTGTTCCGTTGTTGCCGTACCTTGCCTCCAGTGCTGGCAGCGCCAGCGGCCCTGTAAGTACGCTGGCCCTGTCGCAGATCTTTGCTGTCATCGCCCTGTTTATCTGTGGCGCTGCGGTGTCCCGCGTGACTACCCGTAGCTGGTGGTACAGCGGGCTTCGTCAGGCCTTAATTGGCATCGCCGCAGGCGTGATTACCTTCTACTTAGGGCATTTGGTCGGAGCGGGGCTGCGTTAAAGTCCTGCGTGGTAGATTTATAACTCCTTCGGGCCAGCGTCGTCCCGGTAAATGCAATGGCAAGTGATCGTGGATCTGACGACGAGAGGCACCATGTTTTCCAACAGCCCTGCTCCGCAAGGTCTCTACACGGGTACTGACGAACACGACGCATGTGGCGTCGGTTTTGTTGCGAACCTCAGTGGCGTGGCAACTCGCGAGATCGTCGATCAGGCCATCACTGTCTTGCTCAACCTCGATCACCGTGGGGCCAGCGGGTCAGAGCCAGACTCCGGTGACGGCGCCGGCATTTTGATCCAGGTTCCCGATGAGTTCTTGCGCGCAGAAGTCGCCTTTGAGCTTCCAGCTGCCGGCAGTTATGCCGTAGGTACGGCGTTCTTCCCGGACAATGACGCTCACATTAAGGCTGCCAAGACAGCGATCGCGCGTATTGCCGAACAAGAGGGCTTGACTGTTTTGGGCTGGCGCCCGGTGCCAGTAACAGATGGCCTCGTGGGACCCACGGCTGCCTCGGTGCAACCGCGATTCGAACAACTCTTCGTCACCGATGGTGTCCACAGTGGTTTAGAACTCGATCGCTTGGCTTTTTGTTTGCGTAAGCGTGCTGAGCGCGAAACCGACACGTTCTTTGCAAGTTTTTCAGCTCGCACCTTGGTCTACAAGGGAATGTTGACCACGGGCCAACTAGTTCCGTTCTTCCCTGACTTATCTGACCCCCGGTTGGTCTCAGCGTTGGGGTTGGTTCACTCCCGCTTTTCGACAAACACATTCCCGTCTTGGCCATTGGCTCACCCGTATCGCCTCATCGCCCACAACGGAGAAATCAATACGGTCAACGGAAACCGTAACTGGATGCGGGCCCGCGAAGCGAACTTGGAAAGCAATGTCCTTCCCGGTGACCTGAGTCGGCTGTTCCCGATTTGTACTGAAGGTGGATCCGACTCTGCATCCTTCGATGAGGTGCTTGAACTCTTACATCTAGGCGGTCGTTCGCTACCGCATGCAGTGCTGATGATGATTCCAGAGGCCTGGGAAAACCACGCCACGATGGATGCGCAGCGTCGTGCCTTTTATCAATACAACGCCGCCATGATGGAGCCGTGGGATGGACCGGCCAATGTGTCCTTCACGGATGGCACCGTCATCGGTGCAGTTCTTGACCGCAATGGCTTGCGACCAGGGCGCTTCTGGGTCACCGATGATGGCCTAGTTGTTCTAGCCAGTGAAGCCGGAGTGTTACCCTTGGACCCAGCCAAGATTATCCGTAAGGGTCGATTGCAACCGGGTCGAATGTTCTTAGTGGATACAGCCGAACATCGCATTGTTGAAGATGAGCAGATTAAGTCTGAACTTGCCGATGCGTTTCCGTATCAAGACTGGCTGCATGCAGGTCATCTCAAGCTTGAGGATCTTCCTGAGCGTGAGCACATTGTCTACACCCACGAATCAGTGGCTCGACGCCAGCAGACGTTCGGTTACACCGAAGAGGAATTGCGCGTGATCTTGGCGCCTATGGCCTTAACGGCAGGTGAGCCGTTGGGATCAATGGGCACCGATAGCCCGATCGCAGCACTGTCCGAGCGCCCTCGCTTGCTTTTTGATTACTTCAGCCAATTGTTTGCGCAAGTAACGAACCCGCCCTTGGATGCGATCCGTGAAGAATTGGTGACTTCATTGGGAAGTCAGCTCGGCCCAGAGGCGAACCTGCTCGAAGAGGGCGCATCGGCCTGTCGACGAGTGATTTTGCCGTTCCCGGTGATCAATAACGATGAACTTGCCAAGATCTTGCACATTAACCGCGATGGAAACCTGCCTGGCTTTGCTGCAACGCGCATCAGTGGTTTGTATCGAGTTGACGGCGGCGGCGCTGCGCTTTCTGCTCGTATTGATGAGATTTGTGCGCAGGTTTCGCAGGCGATCGCAGATGGAATGCGCTTCGTGGTTCTCTCCGATCGAGACTCTGATCGCGAACTAGCACCGATTCCTTCGCTGTTGTTGACCTCGGCGGTTCACCATCACCTGGTACGGGAAAAGACACGTACCCAAGTTGGCTTGGTCGTGGAAGCAGGGGATATTCGCGAAGTGCATCACGTTGCGTTGCTCGTGGGCTATGGCGCAGCCGCGGTTAACCCCTACCTTGCGATGGAGACCGTGGAAGACCTTGCTCGTCGCGGAGTCATCGACATTGACCCAGACAAGGCCATCGCGAACCTGGTCAAAGCTTTGGGTAAGGGTTTGCTCAAGGTCATGTCCAAGATGGGCATCTCAACAGTTGCTTCATACCGTGGGGCTCAGGTATTTGAATGCATTGGACTGTCCCAAGAGGTGATTAACCGTTACTTCACCGGTACCACGAGCAAACTTGGTGGAGTTGGTCTAGATGTCATCGCCGAAGAAGTTGAAAAGCGTCACACTGCATCCCACCCACGAAGTGGGGTACTGCCTGCTCACCGAACACTCGATGTTGGCGGCGAGTACCAGTGGCGTCGGGAAGGCGAACCACACCTTTTTGATCCCGAGACGGTCTTTAGGTTGCAACACTCCACGCGTGCGCGTCGTTACGACATCTTCAAGGAGTACACCAACAAGGTCAACGATCAATCTGAGCGACTGATGACCTTGCGTGGGCTCTTCACGCTAAAGAGTGCGGATCGTAAATCTGTTCCCCTTGATGAAGTCGAACCAATTTCTCAGATTGTGAAGCGATTTTCGACTGGCGCGATGTCCTACGGCTCCATTTCGCAAGAAGCCCACGAGACTTTGGCTATTGCGATGAACCGGTTGGGTGGAAAGTCGAACACCGGTGAAGGTGGCGAAGACCCAGAGCGTTACCAACCCTTGCCCGGTGGCGACAGCAAGCGTTCATCGATCAAGCAGGTTGCATCTGGTCGATTTGGCGTGACCAGCGAATATCTGGTCAACGCAGATGACATTCAGATCAAGATGGCGCAAGGTGCTAAGCCAGGTGAAGGTGGACAGCTTCCCGGTCACAAGGTGTATCCGTGGGTGGCCAAGACGCGTCACTCCACACCTGGTGTGGGATTGATCTCGCCGCCACCGCATCACGACATTTACTCCATTGAGGACCTAGCTCAACTCATTCACGACTTGAAAAACGCCAACCCACAAGCACGCGTCCACGTGAAGTTAGTAGCTGAGGTCGGAGTGGGCACTATCGCCGCCGGTGTGGCCAAGGCTCACTCTGATGTGATTTTGATCAGTGGTCATGACGGTGGGACCGGTGCTTCGCCATTGACCTCTCTCAAGCATGCCGGTGGACCCTGGGAATTGGGCCTTGCTGAAACCCAGCAGACGCTATTGCTCAACGGTCTTCGGGATCGCGTTGTGGTTCAAGCCGATGGTCAGCTCAAAACCGGACGCGATGTCATCATTGCGGCCCTACTTGGCGCTGAGGACTTTGGTTTTGCCACCGCTCCGCTTGTGGTCATGGGTTGCGTGATGATGAGGGTGTGCCACTTGGACACGTGCCCGGTCGGTGTGGCAACTCAGAACCCTGTTCTGCGCGAGCGATTTACTGGTCGGCCAGAGTTTGTTCAAACATTCTTTGAATACATCGCTGAGGAAGTGCGCGAACTCTTAGCTGAACTTGGATTCCGCACCCTTGATGAGGCCATCGGTCACGCAGAAGTCATTAATACTGCAGATGCTGTTCACTACTGGAAGGCATCAGGGCTCGATCTTGAACCCATCTTGCACATTCCCACCCTTCCTGAGGGAACGGCGTTGCGGAACACCACGACTCAAGACCACGGTCTTGACAAGGCGCTCGACAACGAGCTCATTGCTTTGTCAGCGCAGGCCCTTGAGTATGCCGAACCCGTGATTGCCCAATTGCCCATTCGTAATGTCAATCGCACGGTCGGAACGATGCTTGGTTACGAAGTGACCAAGCGCTATGGCGGCAGCGGCCTGCCCGATGGAACCATCGACTTGACCTTTAATGGATCGGCCGGTCAATCCTTTGGTGCCTTCGTCCCACGTGGGATCACCTTGCGCTTGATGGGGGATAGCAATGACTACTTGGGCAAGGGACTATCTGGCGGTCGTTTGATCGTTCGACCGGATGAAAATGCTCCCTTTGATGCCTCTGACAATGTCATCGCCGGAAATGTTGTGGCCTACGGCGCGACCTCTGGTGAGATCTTCCTTCGCGGCAAGGTCGGCGAACGCTTTTGTGTTCGCAACTCCGGCGTGACGGCAATTGTTGAAGGAGTGGGCGACCACGCATGTGAATACATGACGGGAGGTCGGGTGGTCATCCTTGGACCGACTGGTCGAAATGTTGCCGCTGGCATGTCTGGCGGAGTTGGCTACATCCTTGACCTTGATCTCAAAGTCGTCAACGGTGAAATGGTGGACGTTGATGAACTCGACGATGCTGATGCTGCCTTCGTGTTGAGTTGTGTGCGCCAACATTTCGAGTTGACTCAATCAACCGTGGCAGAGGAATTGCTTAAGGATTGGCCAGCTGCGCTGACTCGTCTGAGCAAGATCATGCCTAAGGACTACAAGAAGGTCCTGTTAGTCAGTGCTGAAGCAGAACGTGCAGGAAAAGACGTTAATACCGCGATTATGGAGGCAGTCAATGGCTGATCCCAAAGGTTTCTTGAAGTCTTCGCGTGAGCTGCCTAAGCGGCGTCCGGTCGATGTCCGGATCCAGGACTGGAAAGAGGTCTATCAAGACTTCGAAGGGCAAGCTCTCGTGCAACAAGCAAGTCGTTGCATGGACTGCGGTATCCCGTTTTGCCATAACGGTTGCCCACTAGGCAATCTCATTCCCGAGTGGAATGACTTGGTTCGCCGCGAAGACTGGCAGGGCGCGGTTGAGCGTTTGCATGCCACCAACAATTTCCCTGAATTCACTGGTCGGCTATGCCCGGCTCCCTGCGAAAGCGCCTGTGTGCTGGGAATCAATGTCGATCCGGTCACCATCAAGCAGGTTGAGGTGGAAATCATTGACCGAGCCTGGGATGAAGGCTGGGTTCAGCCTCAACTTCCAGAGCGATTGAGCGGTAAAACGGTCGCGGTGGTTGGTTCAGGACCTGCAGGACTAGCAGCGGCCCAACAACTCTCACGCGCCGGTCACACAGTGGCCGTGTATGAACGCGATGACCGCATTGGCGGTTTGCTTCGGTATGGAATTCCCGAATTCAAGATGGAAAAATCCCACCTTGATCGCCGTTTGGCGCAGATGGAAGCCGAAGGAGTTCGGTTCCGACCATCATCAGATATTGGTGGCGCCGTAACCTGGGCCAATGTGCGTGGACGCTACGACGCGGTCGTGGTCGCAACCGGGGCAACTGCTTGGCGTGAACTTGATGTGCCTGGTCGCGAACTTGATGGCGTGGTCCAGGCCATGGAATACCTGCCCTGGGCAAACCGCGTACAAGAAGGGGACTTCGAGGTTGCACCCATTAGTGCGCAAGGTAAGCACGTTGTAGTCATCGGCGGGGGAGACACCGGAGCCGACTGCGTGGGTACCGCCCATCGACAAGGGGCTGCATCGGTCACGCAACTCGAAATCATGCCCAGGCCAGCAGACCAGCGCCCAGATGAGGCGCCATGGCCGACCTATCCCATGGTGTACCGCGTGACAAGTGCACACGAAGAAGGTGGCGAGCGCCTTTACGCAATCAGCACCGAACGCTTCATCGGAAATGAGCAAGGACAGGTAACTGCCATTGAATTGGTGGAAGTTCGCATGGTTGACGGCCGCTTCGAAGCGGTGCCTGAGACGAAGCAAGAACTTCCCGCTGATTTGGTGACCTTGGCCATGGGCTTTGTTGGTCCACAAGCTGAAACCATTCACACGCAACTCGGTGTTGAACTCGATCCACGTGGCAACATCGCACGCGATGAAAAGTTCATGTCATCGGTTGAGGGCGTCTTCATTGCAGGAGACGCAGGACGCGGCCAATCACTGATCGTGTGGGCTATTGCTGAAGGGCGTGCAGTCGCATCCTGCGTTGATGTATTCCTTACCGGCGAGACAAACCTGCCGTTCCCAGTTAGGCCAACCGATCGCCCGCTCGTTGTGTGAGCGAGCGCGCCACAAGGTTGCCTTGAGCACTTAAGCGGTATCATGTGCTTATGCGTCGCGCCAAGATCGTCTGCACGATCGGACCAGCGACGGCTTCTGCAGACAAGATCCTCGAACTTGTAGAAGCCGGCATGGATGTTGCGCGTTTGAATATGAGTCACGGCGAACAGGCAGTTCATGCGCAGGCCGTGATCAATATCAGAGCAGCTTCGGAGCAAACTGGTCGAAGTGTTGGCATTTTGGTTGACCTTCAGGGGCCCAAAATTCGCCTCGGAAATTTCTCCGACGGATCAGCCTTGCTGCGTGAAGGCGAGACATTTTGCATCACCACTGATGAGGTTCTGGGTAACAAGGAAATGGCATCGACGACCTATAAGGGACTGGCTGGCGACGTCCGGCCAGGCGATTCAATTTTGATTGACGACGGACGAGTACTTTTACGGGCAGAATCGGTAGAAGGCCCCATGGTTCGCACCACAGTTATTGAGGGTGGACGAATTTCCGACCACAAGGGAATCAACTTGCCAGGAGTACCGGTCAGCGTGCCGGCGATGTCTGAAAAGGATGAAGATGACCTGCGCTGGGCGCTGGCCGCAGGCGTGGATTGGATCGCACTGTCGTTCGTGCGCAGCGCTGAGGACTTTTATTCCGTTCAAAAAATCATGGACGAGGTAGGCGTGCACCTACCAGTGATTGCCAAGATCGAAAAGCCTCAAGCTGTTGATGCGCTCGTGGAAATTGTTGAGCGATTCGATGCCATCATGGTTGCCCGTGGCGACTTGGGTGTGGAGTTACCACTGGAACTGGTCCCGTTGGTGCAAAAGCGAGCCATCTTGTTGGCGCGTGAGGCCGCTAAGCCGGTGATCGTGGCCACTCAGATGCTCGAATCCATGGTGTCCATGTCACGCCCCACGCGAGCAGAAGCAAGCGATGTGGCAAATGCTGTCCTTGACGGAACCGATGCTCTGATGCTTTCGGGTGAAACCAGCATTGGTTCCCACCCCATTGAAGCTGTCGAAACGATGGCGCGAATTATCGAAGCCATTGAGGAACAGACCTTGGCCGAACTTGTTCCAGTCCAAACCCAGCCCCGCGATAAGGGCGAGGCCATTGCTAGTGCTGCTACTTCGGTTGGTGCGGCCATTGGGGCACAAGCTCTCGTGGCATTTACTCAAACCGGAACAAGCGCACGACTTGTCTCGCGGTACCGCTCGCCCATTCCGATCTATGCCTTTACACCTGAAGCTGAAGTGCGTAACCGCTTGAGTTTGCAGTGGGGGGTGGAGACATTCCTTGTTCCACCGGTGGTGCATACCGACGAAATGGTTCGGCAGGTAGATGCGGCCCTGCTCGAACTCGGACGTATCGAACCTGAAACTCCTGTGGTTATTGTGGCGGGAAGTCCACCGGGGATCCCGGGTAGCACCAACGCCATGCGGGTGCACATCATGGGTCACGCCGTGTCCGAGCTGGCTCCTGCTTACCGAGTGAGCAATTAGCAAAACTCCAGCCTGGCTACTTTTTCTCACTAGCTGCCCTGCTATGGTTTGAATGCTCCCGAGGGAGTGAATAGACATCCTTTAAGACTCGTCCAGTGAGGCGAGGAAGGAGGTCGGCCATGACGGCTGTGCCTGTGGTGCTGGATGCATCCGATATATCTCGCGCATTGACGCGCATCGCTCACGAAATTGTTGAACGCAACAAAGGTTGCGCCAACGTTGTGTTGCTCGGAATTCCCACTCGGGGCGTCCCGTTGGCCAAGCGGATCGCACAACGCTTGCAGGACATTGATGGGACTCAGGTTCCCTCCGGTTCAATCGATATCACGATGTATCGCGATGACCTTCGCCTCAAACCAGCCCGCGCGCTGTCCATTACTGAAGTTCCCGTTGAAGGCGTTGACGACAAACTCGTGATCCTCGTCGATGACGTGCTCTTTTCTGGACGCACCATCAGGGCGGCGATGGACGCAGTCTCAGACCTTGGTCGCCCGCAAGCCATTCAGTTGGCCACCTTGGTCGATCGCGGTCATCGCGAACTTCCGATCCGCGCCGACTACGTGGGCAAGAACCTTCCCACCGCCTTTGACGAGGCCGTGCATGTCCACCTCAGTGAACTCGATGGCGAAGATTCGGTGGTCTTGGGCAGGGATCGATCATGAAGGCACACTTGCTGTCCACCGCAGACTTAGATCGCGAAGGCGCCTTGCAAATTCTCGATACCGCCCAGGAATTGGCCCGGGTTGCGGATATGCCCATTAAGAAGATGCCAACCTTGCGCGGACGCACAGTAGTGAACCTCTTCTTTGAAGACTCCACTCGAACCCGCATTTCCTTTGAAGCTGCTGCTAAGCGCCTGTCGGCCGACGTCATCAACTTTGCGGCCAAAGGCTCGAGCGTGAGCAAAGGCGAATCGCTTAAGGACACCGCGCTGACTCTTGCGGCCATGGGTGCGGACGCGGTAGTCATCCGTCACTCGATGTCAGGTGCCCCGCACCAGCTTGCTCACGCCGACTGGATGGATGCGCATGTCATCAATGCAGGAGATGGCACTCACGAGCACCCCACCCAAGCCTTGTTGGATGCCTTCACGTTGCGCAATCACCTAGCCGATCACATCAGCGCGCCCAAGCAGGGCAGTGTTGGCCTTGATGGTTTGCATGTTGCCATCGTGGGCGATGTTCTGCACAGCCGAGTAGCCCGCTCCAACGTGCACCTGTTGAACACCTTGGGTGCCAAAGTCACCGTGGTGGCACCGCCTACCTTGATGCCGCTGCACAACGATGGCTGGCCCTGCGAGGTTTCCTACGATCTTGATGCCGTCCTTCCGCAGGTCGATGCAGTCATGATGTTGCGCGTTCAACGTGAACGGATGGAAGGTGGATTCTTCCCTAGCGAGCGTGAATACAGCCAGCGCTACGGATTAGATGAACGACGAGCCGCGCTTTTGCCTGACCATGCGGTGGTGATGCACCCAGGCCCGATGAATAGAGGGCTAGAGATCGCTTCACGAGTGGCTGATTCAGATCGCAGTTTGATCATCGATCAAGTCCGCAATGGAGTATCGGTGCGGATGGCGGTTTTGTATCTGCTCCTTGGTGGAAATGAATCTGCACTTAGTGAGGTGAATGCATGAGCGCCAAAGTCCTACGCAATGTTCGCCCACTGGGCGGCGAACTCGTTGATGTTCTGATCGATGATGGCGTAATCAAGGCCATTGGTGCAAAACTGCCCATTGAAGATGCTGAAGTCATCGAAGGCAACGGCGCCATCCTTTTGCCAGGTCTGGTGGATCTACATACTCACTTGCGCGAACCTGGTCGTGAAGATGCGGAAACAGTGTTGACCGGGACGGCTGCTGCTGCTCGTGGTGGTTTCACTGCGGTCTTCGCAATGGCCAACTCCACACCGGTTGCCGATACTGCAGCTGTTGTCGAACAGGTGTGGCGACTGGGCCAAGAAGCTGGCCTTTGTGATGTTCACCCAGTGGGTGCTGTCACCGTTGGGCTGAAGGGTCAACAACTGGCTGAACTGGGGTCGATGGCTGACTCCGCTGCCAAGGTTCGGGTATTTAGCGACGACGGCCACTGCGTCAACGATGCCTTAGTGATGCGCAGAGCTCTGGAATACGTCAAAGCTTTCGATGGTGTGATTGCTCAGCATGCACAAGATTCTTCGCTGACCGCCGGTGCAGATATGAATGAGGGCGAAGTGAGTTCGCAACTGGGGTTGAAAGGCTGGCCACGGGTCGCGGAGGAATCCATCATCGCCCGCGACCTGATGTTGGTTCAATACGTTGACTCGCGATTGCACTTGTGTCATATCTCCACGGCTGGTTCGGTGCAGTTGGTTCGTGAAGCAAAGGCTCGTGGAGTCAATGTCACTGCAGAGGTCACTCCACACCACTTAAGTTTGACCGACGAATTGGCTCGCACCTACGACCCGGTCTTCAAGGTCAATCCACCGCTTCGAACTCAACTCGACGTTGATGCTCTGCGGGATGGATTGGCCGATGGCACTTTGGACGTGGTCGGAACTGACCACGCCCCGCATGCTGACGAAGATAAGGATTGCGAATGGGGTTGCGCATCCTTTGGGATGCTCGGTTTGCAAACGGCGCTGTCAGTAGTCGTCGATGCGATGGGCGATCGGTTGGACTGGGCCGGCATCGCTGATCGCATGTCGGTGCGCCCGGCAGAAATTGCTGGCCTGTCCGACCAGGGCCGACCCATCGAAGTTGGTGAGCCAGCCAATCTGACCTTGGTTGATCCAGATTCGACCTGGATTGTGGACCCGATCGAACTGGGCTCAAAATCTCGCAATTCACCATTTGCCGGGCGGTCGTTGCCGGCTCAAATCACTCTGACACTCTTACGCGGAAACATCACCTACCGCAGTCAGAAGGTGGCCCAGTGACTTCGCGTGTTCCAGCACTACTCGTGCTTGAAGATGGTCGCAGTTTTTCTGGTCTTTCCTTTGGGGCGCAGGGCGAAACATTCGGTGAAGCAGTCTTTTCCACCGGCATGAGTGGCTATCAAGAAACCTTGACTGACCCGTCGTACCACCGTCAAGTTGTGGTGATGACGGCTCCGCATATCGGCAATACCGGGATGAACACCACCGATGAGGAAAGCCGCAAGATCTGGGTGGCCGGCTATGTGGTGCGCGAACCATCTCGGATCTCATCGAATTGGCGCAGTGAACGAACCCTAGAAGACGACCTGATTGCGGCCAGCGTTGTCGGGATTTCTCGAATCGACACACGAGCTTTAACTCGGCACTTGCGCGACCGAGGAGCAATGCGAGTCGGAATTTCTACCATCGACACTGATCCGCAAGCATTGTTGGTCAAAGTTCTCGCCAGTCAAGGTATGGCGGGTGCAAATCTCGTCTCCGATGTGACCACGCAATCGCCCTATGTTGTTCAGGCTGTCGGGGAGAAGAAGTTCACCGTCGCGGCTTTGGACCTAGGTATCAAAGGCATGACTCCCCAGCAGATGGCTCAACGCGGTATTGAAGTCCACGTTATGCCGGCAACGAGCACCTATGCCGACTTGATGGCGATCGGAGCTGACGGAATCTTCCTCAGTAATGGCCCCGGTGATCCCTCCACAGCCAACCATGCAGTGCAGGTAACCAAGGAAGCGCTGGCGGCTCGTACTCCGCTGTTTGGCATTTGTTTTGGAAATCAAATCCTCGGACGTGCGCTGGGATTTGGCACCTACAAATTGAAGTTCGGGCACCGTGGAATTAATCAACCAGTGATGGACCGCGTAACTGGGCGGGTGGAGATCACCGCGCAAAATCATGGTTTCGCTGTTGATGCACCCATTACCGCTACGCCGGATTCACCAGTGGATACCGAGTTTGGGCGGGTCAGCGTCAGCCATGTGTGCCTCAACGATGATGTTGTTGAAGGGCTGATGTGCCACGATGTGCCGGCATTTTCCGTGCAGTACCACCCAGAAGCTGCAGCCGGGCCTCATGATTCGGGATATCTCTTTGATCGTTTCTGCGACGCGATGGCAGGTAACTAATGCCTAAGCGCACAGACATTAAATCGGTCATGGTCATCGGCTCCGGTCCGATCGTCATCGGCCAGGCTTGCGAATTTGACTATTCCGGAACGCAGGCGTGCCGAGTACTTCGTGCTGAAGGAATACGAGTGATCCTGGTCAATTCCAATCCGGCCACGATCATGACTGACCCCGAATTTGCCGATGCAACCTATGTTGAACCCATTACTCCGCAGATCGTGGAAAAGATCATCGCCAAGGAGCGGCCCGATGCGCTGCTGCCAACCTTGGGCGGCCAAACCGCACTCAATACTGCTATCGCCCTTCACGAAAATGGCGTTCTCACCAAGTACAACGTTGAGCTCATCGGCGCGGACATCGATGCCATTGAACGGGGCGAGAACCGCCAGGTGTTCAAATCAATCGTGGCCGATATTGGCGGGGAATCGGCGCGCTCGGTTATCGCGCATACGCTGGCTGATTGCTTGGCCGGTGTGGACGAGCTCGGCGGCTACCCGGTTGTGGTCAGACCGTCTTTCACGATGGGTGGTGCTGGTTCCGGTATTGCCTACAACCGAGTTGACTTAGAGCGCATTGCTGGTGCTGGACTGCAGGCATCCATTAGCACTGAGGTGCTTCTTGAAGAATCCATCCTGGGTTGGAAAGAGTACGAACTAGAACTGATGCGCGATCAAAACGACAACGTGGTCGTGGTGTGCTCGATTGAAAACTTTGATCCGATGGGCGTGCACACCGGCGACTCCATCACGGTGGCACCGTCCTTGACCTTGACCGACGTTGAGTTCCAGCACATGCGCGACATTGGAATTGCCATTATTCGCGCCGTTGGGGTCGATACCGGTGGCTGCAATATTCAATTCGCCATAGATCCGCAAACCGGTCGAATGATCGTCATTGAAATGAACCCGAGAGTTTCACGCTCAAGTGCTTTGGCATCCAAAGCAACCGGATTCCCCATCGCAAAGATCGCGGCCAAGTTGGCCATTGGCTACACCTTGGATGAGATTCCTAACGACATCACGAAGGAAACCCCTGCATCCTTTGAGCCAACCTTGGACTACATCGTGGTCAAGGTTCCCCGTTTTGCCTTTGAGAAGTTCCCGATGGCCGATGACACCTTGACCACAACAATGAAGTCCGTCGGCGAAGCAATGGCCATCGGGCGAAGTTTTCCTGAAGCATTGATGAAGGCTCTCCGCTCACTAGAAAAAGCGGACGGAGCTTTTGACTGGTCAGAGCCAACTGGCTCAGTTACTGAATTGCTGGAGATCGCTCAGCGTCCCACCGATGGTCGAATCAACACCGTCATGGATGCGATCCGTGCCGGCGCAAGTATTGAAGCCCTTCATGCATCGACCAAGATCGACCCTTGGTTCCTTGATCAGCTCGTGGCTATCAATGAGGCGGCTGAAATTGTCAGGGCTGCGGCTGAATTGACCCCTGAGATTTTGCGTGAAGCAAAGCGAATGGGCTTTTCGGATAAGCAAATTGGCCAACTCCGGTCCCTGACCGAAGCCCAGGTTCGCGGCAAGCGCTATGAACTCAACATTCGCCCGGTGTACAAGACGGTAGATACCTGCGCGGCCGAATTTGAGGCAAAGACTCCGTATTACTACTCCTCCTACGATGAGGAAACCGAAGTCGAGCCACGGGAAAAGCCTGCCGTGCTGATTTTGGGCAGTGGTCCTAATCGCATCGGTCAGGGAATCGAGTTCGATTACTCCTGTGTGCACGCTGCTTTGACATTGCGTGAAGCCGGATACGAGACGGTGATGGTTAATTGCAATCCGGAAACAGTGTCGACTGACTACGACACCAGTGACCGGCTCTACTTTGAGCCACTTTCGCTAGAAGATGTGTTGGAGATTTTTCACGCCGAATCACAAGCAGGACCAGTTGCCGGTGTCATCGTTCAGCTGGGTGGCCAAACTCCGCTGGGCCTTGCACAAGGTTTAAAGGATGCCGGTGTTCCCATTGTGGGAACTAGTCCGGAAGCAATTGACTTAGCTGAAGATCGTGGTGAATTTGGCAAGGTGCTGGCCAATGCCAAACTGCCAGCCCCCAAACACGGTACGGCCACCACCTTTGATCAGGCCCAGGCCATCGCCGCCGACATCGGCTTCCCGGTTTTGGTTCGGCCCTCCTATGTGCTCGGTGGTCGGGGGATGGAAATCGTCTATGACGACGAGATGTTGCGCGGATACATTGAGCGAGCCACCCAAATCAGTCCAGAGCACCCAGTGTTAGTGGACCGATTCCTAGACGATGCCATCGAAATTGATGTAGATGCTCTCTTTGATGGAACTGAGTTGTATCTCGGTGGCGTCATGGAACATATTGAAGAGGCCGGTATCCACTCTGGTGACTCGGCCTGCGCACTGCCGCCGATCACGCTGGGCAAATCAGATATTGAACGCATCCGTAACTCAACCTTGGCCATTGCTGAAGGCGTGGGCGTGCGCGGGTTGATCAATATTCAGTTCGCGATGGCATCCGATGTCTTGTATGTGCTTGAGGCTAATCCGCGTGCATCGCGAACAGTGCCCTTTGTTTCGAAGGCAACAGCTGTTCCGTTGGCCAAAGCTGCTGCTCGGGTCATGATGGGGGCCACCATCGCGCAACTGCGAGTCGAAGGATTACTTCCCAAGTTTGGCGATGGGGGAGAGCTTCCGGCTAATTCACCAGTGGCTGTCAAGGAGGCGGTGCTGCCCTTCGGTCGCTTCCATGGTGTGGACACTGTCCTTGGACCAGAGATGCGATCAACCGGCGAAGTGATGGGCATTGACGCGCTCTTTGGCACGGCCTATGCGAAGTCTCAAGCCGGAGCGTACGGACCACTGCCAACGACTGGTCAAATCTTTGTCTCGGTGGCAAACCGCGATAAGCGAGCCATGATCTTCCCCATCAAGCAGCTAGCCAATCTTGGCTTCACCATCTTGGCTACCGAAGGCACTGCAGATATTTTGGCCAGGAATGGCGTGAGCGCTCAGATCGTGCGCAAACACTTTGAGGCCGACGATGGTCGTCGTGACACGGTGCAGTACATCCTCGACGGCGATGTGGACCTGATCATCAATACGCCGTTCGGTGTGGGTGCTCGTTTGGATGGCTACGAAATTCGCACTGCAGCGGTTACCCGTGGGATTCCGTGCATCACCACGATCCAAGGTCTAGCCGCTGCGGTTCAGGGTATTGAGGCCTTGATCGCAGGCGAGATCGATGTGAAATCCTTACAGGCTTACGCTGAGGAAATTGAATTGGCTCGACAAAGCGATGGAGCTCGTTAATGGCAGTGCAAGTCCGCGGTGAAGTTCTCGACATTCGTCGAGTGGGGCAGTACCACGTGTTGAGCATGGTGGCTCCTGGTGTGGCTGAAAATGCTAAGCCTGGAAACTTCGTTGCGATCAATGTGGGCGGCGAGCACTCCAGCATGCTGTTGCGCCGTGCCTTTTCGATCTATCGCACGGACCAGCGCGGTGTTTACGGCGGCACCGTTGACATTGTCTTCTCAGTCGCCGGACCTGGCACCGCGTGGTTAGCCGAGCGCACCCGACACGACGTCATTGATGTAGTGGGCCCACTTGGTCGCCCCTTTGTTTTGCCGGCCGAACCTGTTCCCTGCGTTTTGATCGGTGGCGGCTATGGAGCTGCTCCGCTGTTTTCACTGGCCGAAAAACTGCGTGAACGCGGTTGTCGAGTTGATTTTGTTCTTGGGGCATCCACCGAAGATCGAATCTTTGGCGCCCTTGAGGCCAAGCGCATCTCGCAATCCATCGCCATCACCACCGAAGATGGAAGTTTGGGTGAACGCGGTCGCGTCACTGATGTTTTGCCCCGAGTCATTGAGCGTGCCGATTCAGCAGTCCTGTATGCCTGCGGGCCGATGGGCATGTTGCAGGCCGTTGCTAAAACTGCTGAACGCTATGGAATTCATAGTCAGTGCGCGGTTGAAGAAGCGATGGCCTGTGGCGTGGGCGTGTGTATGACCTGCGTCATGCCCGTTGTTGGTGATGACGGTCAAACTCGCATGGTCCGTTCCTGTGTTGAGGGTCCGGTGTTCCGCGGTGATCGCGTGCGCTGGTCTGAAGTAGGAACCGTGCCCGATGACGTGATCGGTTCGATCGCCTGGACCCAAGCAGTTAATGATTCTCGCTTTTCTGGACCGTTGCCAGTGGCAGTTGAAGAGCCAGAGCTCATCGACGACGACGTTGCGGCCGCATCGGAGGAACTGTCGTGACCAGTTTGAGATTGACGGTGAAGACCAACGAGTCTGATCCACTGCCAGAGATCGATATGTCCACCCATCTTGGCCTATTGGACTTAAAGAACCCGATTCTTACGGCCTCAGGTTGCGCTGCTGCTGGTCGCGAGCTCGATCAATTCTTTGACATCACCACGCTGGGCGGGATCGTTACCAAATCGGTCATGCAAAACCCGCGATCGGGTCGCCCCACTCCACGCATGGCCGAGACACCTTCGGGCATGTTGAACTCCATTGGACTCCAAGGCCCGGGTATTGATTCATTCATTGAAAAAGATCTAGCTTGGCTCAGTGAAAGGGGAGCCACCACGGTGGTCTCCATCGCTGGCGGAAGTGTTGAAGAATTTGCCCGCGTTGCCGGCAAGCTTCGCCTAGCAGAGGGCGTCAGCGGAATCGAAGTCAACATTTCCTGCCCCAATGTCGAATCCCGCGGTGAGGTTTTTGCGTGCGATCCGGTTGCCGCTGCCGAAGTCATCACTGCTGTTCGCCGAAACACCGCCCCCAATATCCCTGTGCTGGCAAAACTTTCACCCGATGTCACTGACATCGTTGCGGTGGCCCAAGCGGTGGTGGCCGCTGGTGCTGATGGACTGTCCATGATTAACACCACCTTGGGCATGGTGATCAATACCGAAACCATGCGTCCGGCGCTGGCCGGAATTACCGGTGGTTTATCTGGTCCGGCAATTCGCCCAATGGCGGTGCGCTGCGTGTGGCAGGTTCACCAAGCCATGCCAGAGGTTCCAATTTTGGGAATGGGTGGCATTCGCACCGGCCTAGACGCGCTCGAATTTATTTTGGCAGGCGCGAGTGCGGTGTCAGTGGGAACCACAATTTTCCACGACCCGACCGCTCCTGCTCGAATCCGCGATGAACTCACGCGAGCCATTGCCGAACGTGGCTTTGAAACCTTGATCGATGCGATTGGGTACGCCCACCGCGAGCCCGACGTTGAACTCGCACCCACCGGACCTGCATTTGTGGAGTTTGAACAAGCTCTTGACGATGACCAAGCGGACGTGGACTTGTGAGTTCCTTCGCTGACCCATCGCCGATCGCAGTTGCCTTAGATGCCCCTGACCTTTCGGGTGCGGTTGAGATTGCGCAACAAGTCAGCACAAGTGTGAGTACTTTCAAGGTCGGCCTTGAGTTGTACATGCGCTACGGCCCGGAAGCTGTCCACGCCATTGCTGCAGCCGCGCCCGGTCGCAAACTTTTTCTCGATGTCAAACTCCACGACATTCCCAATACCGTCGGTGGGGCTGCTCGCTCAGTGGCCGAATTACAACCAGACATTCTTACCGTGCACGCAGCCGGTGGTGCGGCCATGATTCAAGCCGCTGTTGAAGCACTGCCCAACACAAAGATCGCCGCCGTGACCATCTTGACCTCGCTGTCAGCGGCGAACTTGGATCAACTCGGCATCATCGGGCCTCCGATGGACGCTGTTCGTCGCCTTGCCGCGCTAGCTGTTGGCGCCGGAGCCACCGCATTGGTGTGTTCGCCAGCCGAAGTGGCAGGTGTGCGAGCCGAGGTGGGGGATCAGACACTGTTAATCACGCCAGGTGTGCGACCAGCTGGCGCCGATGTCGGAGACCAGCAGCGCGTGGCAACTCCTGAACAAGCCATTGGAGATGGCGCCGACCTATTAGTCATTGGCCGACCCATTTGTGCAGCGCCAGATCGAGCAATGGCTGCATCACAGCTAGCCGTGGTCGCCAATAGCGCACTGTCTATAAGGAGTCCGTCATGACCGATCAGGGAAGACTTGTCGTCGTTGTTGGGCCATCGGGTGTGGGCAAAGGCACCGTGATCCAACGTGCCTTGGAGTTGGATCCAGCCCTGTGGTTATCCATATCGGCTACGGCACGTGAACCACGGCCTGACGAGGTCAACGGGGTTGACTACCACTTTGTCTCACGAAGCGCCTTTGTTGACATGGTCAACGCCGATGAGTTTCTTGAGTGGGCCACCTATGCGGGTAACCCCTACGGCACTCCCCGGCAAGCCGTGGAAGACAGACTCCACGCTGGGCAGTCCGTCATCCTAGAAATCGATCTTGCTGGGGCTCGTCATGTGAAGGCGGCCCTTCCCGAAGCGCTTTTAGTCTTCTTGGCACCGCCTAGTTTTGAGGTATTGGAAGCGCGTTTGCGGGATCGGGCCACTGAGGATGAGGATGCCATCCTCCGGCGCCTGCAAATTGCCAAAGTAGAGCTGGCAGCCGAAAGTGAGTGCGATTACGTGGTCATCAATGAGGATGTGTCCACGGCCGCAGCCGAACTGGTAGAGTTAGCGCACAGTTCCTAGGAGTCAAGCCCATCTGGGCCGGCTGCCACTGCATCGAGAGGGCCCACGTGTCTCGCATTTCTGCTGTTCCTGAAGGCATCACCAACCCGCCTATTGACGAGTTGTTGGACAAAGTTGACAACAAATACAGCCTTGTGATCTTCGGTGCAAAGCGTGCCCGCCAAATTAACGCCTACTACTCGCAGTTGGCCGAAGGTCTGCTCGAATATGTTGGCCCCCTTGTTGAGACCCACGTTCAAGAAAAGTCCTTGTCGGTAGCCTTCCGTGAAATCAACGAAGGATTACTGGACCTGCAATACACGCCAGCAAGCCCTGGCTATGTCGAGCCGGCTGCAGCCCCGAGCTCGTCGGCCATCACCATTGATGACGATTTGATCTTGGGAACCTCTAACCCAGAAATCGTTGACGCCGACCCGGCCTAATCTCGGGTAATACTTCCCCATGAGTACCACTCAACGCAGTGTCATCCTTGGGGTTTCTGGTGGCATCGCCGCTTACAAAGTCGCACAACTATTACGCCTCTTTACTGAGGGTGGATTTGATGTGCGCGTAGTTCCCACCCATGCGGCCTTGGAGTTTGTCGGCAAAGCCACCTGGGAAGCCCTGTCGGGTCACCCCATCGCCTCTGATGTGTGGACCGACGCTCATGACGTGCCGCATGTGATGGTCGGACGTGAAGCAGACCTGGTCTTTGTTGCCCCTGCCACGGCTGACCTGATGGCCCGCGCAGCCCACGGACTGGCCAACGATTTGCTCACCAATGTGTTGCTGACGGCTACCTGCCCGATCGTGCTGGCGCCGGCGATGCACACCGAGATGTGGGAAAACTCAGCCACGCAAGCCAACGTTGCCACGTTGCGTAGTCGCGGGGTTATCGTCCTCGATCCTGATGAAGGCCGACTAACTGGTGCAGATTCGGGTAAAGGCCGACTGCCGGAACCGCAAGCACTCTTTGATGCAGCACTCGCCACGTTGCAAGGCAATCCAGCAGACCTTGTCGGCAAACGTGTTGTCGTTTCTGCCGGTGGCACGCGCGAACACATTGATCCGGTGCGCTTTCTGGGTAATCGATCATCGGGTCGTCAAGGTTTTGCGGTAGCCGCTGCTGCTGCGCGTAGGGGAGCCGAGGTGACACTCATTGCCGCCAACGTTTGGCTTCCCACACCAGTTGGCGTCAAGCGCGTTGATGTGGTATCCGCGCAGGAACTGCACGATGAAGTAATGCAGTATTCGGTAGGTGCTGATGTTGTCGTGATGGCTGCTGCGGTTGCGGATTTTCGTCCCCTCGTTACTACCGACGTCAAGATCAAGAAGTCGGGAACCCCTGAGCCCATTGCGCTAGAACTGACCACGGACGTCTTGTCTGCGTTGGTTGAGCACCGGATGGGCGAACAAGTCATCATCGGTTTTGCTGCTGAAACCGGCGATGCCAGCACCTCCGTCTTGGAATTTGGGAAGCAGAAGCTGGCAGCCAAGGGCTGTGACGTCCTAGTGGTTAACGATGTCGGCCCCGATGGTGCCTTTGAATCGGCAACCAATGAGGTCTACATCTTGGATGCTGAGGGTGGCCAAGTCCATGTCCCAAGGACTGAGAAAACAGAGGTTGCTGAGGCCCTGTGGGACACGGTTTCCAACCTTCTTGTATGAAAACGGGGCATTTCGCCTCAAACATCTGCCCTTAGGGTCTTTTGGCTCTAGTGTTTTGTTTCAATAACGCGCCCGCCGTGGGCTCGCACCAA
>CAIXNN010000081.1 GCA_903920865.1 uncultured Actinomycetes bacterium
CCGCTGGTATTCCGTGTTCACCGGTTAACACCATGTCCCAAGGTTTGGCTGAAGCCCACACGTTGGCCCGCGGGTTGATCGGGGAGTACGAGCACCCAGTCTTGGGAACCGTCAAGCACACGATTTCGCCGGTGCGGATGAACAACTTTGATCCTGATTACCGCCGGGCGCCTCGTCGCGGCGAACACCGCGATGCAGTGATCGGTGAATTGCTCGGATACGACGCCGAAACGATTGAAAAGCTGGCCCAAGCCGGAGCTTTTGGTGACAACCCAGGCTTTGAGACCAAAGAAGCGATCGAGCCGGCCTAATGAGTGCCACTGAAGAGCTGTTGACCTGGGGATTGCCCCTAAGTCTCAGTGATGTGCCCGCTGAAGCACAGCATGCAGCGTGCCGTCACTTGCTCGACGGTGTGGGACTCTCGATTGTTGCTCGTCGCACAGGTGTTGCTGATGCTTCGGTCAATGTTGCGCGCGGTCTCGGTGGTCCGGCCGAAGCCGAACTGCTCGGCGACGACGATGCGATTAGTGCACCTGCTGCGGCGTTGGCTGATGGCGCGTTAGTTCACGGCATTGACTTTGATGACACTCATGCTGGCGGCTTAGTCCACGCCACCGCCGTGGTGTTGCCTGCAGCGTTTGCCGTGGGGCAAAGCGTGCGCGCATCGGGAGCCGATGTGTTGGCGGCTGCGGTGTTTGGTTATGAAGTGGTGTGCCGGATCGCGATGGCCACCCCTCATGGTTTTCATGCCCAGGGTTTGCACGCCACTCAAGTCGCTGGTGTGTTCTCCTCAGCGGCCATCACGGCCAAGTTGACGGGTCAAAACCTGGAAACTGCGACCAATGCCTTGGGAATTGCCGGCAGTAGCGCGGGCGGATTGTTGGAGTTTTTGACCACCGGTGCATCCACGAAGCAGTTGCACCCCGGTGGGGCATCAATGAACGGAATTCTTGCCGCTCGTTTGGCTGCCGAAGGCGCAACCGGCCCATCGACGGTGCTCGAAGGTCCGCACGGAATCTTTAACGCACTTAGCGCTCGCGATGCAGACCTGACCGCCGTTACCGGCGAACTGGGTTCGCGCTGGGAAGTCACCCGCATCACGATCAAGCCCTACCCCTCGTGCCAATTGATGCACGTGACCTTGGATGCGTTGCGCACGGTGTTGGACCAGATTCCATCGGCCGACGCCGTGCAATCGATTAATGCGTACGTGCACCCCGATAGTGCACCGACGGTGTGTGAACCAGCTGATGTGAAGGTGCGCCCGCGCACCTCATATGACGCGAAGTTCTCGTTGCCGTGGTCGGTGGCTGCTTTGATCGTCGATGGCGACATCAGTGTGGACACCTACGACCTTGATTCGGTCAAGCGAACAGCCGTTGGCGATGTGTCGGCTCGGGTCAACTCGATCGTCACGCCAGCAACGGGTGTGGCCGCCGATGCGCCGGGCAAAGTCGAGGTCACGTTGACCGATGGCACCGTGATCGTGGGTGAAATCGAGCGAAGTTTGGGTGGACCCGATCGCCCACTGTCCGATGAACAGTTATTGGCGAAGTTTTATGGCAACTGTGGGGGACAATCTCCTCAAGCCGAGCAATTAGCGCAGCGAATTATGAATTTGGCCGGGGAAAAAGACTTGATCGCGATTCACCAGTTAGTAGCCGAGTTAGTTCACGCCTAAAAGTAGAACCGGAGAAGAACAGTCCCATGAGTTTTCGCGCAATTGAGCCGGCATCGTTTCCTTGGTACGACTACAAGGGCTACACCTTTTCCCTCGGACTTGTCGATGGTGATTCGGTCATTAACTCTGGGCACTCCGGTTCGGCTTTTGATCCCGAATTAGGCAAGGCCGGCATCAAGGGCGGCATGGGCGAGCAAGCAATGACCGCTTACGCCAAGCAGGAAGCGATCCTGGCTGCCGCCGGTAAGAGTTTTTCCGATGTCACTCGTGTGGTGGAAA
>CAIXNN010000082.1 GCA_903920865.1 uncultured Actinomycetes bacterium
CCCTTCAAGCTCGATGACGTAAAAGAAGCCCTCGAAGCGGCCGGGGTTCACGGTATGACGGTGAGCGAAGCCAGCGGCTTTGGCCGTCAAAAGGGGCACACCGAGGTCTATCGCGGAGCCGAATACACCGTGGACCTCGTTCCGAAAGTGCGACTGGAAGTCGTTGTTGACGATGCTGACGCCGAAGCTGTCATTGACGCGATCGTGCAAGCCGCACAAACCGGACGCATCGGGGACGGGAAAGTGTGGGCAATCCCGGTTGAGAGCATTGTTCGGGTCCGCACAGGTGAGCGCGGAGTCGACGCACTTTAGGGAGTTTCATGAGCAACAGGATTGAGGCAACACAGCGCACCGCTTCTTTCCTTGAGGCTCGAAGTGCCTTGTTAAAAGAAACAGATCTCAAAGGTGCTGCCAGACGTGTGGCCTACGGCGAGTTAGTCGATCAGTGGCTACGGGAGCTTTTTGAGCTAGCCAATTCACAAGCCGATTGCCTCGCCCTTGCAGCCGTTGGCGCCCTAGGGCGGCGTGAGTTAGCTCCTGGAAGTGATCTTGATCTGGTGCTTTTAAGCACACATAAGGACACAAAAGGCACCGCCGCTATTGCTGATGCTCTGTGGTACCCCATCTGGGATAGTCCGCTGGCTCTTGATCACAGTGTTCGAACACCCGAACAAGCCACCGAGATTGCGCGAACCGATATCAAAGCAGCCATTGGGTTGTTGGATCTGCGGCACATCGCTGGCAATGCCGACCTCACGGCAGGGGTGAAAGAAAACGTCTTGGCCTATTGGCGTCAAAGCGCGATCAAAGTCCTGCCTGAACTAAAGCAACTTGGGGTGCGTCGCTGCGAACAATTCGGGGAGGTGGCATCTCTGCTCGAACCTGACCTCAAAGAGTCTTATGGCGGAATTCGAGAAGCAACCGTTTTGCGCGCGATCGCCGCGTCGTGGATCAGTGATATTCCCCGGGGGTCCTTCGAATTGGCCCACCAGCAGTTACTTGATGTCCGCGACGAATTGCATCTGGTCACAGCGCGATCTTCAGATCGACTGGTGTTACAAGAGCAAGAGGCCATTGCGCAAACCCTTGGCCTGGCATCGGCCGACGATCTGCTCAGATCAGTGTGTGCTGCCGGGCGCACGATTGCCTATGCCCTTGATGTTGCCTGGTATCGGGTGGACCAAGAAGTGCAAGCCAGAGCGGACAAGAAATTTTTCGGCTCCAAGAAGGAGCCGGTTCGCACTCCATTGGCCAATGGAGTCGTGGAAGTCAACGGTGAAGTTGTCTTAGCCCGCGATGCTGATCTGAGCGACGCGGTTCTGGGCTTGCGGGCGGGCGCGGCTGCGGCGCAAGGAGATTTCCGCCTTGCACCGGCAACGGTTGAACGCATTGCAGCAGCTTCACCCGACCTTGGAGTGCCTTGGTCTCGGGCCGCGCGAGAAGAATTTGTCTCACTGCTGGGAGCAGGTCCGGCAGCACTGGCCGTATGGGAGGCCTTTGACCAAGCTGGCCTTTGGTCGAATTGGATTGATGGTTGGGAGCGATTGCGTGCCTTGCCACAACATAACCCGGTACACCGGTTTACCGTCGATCGTCACTTGGTTGAAGCTGCCCTGCAGGCAGCCGCACTGACGCGACGCGTCCATCGCCCAGACCTGCTTCTCGTGGGCGCTTTCCTTCACGATGTTGGAAAGGGCCTGCCTGGTGATCACACGCAGCGCGGCATGGAATTGATCAAGACCATGGCACCAGCGATGGGTTTTGATCACGATGACACCGATGTCTTAGTTGACCTGTGCCGGCACCACCTTTTGCTTCCCGACACCGCGACTCGGCGCGATCTCGAAGACCCGGCCACTGTTGCTGGAGTCATTTCCGCTTTGGGTGATAGCGCAATCGGATCTGCGCAGATGTTGGATCTGGTGGCGGCCCTTACTGAGGCGGACGCGAAGGCCACTGGACCGGCAGCGTGGTCCGACTGGCGCGCTGGGCTGATCAAAGAGCTTGTGCAGCGCACGCATCAGGGACTACGCGGAGAAGTCAGTGAACGCGAACCCGAACTGACCACAGCCGAACTAGATTTGATGGAGCGTGATTGGGGAAGTGCAGGTGTCAGTGTTGAGGTCACAGAGCGAAATTCGATTTGGCGCGTCATCGTGGTGGCTCAAGACCGCCCAGGATTGATGGCCGACGTCGCGGGAGTTCTCAGTATGAACCGCCTGGCCGTACGGGCAGCGAGTTTGCGTACCGATGATCATCGGGCGCTGCAAATCTGGACCGTTCAGCCCACCTATGGCGATCCACCCGGTGCCGAGCGACTGCGCGAAGACTTAGTCCGAGTCTTTGAAAACCGTCTTGACCTTCCGGCTCGATTAAAGCAGCGTGAAGAGGCGTATAGCAACTCCACAACATCGTTTGCCTCACCTGTGGTTGAGGTCATTTCCGGTGCATCGCAACGGGCAAATGTGTTGGAAGTGCGTGCACATGACGGGCCGGCGTTATTGCACCGGATTGGATTAGCTATTGCCAATGCGGGAGTAACAGTGCAATCGGCGCAGGTCTCAACGATGGGCTCAGAGGCAGTGGATGTTTTCTACATCACAAATGCTCAAGGCAAGACCTTGCCCCAGGCCGAACTTGATGTGGTGGCCGCCACCGTTCAGGCTGCGCTGATCTAGCGAGCACCCGTTCTGCGCGCAAAAGAGATTTACATTTGCCCGAATTTTCATCGATTGCGGTGGTCAATTGTGTGCGCAAGTGTGATGATCACCTCTACAACCTGACCTAGTAGGTACCGAAGGCGAAAGAGGAAACTGATGGATCTGGGACTTCAAGGACGCAAAGCAATTGTGACCGGTGGCGGTCGTGGGATTGGCCGTTGGATTACCAAGACGTTGCTTGAAGAAGGTTGCAGTGTGGCCATATGTGGTCGCGATGAAAGCCACATCCAATCCACAGTTGAGGAATTTTCCGCGCTGGGAACTATTTATGGTGCCAGCGTTGATGTCACCGACGGCGAGGGATTTCAGCAATGGATTGCTGATGCAGCCGGCCAACTGGGCGGACTTGACCTGGTTGTCCTCAACGCCAGCATCCAGCCCAGTGGTGATGACGATGCAACCTGGGAATTGACTTTCCAATCGGACGTGATGCAGGCGGTTCGCGCTGTGCGAGCATCGCGCTCTTTCCTTGCTGAATCCGATGGCGGAGCCATTGTCTTGATCAGCAGTACAACAGCACTAAGTCCCACAACAGGTCCTGGCCAAACAGCCTATGGAACAGTCAAGTCTGCCTTGATGAGTTACGGGACCAAGATGGCCGCGACGTTGGGTGGCGATGGAATTCGCGTCAATACAGTCATTCCTGGTGTGATTTTGTTTGAGGGTAGCCCGATGGACAAGATGCGAGCCGTGATGCCAGACATGATTGACCGCATCGCCGCTGGTTCCTACCTTGGTCGAGTGGGAGAACCGCAGGAGGTTGCCAACATCGTGGCATTCCTGGGTAGTCCACGTGCTTCGTACATCACCGGAACTTCCCTTCGCGTTGATGGTGGAATCGTCAAGTCAGTGGACTTCTCCTAGTCGTCAAAGACGCTTGACTAGAGTTGGCACCACCAACTGCTGACGAGGATCCGTGTTCGCAACTCTTCAAGATCGTTTAGCCACGACCTTTAAAGGTCTTCGTGGCAAAGGTCGCTTAACGCCTGCTGATGTTGATGCGGCCTGCCAAGACCTGCGAGTCGCACTTCTTGAAGCTGACGTTGCCTTGCCGGTGGTTCGAGCATTTGTTGGTCGGGTTAAAGAGCGGTCAATCGGAGCGGAAGTCTCGGCTGCGCTGAATCCGGCGCAACAAATCCTCAAGATCGTCAATGAAGAACTCACTGAGATTTTGGGTGGGCAGACTCGTCGGCTGACCTATGCAAAGAATCCGCCGACGGTGATTATGTTGGCTGGTCTGCAAGGTGCAGGTAAGACCACTCTTGCGGGAAAACTGGCTTTTTGGTTAAAGGCTCAGGGCCATCAACCGCTTCTGGTTGCTGCGGACTTGCAGCGACCAAATGCTGTTGACCAACTAAGCGTGGTGGCTCAGCGAAGTAACGTGGCAATTTTCGCGCCACAACCTGGCAATGGCGTGGGCGATCCGGTCACGGTTGCGCGCCAAGGCATTGACCACGCCAGAGACAAGTTGTACGACGTTGTCATCGTCGACACCGCTGGACGCTTGGGCATTGATGATGAATTGATGAAACAGGCTGTAGATATTCGCGACGCGATCAATCCTCAGGAGATCTTGTTTGTTCTTGATGCCATGACGGGGCAAGACGCGGTAGTGACCTCGCAGTCCTTCCTTGATGGCGTGGGATTCACCGGGGTTGTTTTGACCAAGCTTGATGGCGATGCACGTGGTGGTGCGGCCTTGAGCGTACGTGAACTCACCAATCGCCCCGTGATGTTTGCATCAACTGGAGAAAACCTCCAAGACTTTGATGTTTTCCATCCTGATCGAATGGCATCGCGAATCTTGGGCATGGGCGACTTGCTCACCCTGATTGAGCAAACTGAACGAGCCTTTGATGATGATCAAAAAGCCAAGATGGCGAACACCCTATCTACCGGGGGCGACTTCACCCTTGACGATTTCCTTGAGCAAATGCAAGCCGTGCAAAAGATGGGCTCACTATCGAAGATGTTGTCCATGTTGCCTGGACTGGGGGATATGAAAGAAGCCGTTGACAACCTTGACGATTCTGACATCACGCGCATCGCGGCCATCATCCAATCGATGACTCCACTTGAGCGCAAAGACCCTTCTGTGCTGAACGCCTCACGTCGCGCACGCATTGCTAACGGCTCGGGTCGCACCGTCACCGATGTCAATCAACTTGTTGATCGCTTCAGCGCTGCCGCCAAGATGATGAAGCAGATGTCCAAGACCGGCGGCCTGCCCACCGGGCCAGGTATGCCTGCCCTGAGTCACGGCGGAAAGAAAAAGGGCAAATCTGGACAAGGTCCAAAGTCGGCGAAATCAAAGAAGGGCCGAAGTGGGAACCCGGCCAAGCGAGCCGCTCAAGACCTAGGCGTTGACCTTGCCGAAACGAGCAATTTTGAGCTTCCCACCGAATTCAAGGACCTGCTCGGCGGCAATTGAGCCTGTTCTGGCAGACTACGATCGCTCAGTCAGGCCCTCTCACCTGATCTGGACAACCCCGAACCTTTTGCTTCGCACCCCCACACGTAGCGAACGGCTCACCCAACACATCGTGGAGGAGACC
>CAIXNN010000083.1 GCA_903920865.1 uncultured Actinomycetes bacterium
CCTTGTAGTTGCGGTGATTTCTGCGTTCGGTTTTCAGATACTTCCTGCGGCGCCAGCGGGTGCCAGCGTGACGGTGACGGGAACGGGATCGAGTTATGCAGCAGTTGCTATTAATAACTGGGTGGGGCAGGTAGCGAACCTGTATGGATTGAGCATCAATTATCAAACCAGTTCATCGGTCTATGGCCTCAATGACTTTAAGGCCGGTCAGGTGACCTTTGGCGCGAGTGAAATCGGGTTCTCAACGCAACCCACGAACAAGCCACCAGACGGGACATATCAGTATCTCCCTGACGTAGCTGGAGCGACGTGTTTGATGTACAACGTCCCGTCCGGTACTCATCAACCAATTCAAGGTCTTCAGCTGACGCCGGCCATCTTGATGGGTATTTTTAGTGGAACGATTACGCAGTGGACTGATCCGGCGATTGCGGCGGCAAATCCTGGTGTGGATCTCCCTCAAGGTCAGTCGATCAACTTTGTTTACCGTACAGATCCCTCTGGCGATAACTACATATTCTCCCAGTACCTCCAATCACTACAGCCGTCAGCGTGGGGCGCATTTGCAGCCGCTTTTGGCTATCCGAATGCACCAACATCGCAGTGGCCAGCACCCCAGGGCGGCGGTGGAACGGGTCAGTACAACTTTGCTGGAAGTTCTGGCGTGAGTGGTTCTGATAACGCCTCGAACGCTGTCGCAGCCCAGCCCTATTCCATCACGTACGTAGAAACGGCATACGCCATCCTTCATGGTGACCAGTGTGCAGCAATTCAGAATTCCTCAGGCGCCTACGTACAGCCGTCATCTGTTGGGGACGCCATCGCATTGACTCACGATGCCCTCTATCCCGACCTTGAACAAGATCTTTCGGGTGTCTTTGTGGCTCCCGAACCGGCAGCGTATCCGATCTCGGCCTACAGCTACCTCATCACTTCAGTGGTTGGAAATACTGCGCAGGGAGCCGTTCTCGGAAAGTTCATTTCGTTCTTGGCTTGCCAAGGGCAAGTTTCAGCAGGTCAACTTGGGTATTCACCAATCCCTCCGAACCTCATTGCTGACGACTTTGCCGCAATCCGGCGAATACCTGGTGCAGCCCCGCCACCTGCCTTAAATGGCCAAGACTGTCCGAATCCGTATTTGACTGGTGCTGCGCAGTACGTTGGCGGGCCAATCCAGTTGTCCAGCGGTGGGGGTGGAGGGCTGGCGGCTAACACCGCGGCAGCCGCCAGCGCTGCCGCTGCAGCGGGTGTCAAACAAGTGAGCGCTGCTGATGCTGCTGCTCAACTCGCAAAGAAGAACGGTGGACTCTTTGCCGCACCGGGCCAGCACCTTGGCGTGGGACTACAAGCTGCCGCGATGAGCATGTTGAATCTCTCAGGACCAACATCAACCATTGCACTGCTGACTTTAGGATTTATTGCTATTGTAGCAATCCCGCCAGTTGTTGGAACGGTACGACGACGACACCGAATCAAGAAGGAGTCGCAATTATGAGGCGGTCTCTCCTTTGTTTTGGAGCAGGGTTCCTACTCATGCTTACCTCGATCGTTGTTCCCTTCAGTGGTGCTGCAACGGCAACAGCGGACGGGTCGAACCTTTCGACAACAGACCTACAAGCTGTTGGCGCACCCCCGTGTCCTACGGGATGGTCGTGTCTAGCTATGCCGTGTCCAACGGCAAATCACTGCGGCGTGGTGGAAGCAGGACCAACAAACAATTTGGGTTCAGACCAATGGGTCTATCTCAATTTCTATGGCTTCACGCCAGCACAGTCGCTCCATCTCTTCTACTGCCACGTTCCCACGCAAGCGGAGCCGAACAACTGGTGTTCCTATAACTCGACCGATACGCAGCCTCAACCGACGGCGGTTGTGCAGGCGAAGTCCGATGGAACGACGCAGTTCAGTTTTCAAGCAGTGACGGCTGATTCCACTGGAGGCGCTGCATCGGCTCTCAGTGGAAGAGACCCTGGAAATCTTGCGGATACCGGTACTTTCTTCTGTGATCCGGGTGGTTCAAATAATTGCTCCATTGATATCGTGAATCCGTCTTTGGGTAATCATGGATCGTTAGAACCGAATGCCACGACAACAATGGTGATTCCCCTGAGCTTTGCGGTTCCGAGTGCGCAGTGCGCTGCTGCAACTCAGGTGAATGCCGAAGGCGAATTCGGCGCGGACCTTTTGCTTGGTACCACTGATGCAGCGACGTGTGCAGCGAAGGGCTCAAGTGCCACAATCCCGTTCGAGACCTCCATCGACGGCCTCGCTGGCCTCCAAGCACTTGCAAGTGGCAGTGTTCAGATGGCATTCACCGACGACC
>CAIXNN010000084.1 GCA_903920865.1 uncultured Actinomycetes bacterium
GGTCATTGACGCCCACGATTTCGATATCTGGATTATCAAGGCACGCGCGAAAGAAGTTACGCCCAATTCGCCCAAATCCGTTGATGCCTACTCGCACCGACACCGTAACTCCCCTTTACTTGTTATGACTTGTGTTCATCGTTGCTTTATCTTCACCAGCCTAGTGATGCGCGTGCTTGAAATCGTGTAGCGCAGCCCCTAGGCCAACATGTCTGGAGTTAATTCAGCCTCAGTGTCAGGAATGCCTAGCTCTCCAGCCTTCTTATCCGCCATGGCAAGCAATCGACGAATCCGACCGGCGATGGCGTCCTTGGTCATGGGCGGATCGGCCAACGATCCAAGTTCTTCCAAACTCGCTTGTGAATGTTCAATGCGCAGACGTCCTGCTTCAAGAAGATGATCGGGAACTTCATCGCCAAGGATTTCAAGAGCTCGCTTAACTCGAGCACCGGCTGCAACTGCGGCACGGGCAGATCGCCTCAAATTCGCATCATCAAAATTAGCCAACCGATTGGCCGTGGCGCGCACCTCGCGACGCAGGCGACGCTCTTCCCAGGCCAGAACCGACTCATGGGCGCCGAGCAGGATCAATAGTTGACCGATCGCATCCCCATCGCGAAGAACCACCCGATCGACACCGCGTACTTCACGAGACTTAGCAACAACTCCCAGTCGACGAGCCGCGCCTACCAGCGCCAAGGCAGCTTCGGGTCCAGGACAGGTGATCTCAAGTGCGGATGAACGACCAGGCTCAGTAAGCGATCCGTGAGCCAAGAAGGCTCCACGCCAGGCGGCTTCACAATCACAGGTTCCACCACTGACAACCTGCGGCGGGATTCCACGGATGGGCCGTCCCTTGCCATCAATAAGACCTGTTTGCCTGGCGAGTAGTTCGCCATCGTTACTGACGCGAACGACGTAGCGATTACCTTTACGAATACCAGAAGGCGAAACAACAGAAAGGTCGCTGGTGTGGCCGTAGATCTCGGCAATGTCCTTGCGAAGACGTCGGGCCGCAGCACCGGTATCAAGTTCTGCTTCCACCACAATGCGCCCCGACACAATGTGTAAGGCGCTACCAAACCTCAGTAATGTAGAGACCTCGGCCTTACGACAACACACCTTGGTGACATCTAGTCGAGCGAGCTCGTCCTTCACCGCTGCGGTCATGGCCATATCTAAATCCTGCCACGAGCAAATAGCTCGTCATATGCCGAGGCAAGCAAGGCAACATCGTGACCGTCTGCTAGGTCGGCGCGGGCAATCGGGAGGAGAACCACACTGGCCCCAAGGCTTACTGATGCGCTATTCAATTCCGCCACATCAGTCACACTAGCGGGGTCGGCAAGCACATAATCAATGGTCAATTCAGGCGCAAATGCCGCCAACACCTCAACATGGTTGGCTGGACTAAAGCCTGAGGTCTCCCCCGATTGCGGGACCAAATTCAGGGTAAGGATTTTGCGAGCCGAACTTTGCGCGATGGCTGCTCTGATGGCGGGAACCAAGAGATGGGGCAAGACACTGCTAAACCAGGAGCCAGGTCCTAGGACCAAAACATCAGCCTCTGCAATGGCCTCCAGCACGTGGGCACTGACAGCGGGCTCAGCTGGTTCCAGTGCCAAGGAGACTACGCGGCCAGGGGTTTGAGCTAACGCGACCTGTCCTCGCACCTGTGTTTGGCTGATGGGATCTGCCCACTGCAATTCATTGGTCAGGCCAGCAACAATCTCGACCGGCTCGATACACATCGGCAGTACGCGCCCAGAAATGTTGAGCAGAGTTCCCATGTGATCCAATGCGGCCACCGGATCGGCAAAAATTTCCATCAAAGCAACCAGGAGCACATTTCCCACCGGATGCCCGGTCAAGTCGCCCCGATCGAACCGGTGCGCAACCACCTGGGACCACAGCTGCGCTTGATTAGTTTCGTCAGCCAAGGCCACTAAGGCCATGCGCAAATCCCCTGGTGGTAGCACCCCATGGTCTCGCCGCAGAACTCCGCTACTGCCGCCATCATCACCAACCGTGACCACCGCCGTGAGCTCACTTGTCAACGACTTAAGCGCACGAAGGCTAACTGCCAGTCCGTGCCCACCCCCGAGTGCTACAACTTTCATTCTCGACCCAAATCCCGGTGGAGTACTAAAGTTTCCACATCGCTTTGGACTAGTCGTGCCGCCAGATGCTCAGCCATGGCTACTGAGCGGTGTTTTCCACCCGTGCACCCGACCGCCACTGTGACATAACGCTTACCTTCTCGGATATAGCCTTCCGAGACAGTCTTCAGCAATTGGCTGTAGGCGTCCAAAAATTCCCGGGCAAGAGGCTGATCCACAACAAAATCCGAAACTGAGGCATCTAGTCCGGACAGTGGCCGCAACTGCTCATCCCAGTGTGGATTGGGTAGGAAACGCACATCCACTACGAAGTCGGCATCAACGGGGATTCCGTACTTGAATCCAAAGGACATCACAGTTGCTCGAAGCTTTTGAGCCCCAGGCTGCGCAAAGGCCGCCGAAACCTTGGCCGTCAACTCGTGAATGTTGAGATAGGACGTATCGATGATCAGGTCGGCACTTCCACGAATCTCCCGGACAAGTTCGCGTTCGCGGGCAATGCCGTCAAGGACTCGACCATCGCCTTGGAGCGGGTGCGGCCGACGAGATGATTCAAAACGACGTACCAGAACCTCATCTGCTGCTTCTAAGAACAGCACGTGCGGATCAAATCCGCGCTCACGCATGGCGACCAGCGCCGTGGACAGTTCATTGAAGAATTCACGATCACGGGTATCAACCGCAATGGCAATGCGACCGAGCTCGGGGCGGGGTCCGACAAGATCAATCAGCGCGGGCAGCAACGGAGGCGGAATATTTTCCACGACATACCAGCCGTAATCCTCAAGCGCATCGGCTGCGGTACTGCGACCGGCGCCAGACATCCCTGTGACGACGACTACTTCTGGCGCACGTGAGTTCGTCATGGCTCAATAATCTCCCCTGTTGTCACATTGACACCGGTGGGGGCGCCCCCATTGACCCTAAGCGCCTGAAAGTGCTCAAAGATCGTTTCTGCCAGTTTTGGTCCGATTCCATCCACGGCACTGAGCTGTTCGACACTTGCTTGAGAAATTTTACGAACTGACTTCAACGCCTTCATGAGGGAAGCGCGCTTAACCTCACCTAGTCCGGGCACTTGGTCAAGTTGACTTGCGGTCAAGGATTTGGAACGTGATGCTCGATGAAAAGCAATGGCAAAGCGATGGGCCTCATCACGAATGCGTTGCAGAAGATAAAGCCCTTCACTGCCCCGAGACAAGATCACTGGAAAATCCTGTTCAGGCAACCAGACCTCTTCGAGCCTCTTGGCCAGCCCGATTACCGGAATATGCACCAAACCAAGTTCATTCAAAACCGAGCGAGCCGCATTTACTTGCGGCTTACCTCCATCGACGACCAACAATCCCGGCTCGTAGGCGAAGGTTCGCGAATCATCCGGGTGTTCAAATCGACGCCGAACCACCTCCTTAATGGAGGCAACATCATCAGAACTTTCAACGGTCTTGATCGTGAACCGCCGATAGGCAGACTTCTTTGGCAGACCATCTTCAAAGACAACCAAAGATCCCACCGCAGAGGTGCCCTGAAGGTGCGAGATATCAATACATTCAATGCGCAGAAAGGACTCTTCAAAACCTAGGGAATCCTGCAATTGCTTCAGTGCCGCACTGCGCGAGGTCAAGTCCGAGGATCGACGAAGCCGGTGCTGGAGAAGGGTATGGGCTGCATTGGCCTGCACCGTTGAGATCAGGGCAGCCTTATCCCCGCGAACTGGTGTACGCACTTGAACACGGGATCCCTTCAGCGAACTCAACCACGTCTCAAGCAACTCCAGATCGGCCGGTTTGACATCGACTAGGACCTCTCGGGGAGTGTCAATAATCCCGGTTGGGTCATAGATTTGTCGAAGGAAGTGCGTCATCAGCTCAGCGTTAGAAATATCTTCGACGCGCTCAGTTACCCAACCACGTTTTCCCCTGATGCGACCATCGCGTACATAGAACACCTGAACGGCAGCCTCAAGTTCATCGGCATGCACAGCAATCAGGTCTGCATCGGTGCCGGGTTCTAGAACAACTGAGTTTTGCTCCATGACCTTCGTCAGCGCCGCAAGGTCATCGCGCAGCCTGGCAGCCTTCTCATAGTTGAGTTCCTCAACTGCTGACTGCATCTGCTCGCTGATGCTCCGAACGTAAGCGCCGGTGTTGCCTGACATGAACGAGCAGAAGTCATCGACTATCGCGCGATGCTCCTGCGCGCTTACTCGGCCCACGCACGGTGCGCTGCAGCGGTCGATGTAGCCGAGCAAACACGCTCGATCTGCTTGCTTGGCACTCTTGAACGTCGAATTACTACACGTGCGCACCGGGAAAACCCGCAGAAGTTGATCAAGGGTTTCGCGAATGGCCCAAGCCTGCGAAAAGGGACCGAAATACTTCGTGTTCTTCTTGCGCTGACCGCGGACAACCTGAGCTCGAGGGAACTCCTCCCCCAGGGTGACAGCAAGAAACGGGTACGACTTGTCGTCGCGATACTTAACATTAAAGCGCGGTTCAAATTCCTTGATCCACGAATACTCCAAAGCAAAGGCTTCGGTGTCAGATTTCACGATAGTCCAGTCGACCGTTGCAGCAGCCCTGATCATCGAGCTCGTGCGCGGATGAAGTTCACCGGCAAAGTACGAAGACACCCGCGACCTTAGATTTTTGGCCTTACCGACATAAATCACCGTCTGCTTGTCATCAAAAAACCGATAAACCCCAGGCTCGTTAGGGATGGCGGATGGGCGGACTATGGACATCTACATCACGCGAAATCTACGACGCCATTTCGGACTTGGACGTCAATGACCGCTAACGGGGTTTGGGCCGGACCTTGAACAACGGCTCCGGTAGTGGGATTGAAGGCGCTGCCATGGCACACGCAGACAATATTTCCCTCTTCAACGCCCTTGACGGTGCAACCGGCATGGGTACAGACCGCGCTAAATGCGTGGACCTGGCCACTGTCAGACTTGGTCACGATGATCTTGCGATCATCGACAATCTTGACCACCGAACCTCCGCTGGCAATGTCCGAGACGGCCACAATGCCCTCGGCTCCGGCGTTAGGGGTAGCAGAACTTGCTGGTGTTGACCCGGTGACAGGAGCACCCGAAGTACTTTGAGCATTCTCGCAAGCCGCAAGTAACGGAGCTGCCACACCGACAACTGAGAGCACCACCGTGGCTTGCAATAGCTCTCTGCGCGTCTTGCTCTCGGGCTTGCTAACACTCACGTGAACCATCCTTCGTGGGCCGGTAACGGGAACTATTTTGATTTGACCGTTTTCTTGGCCTTTTTTGGCTTCCCCGAAAGGCCGCCGGCTAAAAACTTACCGGTAAAACTCGCCGGATTCTTCGCCACAGCCTCAGGCGTGCCTACGGCGACAATCTCACCACCGCGGCCACCGCCTTCAGGCCCAAGGTCAACGACCCAGTCGGCGGTCTTTATGACATCAAGGTTGTGCTCGATGACGATGACCGTGTTACCAGCATCGACGAGCCGACCTAGCACTCCCAATAGCTTGGCGACGTCATCAAAGTGCAGCCCGGTAGTGGGTTCATCAAGAACATAGACGGTGCGTCCGGTCGAGCGCTTCTGCAATTCCGAGGCCAGCTTGACGCGCTGAGCCTCACCACCGGAAAGAGTTGGTGCTGATTGGCCCATCCGAACATAGCCAAGGCCGACATCATTGAGCGTAGCCAAGTGCCGCGAGATTGCCGGGATCGCTTCGAAGAACTCCAGAGCCTCTTCGATGGGCATGTCTAATACATCGGCAATGGACTTTCCTTTGAAATGCACTTCCAAGGTTTCGCGGTTATAGCGAGCTCCCTTACAAACCTCACAGGGAACGTAAACATCTGGCAAGAAGTTCATTTCAATTTTTAGAGTGCCATCGCCACTACACGATTCGCAACGTCCACCTTTAACATTGAACGAAAAACGACCTTGTTGATATCCCCTGACTTTTGCCTCCGGAGTGGCGGCGAAAATCTTCCTAATGTGATCAAAGACGCCCGTGTAGGTCGCCGGGTTGGAACGTGGCGTGCGGCCAATCGGGCTTTGATCCACATGCACGACTTTGTCCACCAGCTCCAGACCCTCGATCTTCTTATGCCGCCCTGGCACCAATCTCGAGCCTTGCAATTCCCTGGCTAAGGCCGAATACAAAATATCGTTGACCAGTGTTGACTTACCTGAACCACTGACTCCTGTCACCGCCACCAGGCAGCCCAACGGAAAAGTGGCGTCGACGCCTTTGAGATTGTTTTCGCTTGCACCACGGACGGTTAACACACGCTTGTTATCTACCGGGCGTCGAGTGGCAGGAATTGCAATAGATTTGCGACCGGCCAGATAGGCACCGGTGGCCGAGCGCAGATTGCTTGTCAAGTCTGCGAAGTCGCCTGATACGACCACCTCTCCGCCGTGTTCGCCCGCGCCAGGACCGATATCAACAATCCAATCGGCAGCCCGGATGGTGTCTTCATCGTGTTCAACCACGATGAGCGTATTGCCCAAATCGCGCAACCTGATTAACGTTTCGATGAGGCGCTGATTGTCCCGTTGGTGAAGACCGATAGAAGGCTCATCCAGGACGTAGAGCACTCCCACCAGTCCAGATCCAATTTGCGTCGCGAGACGAATGCGCTGAGCCTCACCGCCAGACAACGTGGCGGCCGGACGATCTAGAGACAGGTAATCCAGCCCAACGTCAAGCAGGAATTGCAGCCGCTCGTTGACCTCTTTAAGAACTCGGCCGGCAATTTTTGCTTCACGGGCTCCGAGCTTCATCGTGGCTAAGAACTTCGCGCAATCCTTAATCGACATGGCTGCCACGTCAGCAATTGAGGAGCCACCAAGGGTCACGGCAAGAATCAACGGCTTTAATCTCGCGCCGTTGCATGCCTGACAGGGGGTCTCGCGCATATAGCCAGCAAAGCGTTCGCGACTTGAATCCGAATCGGACTCGTCATGCCTGCGCTCAACGAAACCAATAACGCCTTCGAAGCTTGTCGTGTAGGAGCGTTGCCGATTGAATCTGTTTTTGTATCGGACCGTGACTGAATCTTCATCCCCATACAAAACCGCTTTCTTGGCTTTCGCGGAGAGTTTGTTCCATTCAGTGTCCATCGAAAAACCAACGTTGTCCGCAACAGCCTCGAGCAGCCGTGCGAAATAGTTACTGATGTGGCCACCTGACCACGGGGCGATAGCGCCCTGCGCCAGAGTCAGCGTGCCATCTGGGATTACTAATTCAGGATCCACCACCATGCGCACCCCGAGCCCGGAACAATCTGCACATGCACCAAAGGGTGAGTTGAAAGAAAAGGAGCGCGGCTCTAACTCTTCAAAAGACAGGTCGTCGCGAATGCAGGCCAGATGTTCGGAGAAGGTGCGCTCGCGATCTGGGTCCTTTTCATCACGGTCAACAAAATCTAAAATCACAAGACCAGAGGCAAGCTGAAGGGCAGTTTCTATGGAGTCCGTCAAGCGCCTGCGGGCTGAGCTTTTTGCCGACAAACGGTCGACCACAACTTCAATGGAATGCTTCTCCTGCTTCTTCAGAGTGGGAACTTCCTCTAACCCATAGACCACACCATCAACGCGAACCCGAGAGAAACCTTGAGTTTGCAGCTGCCTGAACAGATCGACATATTCGCCTTTGCGTTCGCGCACAATCGGCGCCAAGACCTGGAATCGAATGCCTTCCTCTAGATCAAGGATGCGATCAACGATTTGCTGCGGCGATTGGCGAGCGATGACATCGCCACATTCAGGGCAATGAGGCGTGCCGGCTCGCGCATACAGCAGGCGGAGGTAGTCATAAACCTCAGTAATAGTGCCAACCGTGGATCGAGGGTTTCGATTCGTGGACTTTTGGTCAATGGACACCGCCGGCGACAAGCCTTCGATGAAATCAACATCGGGCTTATCGAGTTGCCCAAGGAATTGCCGGGCATAGGCCGAGAGCGACTCCACATAACGGCGCTGACCTTCAGCAAAGATGGTGTCGAAGGCAAGACTTGATTTTCCCGAGCCGGACAGGCCGGTGAACACGATGAGTGAATCTCTCGGCAACTCAAGGGAGACATTTTTGAGATTGTTCTCTCTGGCTCCACGGATGATGAGTTGATCAGGCACAGTCTCAGCCTACGGAAAACCAGCTCAGCCCGCTTGCAGTGGTGTCACATTCAATTGCTTGGGTTGGCCAATTGTCTGGACTTGACCAAAGATGCCAGCGTGGTTCCCGCCAAAGTTAGCGCAATGACCAGCAACGACACCGGTAGGTCAATTTCGAAGGACCAGCCGAAGAGTCCTGTCTTTGCCATCGCGTGGAAGATCAATTTCACCCCGATGAAGCCCAAGATGATGGCTAGACCGAAACTCAAATAAATCAGTCGTTCCACTAAACCACTGATGAGAAAAAACAGCTGCCTAAGGCCCAGTAAGGCGAAGGCGTTAGCCGTAAAGACAATGAACGGCTCTTCAGTGAGTCCATAAATAGCCGGAATGGAGTCAAAGGCAAACAAAAGGTCCGTAGTCCCAATGGCCAAGATAACCACAAACAATGGGGTGGCATAGCGATGTTTGCCGATGGTGGTGAAGAACTTGCCCTTGTCATAGGTTTCTACTGTTGGAATCACGCGCTGCACAAGTTTGAATAACGGGTTTTTGCCGGGCGCTGGTCGATCGTTGCGATGCCGCACGACTTGGACCGCTGTGAATAGTAAAAACGCACCAAATAAGTAGAACGAGGCGCTGAACGTATTGATCACTGCCGCGCCGAGGGCAATCAATACCCCGCGCAGAATCAGGGCGATGACGATGCCCAACATCAAAATGCGATGTTCGTACTCCTTGGGCACGACAAATGAGGTCAGCAGAACGAGGAAGACGAACAGGTTGTCCACCGACAGGCTCAGTTCGGTCAGATAGCCCGCGAAGAACTGCTGGCTGTAGGCATTTCCGGCCAGCTGGCCCAAAGTGAGCCCGAACGCAACGGCAAGCCCTACGTAAATCAGAACCCAGGTTGCTGCTTCTTTTGTGCTAAGGACATGGGGCTTGCGATCAGCGATCAGCAGGTCTAGGCCGATCGCCACCAAGAAAGCGACAATGGTTATCGCCCAAATTGCCGGTGAGAGATTCACAACCTCTCACCTACCCCCACGAGTCATTACCGGATTTTGATCATTCTACTCAAATTCCGGCTTCCTTCATAGAACGCAGTTCCCGCTTGAGATCAGAGATTTCATCACGAAGCCGGGCTGCCAGTTCGAATTGCAAATCAGCGGCCACTTGATGCATCTGCTGCGTGAGCTGCTCAATCAGCCCAACCAATTCGGCTTGAGGAATCGACTTCGGGTCCAGCCCGCGATTGAGAATCGGAACACCAGAGGCAGATACAGATGCACCCCGACTTGTGGCTAAGAGTTCTTCGGTATCAAGGTCCTCGCGGGCAAGCATTTCCGTGATGTCACTTATGCGTTTGCGCAGCGGCATCGGATCAACCCCACGCTCAAGGTTGTAGCTGACCTGCTTAGCCCGGCGGCGATTGGTTTCGTCGATCGCCTTCTGCATTGAGTCAGTTACTCGGTCGGCGTACATATGCACCTGTCCGGAAACATTTCGGGCGGCTCGACCAATGGTCTGAATCAACGATGTGCTTGAGCGCAAGAAGCCCTCTTTGTCCGCGTCCAAGATGGCCACCAGGGAGACCTCAGGCAGGTCAAGGCCTTCTCTGAGCAAGTTGATCCCGACCAGAACATCAAATTTTCCGAGGCGAAGATCCCTGAGGAGCTCGACACGCTTAAGGGTGTCCACATCTGAATGCAGATACTGAACGCGAATATCGAGGTTGACCAAGTAGTCCGTCAAATCCTCAGACATCTTCTTGGTCAAAGTTGTCACCAGCACCCGCTCATTGCGTTCCACCCGAAGGCCAATTTCGTGAACTAGGTCGTCAATTTGACCTAACGTTGGTTTGACAACGATTTCAGGGTCGATCAGGCCAGTGGGGCGGATGATCTGCTCGACGAATCCGCGGGAGCGCTCAAGTTCGTAGGGGCCGGGAGTGGCTGAAAGGTAGACCTTTTGACCGGTGCGCTCCAAAAATTCAGCGAATCTCAGCGGCCGGTTATCCATCGCACTCGGCAACCTGAAGCCGTGTTCAACCAAAGTGCGCTTTCGGGAAGCATCCCCCTCATACATCGCTCCGATTTGCGGGACCGTTACGTGGGACTCGTCGATGACTAAGAGGAAATCTTCTGGAAAATAGTCCAGTAGGCAATTAGGTGGAGAACCAGGTTCGCGATCATCAATGTGTCGAGAATAGTTCTCGATGCCAGCACACGATCCCATTTGTCGCATCATCTCGATGTCATAGGTGGTGCGCATCCGTAGGCGTTGAGCTTCAAGCAATTTGTTTTGGCCTTCAAGCTGGCTTAAACGCTCTTCAAGTTCATTCTCTATCCCTGCGATGGCTCGTTCCATCCGCTCGGGACTTGCCGTGTAGAAGGAAGCAGGAAAAATCGAGACTTCGTTGTCTTCACTGACAATCTCGCCGGTGAGGGGGTGCAAGGTAGTGAGTTTTTCAATCTCGTCGCCGAAGAACTCGATGCGCACGCAGTGCTTCTCGTAAACAGGGAACACTTCAACCGTGTCGCCTCTGGCCCGAAATGTGCCACGGGTGAAGGCAATGTCATTTCGGTCATATTGAATATCCACGAGTTGACGAAGCAAGGTGTCACGATCAAGGTTCTGACCAGTGCGCAACCGAAGACGGCGATCAACATATTCCTGAGGCGTACCTAAGCCGTAGATGCACGACACCGTGGCCACAACCACTACGTCTCGCCGGGTTAGCAAGCTATTGGTGGCTGAATATCGCAACCGTTCGACTTCCTCATTAATTGAAGAATCTTTTTCAATGTAGGTATCGGTTGTCGGAACATAGGCTTCAGGTTGGTAATAGTCGTAATACGAGACGAAGTATTCAACCGCGTTGTTGGGCAACAGTTCGCGGAATTCGTTAGCCAACTGAGCAGCTAGCGTTTTATTAGGGGCCATAACTAAAGTCGGCCGTTGAAGTTTTTCAATCAGCCAAGCGGTCGTTGCTGACTTGCCAGTTCCCGTTGCCCCCAACAGGACGACATCGCTCTCCCGCGCCAACAGCCGCTCGGTGAGTTCAGCAATGGCGGCTGGTTGGTCACCTGCAGGTGTCATTTCGCTGACTACCTCAAGGGGAGCCACCGTTCGCTGAAGATCGGAGGTCGGGCGCACAGACCTACGCTATTGCTCCAGCGCAGTAGCGCGTTGCTTGAGGCGCTCCCAAAGGGCATCCACGTGAATCTGGAGTTGAGCGATGTCGCCGGTGTTCTCCACGACCTCGTCGGCGATGGCTAGGCGCTGCGCCGAACTCGACTGCGCAGCAATCCTGTCTTTTGCCGCGGCCACATCCCACCCCTTGGAGTGCAGGAGCCTTGCAATGCGCACATCCTCGGGGGCATCGACAACGACAATCACGTCATAGGCTTCGGTCCGCCCTGTCTCAGCTAAGAGCGGTACGTCGTGAACCACGATGGCATCATCGTCGGCCAGCGCGGTCATCAGATCAGACTGTTGGCGCACTAGGGGGTGGATGATTGATTCGAGTTTGGCTCGAGCCACCGGATCGCGGAAAACCAACGCAGCTAAGGCTTTTCGATCCAACATGCCGTCGTAATAGAGAACTTCATCGCCGAATGCATCAAGGACCTCTTGGAAACCAGGCGTGCCCGGCTCTACAACCGCACGAGCGATGGCATCAGCATCGACAATGACAGCACCATGATCAGCCAACATCTGTGAAACAGTGCTCTTACCGGCACCAACTCCGCCGGTAAGACCCACCACTAACACAAGCTCACCAGGCTACTGCGAGTCAGCAGATGTCAGCTTCTCGCGCAGCTCGGCCAGAGCTGCATCAGATGCCAGTGCACCTTCTTCTGGCTTGTCTCCATCTTCGGATGAGAATGTCGTGGGCTCAGCCTCAGCGGCCTCAGCATCAGCCTTTTGTGCAACAGCCATCTGTGCTTTGTGGGCTTCAAAGCGCTTTTGTGCTTCGGCGTACTGAGCTTCCCAAGCAACTTGGGCCGCTTCATACCCTGGCAACCATTCGCCTGTGTCAGGGTCAAAGCCTTCTGGGTAAACGTAATTACCTTCGGCGTCGTAATTTGCAGCCATTCCATAGGCGGTGGGATCAAAGTCAATGATCTCACCAATTTCACCTTCGTTGGCTTGCTTGAGAGACAACGAAATTCTGCGACGCTCAAGGTCAATGTCGATGACCTTGACAAACATTTCGTCATCAACGCTGACGACCTGCTCGGGGATCTCTACATGACGCTCTGCGAGTTCTGAAATGTGCACGAGCCCTTCAATACCCTCTTCAACACGAACGAAAGCGCCGAATGGGACGAGCTTGGTGACAACGCCGGGGACAACTTGGCCCATTTGGTGAGTACGGGCGAATTGTTGCCATGGGTCTTCTTGGGTTGACTTCAGGGACAACGAAACGCGCTCGCGTTCCATATCTACTTCAAGAACCTCAACGGTTACTTCTTGGCCAACCTCAACGACTTCAGATGGGTGGTCAATGTGCTTCCAGGAAAGCTCAGAAACGTGCACCAGCCCATCGACTCCACCAAGGTCCACGAAAGCACCAAAGTTGACGATAGAGGAAACCACACCGTTGCGAACCTGACCCTTGAGCAGAGTTGTCAAGAAGTCAACGCGGACAGCAGATTGAGTCTGCTCGAGGAAAGCGCGACGCGAAAGCACAACGTTGTTGCGGTTTTTGTCCAGTTCAATGATCTTGGCTTCAATCTTTTGGCCTACGTAAGGCTGCAGATCGCGAACTCGGCGCATTTCGACCAAGGATGCGGGCAAGAAACCACGAAGTCCGATATCAACGATCAGACCACCCTTAACCACTTCAATAACCAAACCTTCGACGACGCCGTCTTCTTCCTTAACCTTTTCAATGTCTCCCCATGCGCGTTCGTACTGTGCGCGCTTCTTGGACAGAATGAGCCGGCCTTCTTTGTCCTCTTTTTGAAGGACAAGTGCCTCAATGCTGTCGCCAACTTTGACGATTTCATTAGGGTCGATGTCGTGCTTAATGGAAAGTTCGCGGGACGGGATGACACCTTCAGTCTTGTAACCGATGTCGAGAAGGACTTCATCACGGTCAACTTTGACGATGATGCCTTCAACGATGTCGCCGTCATCAAAATATTTGATGGTCGAATCAATGGCGGCGAGGAAATCTTCAGCCGAGCCAATGTCGTTTACAGCAATTTGAGGTGCGGTCGCAGGAGTAGATGTAGTAGCGGTCATGAGGTAGTAGGGGCCTTTAGTAGTAGGGATGTGCGTGAAGTTCCAAGGGTAATCTCCACGCTTGGCACCGATGGAGTCGGGGCGCACTTACGCCCCTTTTGCCGGTGCTCAGTGGGCGGCTGCATCCCAGGACAAGCCAACACCCACGGACACGTCCAGTGGTACATCAAGCGCGTAGGCCGCTCCCATCCCCTCACGTACGAGAGCTTCTAGTTCATCACGCTCGCCGGGGGCAACTTCGAAGACCAGTTCGTCATGGACCTGCAACAGCATGCGGGAGGAGAGTTTGTGGTCTGCGATTGCTTGATCAACGTTGATCATTGCAACCTTGATGATGTCGGCCGCTGATCCTTGGATGGGTGCATTTAGAGCCATCCGTTCCGCCGCTTCACGTCGCATTCGATTTTCACTATTGAGATCAGGGAAGTAGCGACGCCGCCCGAGGATCGTTTCGGTGTAGCCGGTAGATCGAGCCTTCGCCACCACAGACTCTAGGTAGTCCCGCACGCCGCCGAAACGTTTGAAGTATTCATCCATCAACTCCTTGGCCTCACCAGTGCCCATGCCCAGCTGCTTGCCTAAACCAAAGGCCGACAAGCCGTAGGCCAGGCCGTAGGACATCGCCTTGATTTGACGCCGCATTTGCGCATCAACCTGACCAGCAGAAACCCCGAAGACTTGGGACGCCACGGTGGTGTGCAAGTCCTCTCCGCTTCTGAAAGCGTCTATCAGCCCTATATCTGCCGACAAATGAGCCATGATGCGCATTTCAATCTGCGAATAATCCGCTGTCAGCAATGATTCAAAGCCCTCACCAACAATGAAACTCTCTCGGATACGGCGCCCCTCAGCAGTACGCACTGGAATGTTCTGCAAGTTCGGATCAGTTGACGACAAGCGACCCGTCGCGGCAATGGTCTGCACATAGGTGGTGCGAATCCTGGAATCTTTCGAGGTGGCCTTGAGCAGCCCATCAACGGTTGAACGCAACTTGGACGCATCGCGGTGGGCCAATAGGTGCTCAAGAAATGGCTGCGGGTCCTGCTCGTAGAGCGCGGCCAGCGATGCGGCATCGGTTGAGTAACCGGTTTTCGTCTTTTTCGTTCCCTTCATGCCGAGCTTTCCAAAGAGAACCTCCTGAAGTTGCTTTGGGGAGGCCAGATTGACTGGCTGACCGGCAATCTCCTGAGCCGCAGCACTTGCAGCTTTGGCTTGCTGATCAAATTGTGCTGATAATTGGGTCAGTAACTCCCGATCTACCGCAATGCCACGTTTTTCCATCTTCACCAAGATCGCCGTTACCGGTTGTTCCAACTCAGTCAAGAGTGAGAGCACATCAGCGCTGCCTAGTGCAGGTTCCAAGGCTTGATCAAGTTGAAGAATCGCTCGCGCTCTGGCCCGACACAGCGGTCCATGAGATGGCTGGAAATCAAGACTTAACTGATCGCTTGCCGGCTCGCCTGTTGGCAGTGAAGACTTCAGGTGAGCACTGATGAGGTGGGCTAGATCAAGTCCACGGCTGTCAGGGGTCAGCAGGTAGGCGGCTAATTCGATGTCGGTCTGCACGCCAACTAGTTCGATGCCCAATGAACCCAGCAACAGTGCCGTTCGATTCCCCGAGTAAATGACCTTGGGCGATGTTGAACTTCCTGCCCACTGCGCAAAAGCTGTGTGGGCCGCCGAACCTGTCTTAAGTTCATCAGGATTGACGTAGGCCACGCCGGTGGGTGCGGCGATAGCAAGTCCTAGAACTTCGCCAGTGCCATGTACGGCCTCGCCTAGAACATCGAGTGCACAAACAACGGAGTTGGCATGCTGGTCCAGCCAGGATTGAACATCTGCAGCAGTTAACTCTTCTCCTGAATCATCAATGACGCCGCCGTCGGCCGCAGGCGAGGACGAACTGTCCGCGATGTCTTCGCCCGCGCCCAGATCACCAACAGCAATGGCAGTGAGTCGATCGCGAAGAGCCCTGATCTGAAGCTCCTCGAGCGCGGCATTGACTTCGCTGGCATTCCACGGCAATCGAATGGCGTCATCGGGGGAAATATCAAGCGGAACATCATCAACCAGTGCCGTCAGTTGGCGATTGAGCTGAACGGCGTCGAGGTGCTCTCGAAAAGCATCACCCACCTTGCCCTTGATTTCGTCTGCATGACTGATGAGTTCGGCAATGGACCCGTATTCAATGATCCACTTCGCGGCAGTTTTTTCACCAACGCCAGGAACCCCCGGCAAATTGTCTGACGGATCCCCACGAAGAGCAGCCAGGTCCGCGTATTGCGTTGGCGTGACACCGTATTTTTCAAAAACGGCTTCGGGGGTCATGCGAGCAAGGTCTGATACGCCCTTCTTGGGGTACAACACCGTGATGCCAGGTTCGACAAGCTGCAAAGCATCGCGATCCCCCGTAACGATGAAACTTTCAAATCCATCTCTAAGTCCGGCCCTGGCCAGCGTGGCGATGACATCATCTGCTTCGAAACCCTCAGCTGTCACGACAGGAATCTTCAGCGTGCGCAGCAGATTTTGAATGAGTTCGACTTGGGGTTTGAATTCTGGGGGCGACTTTGCGCGGTTTGCTTTGTAATCAGGAAAGCGCTCTGACCTAAAGGTTTTTCGCGAAATATCAAAGGCCACCGCAAGGTGTGTGGGTTGCTCATCACGAACGGTGTTGATCAACATGGAAAGGAATCCATAGACGGCATTGGTGAAAACACCTGTTGAGGTGGCGAAGTTTTCTGGTGGAAGCGCATAAAAGGCGCGGTAGGCCATTGAGTGCCCGTCGAGCAGAAGTAAGCGTTTGCCTACCCCAGGGTTCTCGGCTTTGCTCACGGTCAGATCTTACGGTTTATTAGAGACAACGACAGTAGGTTGGTCTACCCACACTCCCTGAAGCGAATACGTTTCAAATCCGACCGGGGCGGACACAACTTGCCCAAACTGGTCAAAGGCAATCGCACCCGTTAAACCGGCAGTCTTGGCTGTACTGATTGCGCTCACAATGGCGGCCCGACGTTCTTTGGCCGTTGAGGTTGCCGAATGGAAAACTCTCTGTTTGACCAAGGCGTCAATAATGAGGTTCAACGCATCAACGCCGGCGGCCGCGTACAACCCAGGATCGATGCTCGCAGCCGAAGACGATGGCGTGCTGGTGGCGTTAACCGGTAAAGCAGGTAAGGGCAGTGCCTTCGTGTGCGCGCCAATGGTGGCGACATTAATTCCGGCCCAGTCTTGCTTAGTTTCAACAGCCTTTTGAAGTACCAATGGCGCCGGTGTCAAGAAAGTGGCCTTGGACTTGCGCAGGTCCTTATGTAAAACCGGGATTGCTTTATCAGGCCCAAAGATCACGATCAGTTGGGGCTTTGGCTTGAGAATTTGGCGAATCAAGGCAGGAGGGGGATCTAATAACTGGTTCGAAGTCAGCGAACTGACAGTCAGGACTGGCTTTGCTCGACCAGTAAGGGCGCCTGAATAGGCAGCCGACATCGCGCGGTTCTTCTCTAGCCCATCATCAACGACAAGAACGCGAGTAAATTTCTTACTCACGGTCCAGATCGCACATGCACTGGCTCGCGCGGTATCGGAAGCATTGAAACGAAAGTAGGTAGCAAATGCGCGCTTAGCTGGCGTGCCACGTTGCGTTAATTGAGTATCACCGCCACCAACAGCCACCATGGCGATTCCGGCATTGTTCATGATCGGCTGCACACTTTCATTGACCAAGGAACTAACGCTGCCAATGACACCAACGACCCGCGGATCATCAGGCAGTCTGGTCGCCTGTTGTTGACCTACCGAAGATTCCCCGCGATCATCAAGTGGAATCACCGTGAGTTCAATCCCAGCCTGACCCAATTCACCAGATCGAAGTGCCAACTGGTCACTGATGCTTTGTAAAAGCCCCACGCCCTGCGTGGCGTTATCTCCAGTCAGCGGCGCTAGGACCCCAACGGCCAACTGAACCTTCGTTGAGGTCGGACTTGGCTCAGCTAAGCGCCCAGGACTTGCAACCGGCCCACAGGCAACTAACAAGCAGGCAAGCGTGGCAAAGGTGAATGATTGAGCGAAAACCTTCTTCTTGATTGTTGCTTCCACGATTCAGCCTTGACCGGCTTCGTCGAGCACCACATGGGCCACATCTTTCATCGATAGCCGGCGATCCATAGCAGCTTGCTGAATCCAGCGAAATGCTTCCGGTTCGGTCATCGTGAAACGCTCGATCAAGACCGCCTTCGCGCGCTCGAGGAGCTTTCGCGTCTCCAAGGTTGATTCAAGTTGCCAGACCTCGTCACGCAGTTGCTTCAATTGTTCATAGCGGGCCAGAGCAACATCAATAGCAGGAAAAAGATCCTGCGAAGTAAATGGTTTGACCACGTACCCCATTGCTCCCGCATCAACAGCGCGTTGCACTAAAGATTTTTGACTAAAGGCGGTAAGCAGTAAAACGGGCGAAATGTTTTCCGCGATGATCTCCTCTGCCGCACTGATGCCGTCAAGCACCGGCATCTTCACATCCATGATCACTATGTCTGGCGCCAATGCGTTGGCAAGTTCAACGGCCTGCCTTCCGTCCCCGGCTTGCCCTACCACGGAAAAGCCGGCCTCGGTCAGCATCTCGACAAGGTCCATTCGGATCAGGGCTTCATCTTCAGCAACCACAACAGTTCGGCCTTGGTCCAACCACGCGAGGTTGTTGTTCACAGGTTCAGGGTAGTCTGTTCTGGCACCAGCCCCGGTAGCCCAACGGCAGAGGCAACGGATTCAAAACCCGTCCAGTGTGAGTTCAAATCTCACTCGGGGTACCACCAGTTAGGCAGTACTACTCAGGCCGGCCTTCGGGCAACATGGGCTTGATCTCAATAATGCGGCCAAGTAAGCCATTAATGAACTTCGGCGAGTCATCTGTAGAGATCTGCGTGGAGAGCTCGACGGCTTCACTGGCCACGACCGCATCTGGAACCTCACGTTGCCACAGAATCTCGAATACACCTATGCGTAGCAGGTTGCGATCGACAACGGGCATGCGATCAAGGGCCCAACCTTGCGCATGGGTGATGAGGAGTTCATCAATTCGCTCTTGATGGGCGTTGACTCCTTCAACCAGTTCCACTGTGTAGGGATTGATCGAATCGCGAGCGGCCAAACGTTCAGCAACAAGCTCGGCAAGAACTTCGGATGATTGCACACCGCGAACATCTGCTGCATACAGCACATCCAGGGCACGTTTTCTCGCTTTAGTGCGAGCAGTCATGGCGTTAGCCCGAAATACGGCCGAGATAGCTGCCGTCTCGGGTATCGACCTTGACGCGCTCACCCTGAGTAATGAACAGCGGCACCTGAATTTCAGCTCCAGTTTCAACAGTGGCCGGCTTAGTCCCACCGGTGGAACGATCACCTTGCATACCCGGTTCGGTGTAGGTCACTACCAACTCAACTGTGACCGGAAGTTCTACGTAAAGCGGGTTGCCTTCGTGCAGCGCAACGATCGCCTTCTGATTTTCCAGTAACCACTTGGAGTTGTCCCCTACAACCTGGGCGGAGATATTGATCTGATCAAAGGAATCTAGGTCCATAAAGATGTAATCGTCAGCGTCCTTGTACAGATACTGCATGTCCCGCTTGTCAACATTGGCCGTCTCGACCCGAACGCCGGCATTGAAGGTCTTATCGACAACCTTGCCTGACAGGACATTTTTCAACTTGGTTCGCACGAAGGCGCCACCCTTGCCGGGCTTTACGTGCTGAAAGTCGATAACTGTCCACAACTGTCCATCAATGTTGAGAACAATGCCATTCTTTAGGTCATTACTCGTGGCCACGGGTGCGCCATCCTTCTAGGTGGGAACTCAGCACTGCGTGAGTTCGCGCGAAACGTTAGTCAACGACTCATGCCCGTTTGCAGTAACGAGCACGGTGTCCTCAATGCGGACCCCGCCCAATCCAGAAATGTAGATACCTGGTTCAACGGTGACCACGAAGTTCTTCTCAAGCATACCTTCGCTAGCCGAACCCAACAGCGGAGGCTCGTGGATCTCAAGGCCGATTCCGTGACCGGTGCCGTGTAAAAAATCATCCCCAAATCCGGCCGATGCAATATGTGATCGCGCGATCTGATCAATGTGGCCCGCCGAGACACCAGGAGCGATTGCCTCGCGCGCCAACTTCTGCGCCGAGAGTACGACTTCATGCATGACTTGGATGCGTTCGCTGGGTTGCCCCAGCACAACAGTGCGGGACAAATCAGCGCAATACCCCTCCACTCGAGCCCCCACGTCAAAAAGAACTACATCGCCGGGGCGAGCTGTCGCATCGGTGGGTTGATGATGCGGACGTGCTGCGTTTGCCCCGATTGCGACGATCGGGTCGAAGGAGGATCCATCGGCACCCCGATCGGAGATGGAATTGAGAAATATTCTCGCCAATTCACGCTCACTTATACCCGCACGAACAGCGTCAATGGTGTTGAGCAGCGCTGCCGAAGTTATTTCACAAGCCCTACGGATGGCCACAATCTCGCGCTCATCCTTGATCATCCGTTGAGTGCGTACGAGATGATCTGTGGCAAGCAAGTCCAGCCCATGGCCGCTCAGATCATCGTGTTGCCGCCAGGTCAGGTGCTCTGACTCAAAGGCAACCTGAGATATCCCCTGGCTTTGCGCAAGATCAAGCAGGCTTCTTGTGTATTCGCGGGTGATGAGTCCTTCAACATCTAGCTGTGAGGCCACCTCGGCGTATCGTGAATCGGTGGCCAATACAGCCCGCGAACCAAGGACCAGTAATGCGCCAGCGGATCCGGAAAAGCCGCACAGGTACGCGATGTTGACCGGATTAGTTACCAGAAATGCCGACGCTCCGGATGCTGCTAAGGCACTTGTGAGGCGTGAATTCATCGTTAGCAGGGCTGCGATCGAGACTACGTGCTTAACGAAACAAGAGCGTGCAAAGCAAGCACGTATGACTGCGCGCCAAACCCTGCAATCGTTCCGGTGGCAACCCCGGAAATTACTGAGGTGTGACGAAATTCCTCGCGTGCTGCCGGATTAGAAAGGTGCACCTCAATCAAGGGGGCGGTCATCATCGCGCAGGCATCGCGAAGCGCATACGAGTAATGGGTAAAGGCAGCCGGATTGAGAATCACCGGTCGATTGGCATCGACTGCTTCATGAATCCAATGCACCAAGTCCGTTTCAGAATCACTTTGCCGGACCTCAACGCCGA
>CAIXNN010000085.1 GCA_903920865.1 uncultured Actinomycetes bacterium
CGATCAAGCCGCAGACTCATACGCTGCTCGGATAGATGATGCCGGTCAAGTAGCCGTACGCGGTCCCGGACCCTGTCGTGGTGAAATCATTTTTGCTTCCGGTAAACGTGCTCCATTTGCGATTGAAGCTATTGCGCCAATTTCACTTGCCGGGGCATGGAATGTTGAGTTCGCGCCGGGTCTGGGTGCTCCCGCCCAAGTGACTTTCCCTGAATTGCAATCTTGGAGCGAGAACGCCGACAAGAACATTAAGTATTTTTCCGGCACTGCAACCTACCGGAAAGAGATTCGACTCGACACGATGCGCCTGGGTCAACGCTATCTCCTGGATCTTGGGGCGGTGCATGACCTCGCTTCCGTCAAAGTCAATGGCCGTTCGCTGGGTGTCGTCTGGTATGCACCCTTTCACATTGATATCACTGCTGCGCTCAAAGCCGGCGTGAACCGGTTTGAGATACGGGTGACCAATACGTGGGCCAATCGTCTAATCGGTGATAATCAGGAACCTGAAGACTGCCAATGGGACGAATGGGAGGGGTTCCGTGACTTTGGCGGGCGTTGTCTGAAAACATATCCCGAGTGGTTTGTGAAGAACCAGCCGCGACCGTCTCAAGGGCGCAAATGTTTTGTAACCTATAATTATTTCAAGCCAGACGCCTCGTTACTCAAAGCCGGCCTTCTTGGTCCGGTACAATTGATCGTTGAGAACGAAGTAAAGTGTGAAGGCTCAGCGAATCAGTAGAACCTTGCGGGTTGGACTTGAATAAGAAGGCGAAGAAAGAGTAATGAAAAGATTAATTACAATAACGGCGATAATGGGATTTTTCTGGAGCGGCATAGGGCTGATGGCCGGTGATCTGAAAAAAGAATTTGTTTCGCCGCCGGATTCGGCGCGGATGTGGGTCTGGTGGTTCTGGCTCGGGGACAAGGTTGATCGCGCCAGTATCACTGCCGACCTTGAAGCGATGAAGGCGCAGGGGATCGGCGGCGTGACCGTCTATAGCATCAGCGGTCCGGGGGTTTCGGGCAAAGGACCGAATTATATGAGCCCGGAATGGCGGGCCATGTTCAAGCACACGGTACAGGAAGCCGAGCGTCTCGGCCTCGGCGTCAGTGCGATTCTGTGCAGCGGCTGGAATGCTGGTGGGCCATGGATTACGCCGGAGTACGGCTGCAAGAAACAGGTCAGCTCGGAAGTAGTCGTCACCGGGCCGAAACATTTCAAAGAGAAACTGCCCCAGCCTGGCGACAAGCGTTTCTATCGCGATATCGCCTGGGCTACACCGATGAAACCGTTGAAGCCATCGTTGAATACATCGGCGAAAACGGTCACGTCGTGGATGCTCCTGGTTTGAAGACCGAGCACTACTCAATCTTTGACTGTGCGATGGGTGAGCGTGCCATCACGCCGATGGGTCACGTGCGCATGATGGCCGCCGTTCAGCCATTTATCTCGGGTGCGATCTCCAAGACGGTGAACATGCCTGAGTCGGCGACCCTGGAAGAGGTAGAAGAGATCTACTTCGAGTCCTGGAAGCTGGGCATCAAGGCCTTGGCGATCTACCGCGACAACTGCAAGGTCGGTCAGCCTCTGTCCGACGGCAAGGCCAAGCCGGCTGCCGCCGAAACTGAAACCGTTGTCGTTGAGTCGCGGCCAATCCGTCGTCGCTTGCCGAAGTCGCGTGCATCGCGCACGGTCTCGTTCACCGTGGGTGGCGCTGAGGGTTACATGACTGCTGGCGCTTACGACGATGGATCACTGGGTGAGGTATTCATCAAGATGAGCAAGCAGGGTTCCACGCTTGCTGGTGTGATGGATGCGTACTCGATCGCGATCTCCATCGGTCTGCAATACGGCGTTCCGCTCGAGGCTTACATCGACAAGTTCTTGAACATGCGTTTTGAGCCGGCCGGTTTGACCGACGATGCTGACATCCGCATGGCTCAATCTGTGATGGACTACATCTTCCGCCGCTTGGCCTTGGACTTCCTGACCTTCGATGCTCGTTCGGCTTTGGGGATCTACTCAGCCGATGAGCGGTCTCGTCAACTCGAGACCGGTGTGTACACCGCAACCGAACTTGAGACCGCTGCCGAAACTGGTGTGGCCGATGTAGAGGTTCAGTCGATGTCACAGTCGGCCCCGGCCGTTGAGATCACGCCAGCCCCCATGGGTGAAGTGCACTCCTCAGCCGAATTGATGGAACGCATCACCGGTAAGGCCTCGGATGCTCCGATGTGCTTTACCTGTGGCATCAAAATGCGCCCATCAGGTTCGTGCTACGCATGTGAAGGCTGTGGAAGCACCTCCGGCTGTAGTTAGTCACTTCCCAACTACCCGGAGGTGATCACGTGAGTCCACGTGCCATTGCGGATTTGGAACCGAAGGAACTGCGGCGCCAGCTTGGGTTATCGGCGCTGCGCGCTGTTGTTTCGTTCTTGGCTGTACTGGCGGTGTACTTCATCATTCCTGATGTGGCCAATGCTGACCTTGGTGCTTGGCTTCAACTTGTCGTTGGCATGGCTATCTTCGTGGTGATTTTGGGCTGGCAAATTAAGCGGATACGCACTGCTGAGATTCCTGAGCTGCGAGCCATTGAAGTCCTCGCTTTTGCATTGGCGCTGTTTCTGGTTCTGTTCGCAGCGCTCTACCTTTCGATCAGCGGAAGCGATCCCAATACGTTTTCCGAGCCGCTGACGCGTATAACCAGTTTGTATTTCACCGTGGTCACCTTTGGCACAGTGGGTTTTGGCGATATTCATCCGGCAAGCGATGTTGGGCGAATGATTGCCAGCGCTCAAATCATTTTGGACCTGGTATTTATCGGTTTGATTGTGCGCGTGATCTTGGGTGCGTCCAAGCGCACTCTTGAATCAGGCGCTCAAAAGGGCTAAATCGTGCTTGCCTTGGTTCTGGCTCAGGCCCGTGCCATGCTGAAGACGTGAGTGAAGCCTTCTCCTTCGATGCGGTCGTTTTTGAACGCGATGGCCGGCGCATTCTTGATGGCCTGAGCGATCACATTCACGCGGGCGTAGTCACCGCGATCATCGGGGACAGTGGCGCAGGAAAGTCAACCTTGCTGAGGCTTTTGAATCGGCTCGAAGAACCCACCCAGGGATTCATCAGTTTTCACGACGACCGCATTGATTCCATTGACGTTCACCAACTACGACGAAAAGTCTCTTTGGTGGGTCAGCGGCCGGTCATGCTGGCGCAGACAGTTTTGGGGGAGTTGCGTATTGCAGATCCTGAGGTGACTCCCGATCGCGCCCACGAACTCTTGGCTCGGGTCGCCCTAGGTGAGTTCGAGTTGGAACGAAAAACATTGACCCTGTCTGGCGGTGAGCAGCAACGACTTGCGCTAGCTAGAGCGCTCACAGTCGAGCCAGAGGTGTTGCTGCTCGATGAGCCGACAAGTTCACTAGATGATTCCTCTGCGACAGCAGTTGATCAGGTCATTCGTGATTTGGCGGCCTCTGGTTTGACTGTGGTTCTGGTCAGCCATGACCTTGACCGCGTGCAAGGTGTTGCAGATTTTGTACTGGTGCTCGATCACGGCCGACTGGTAGAGCGGGGCTCCCCGGGGCAAGTGCGGTACCTGTCGTGAACACCACAGCTCAAATCCCGCAGTGGACAGGCGTTGCAGCATCACTCCTCCTTGTCGTTTTGGCAGCGGCTTTGGTTGTGTATCAACGCTTGGGGGTGGCAAGGGATTTGCTATGGGCGGCTGCTCGCGCCTTCGTACAGTTGCTGGCAGTGGGTGCGTTGCTGACCATCTTGTTTGCGCACGCTGGGTTATGGGGAAGTGCCCTCTGGGTGATCGGCATGGTGGTCTTGTCTGGTTTTGTTGCGGCCGGACGTGCGAAAGGACTTCCCAGAGCGCGCGTGGCGGCCTGGATCGCTGTGGGACTCGGGACGGCGGCAACCCTAGGACTTTTATTGCTCCTTCGTGTCATCAAGGCCGAGCCGATTGTGGTGGTGCCGGTCGGGGGCATGGTCGTTAGTGCGGCCATGTCAGCTACCGCTTTAACGATGCGCGCCATCGCGCGAACAGCTACCGAACAGCGAGCAGCCATTGAAGCGCGACTTTCGCTGGGCATGAGCGGGGTTGATGCATTCAGCCCTTATTTGCGCGAAGGTGTGCGCACCGCATTGATTCCAGCCATTGACACCACCAAAGTTGTGGGCTTGATTGCGCTGCCAGGCGCAATGACCGGCTTGATTTTGGCTGGAGTCTCGCCTTTTGATGCCATTCGCTATCAAATCGTGGTGATGTACATGCTGCTTGCGGCAGCGGCCTTGTCCTCGGTGGTGGTTGCCCGCCTTACTACCTCAGCATTGTTTGATTCTGCTGATCGATTGGTTCGCTTTACTCATCAGAGTTGATGTCCACATGGGGTTTGATCCCCAGTTGGCCCACATTTATCCCATGTACCTGGGCAGGGTTGTTCATCCTTGAGATATGTCTGCTGAATCTGTTGAAAATGTCATCACCTTGTCTAGTCCGCGCGATGTGCTCGATGCCATTCCGCATTCACTGGGTTTTTATCCCGGAAATTCCCTTGTTATCTCGCTGCTTAAGCGCTCAACGAAAGGCCGTCAGCGACAGGTCTTAGTTGTCCGGCTGGATCTTTTGGGCCAAGAGTCCTCAGAGGTTGAGGATGTGGATTGGGTTTCGGTGGAAACTGCTGTTTCCGCAAGTGGCGCCACGGCTGCGGTGGTTGCCGTCTTTGCTCAGGAAGGTTCGCAACAAGAGGTTCAATCCGCGCAGGCACCGCTGATTGATCGGGTGCGCACTCTGATGCACGAGCTCAATCTTGATCTGATGGATGAGCTCGTAGTCGCTGATAGTTGTTACACGTCATTGGTATGTACTGATGCATTGTGTTGTCCGCCGGAGGGCACGGTTTACGACGTGGTTGATCCAGGCGCGATCGGGGTGGAGTTAGCGGTCAAAGGGGGAAGCAGTCCATTAGCCGGTCGCACGGCGGTGGCCAGCCAGTTCCAGACTGACTCGGCTCAGCAGGCAGCGGTGTTAACCCAAATCCATGCCTTGGAGGGCGGCCAAGCGCCATCGGCCGAGCAGATTCTGCAGTGGGGAAGCGCGGTGACCTGGCCAACGCGTGAAGTGGCCCGCACATTGCTGGCCTTCAAAGACGTAGCGATTCGAGATGCGGTGATCGCTGGGGCTTTATGTGAAAACGCAGAGAGAGAAGAGCGGCTGAGAAATTTCTTCTCCCATTTGGTGACCATTGCTCCCGATGGCTATCGCGCGGCACCGGCGACCCTTGCTTCGATTGCGTGGTGGGTTGATGGTGATGGTGCTCGCTCAAATATTTGCTTAGATATTGCCACAGCTGATCAGGGTCAATATCGCCTTGCTGATTTGTTCAAGCAGATTATGCGAGCCGCCGTCCCACCTGATCATGTGCGCGAGTTGTTGGCTGAGGCTATGAGTCGTGCTTCGGGGGAATGACCCCCATGCGACCGTGTTGGTAATCGGTCACGGCCTGTTCAATCTCTTCCTTGGTGTTCATCACGAAAGGTCCGTACCAAGCGATTTGCTCACGGATGGGGGCGCCGCCCATGACAAGAACTTCCATGCGACCAGTCGAAGAGGCAACTGAAGCACCACCGTGAATAACGATGGTGTCGGCGACGCCGTCGGCCACTGGTGTGGCTGCGGTGAGGACGGCAGTTTGTCCAGCTTGGATATCAACCCGCGATGCCCCAACAGTTCCGCTGCCCTCAAGGACGTAGACCACGCCGTTAAAGCCTGCTTTCCACGGCAATTGAATGCGACCGCCGTTGGGGATCGAAGCGTGGAGGTAGGTAATAGGAGTGTGCGTTGATCCTGGACCCTTTTGGCCGTCGACCTCGCCCGCGATGATGTGAACATCGCCACCGTCGGGGCTGGTCCATGCGCCAAAGGCTTGACCGGAAAGGTCTTGATACACCGGGTCTGCCCACTTGTTGGCAGCTGGAAGGTTCACCCACAGCTGGGTGCCGTGCAAGAGGCCACCTTTGGTCAGTAAGTCATGCGTGGGCATCTCGGAGTGAACAATTCCAGCGCCAGCGGTCATCCACTGCGTATCGCCAGGTCGAAGCAGGCCACCACCACCGGTGCTATCGCGGTGTTCGAATTCGCCTTCAAGTAAATACGTCACCGTCTCAAAACCACGGTGCGGGTGATCGGGTGCCCCTTTTGCCTCACCCGGGGCGTAGTCAACAGCGCCCATGTGATCAAGCATTAAAAACGGATCAGTCAGTCTCAGGTCGATGCCGGCAAAGGCTCGGCGAACTGGGAAGCCAGCCCCTTCAAATCCAGCGACAGCATCGTTGATGACAAAGACGTCACGTTCCATAATCTGCACGCGCTGACCTGACTGTGATGTGGTGATGGATCAATCCTTGCCTTTGCAAACCACCATGAGCTTGAAGTTATTCCACCCTAGGTGAAGTTATCCCCAAGGCAAATTCTCGGACGCAGAAAAGTGTCTAACATTTTGGGCATGTGGGGGAATTGGTTATCAACGCCGCGGCTAAAGCCGGCATTCCGACTTGCGCTGAACTGCCTTGCCCTGACCGGCCTGGTCGTGGCTTTAACCCAGGGGGCCAGTTGGGCACATTCCGTGGCCGCCAAGCCGGCACCTGCGGCCCCTTGGGTAGCTTCCACGGCTCAGGATCAGGGAAAAGTTGCCATCCAAACGGCAGCATGGGTGCGACCTCGAGCGGGCAGTTCCACTCAAGGAGCAGTTGCCGAGGTGGCTATCAAGCGAGTCCGCGAACTGGTGCGAGCCCAAGGCTGGCAGGTCAACTCCGCAACCGTTACCGCACTTGGTGCATCTGGGGCAAACGTTGACGTGCAGGTGGTCAAAGGCGGGAAAAACTCAGCGGTACTTGCTGTCACAGTACAAAAGCTGCGCTTAAGAAGTCAGCGACAAACTCGCACAGCATCGTTGACCCAGGTGCAAGCAGGAGCTGGGCAATGGCAGCCGATCAGAGTCATGCACGGCGTAACTGCACCCAGTGCCTTGCCCAACGGGATTTCGCCGCTGGCTGCGCCCAACATTGGCGGCAACCAAGACCTTGGCGCGATCGTGGGCTACGGGGCGATCTTGTTGCCTGGCAATTTCTCTGGTGATCCTTCGATTCGAAGTGGCGCTATCAACTGCGCGGGCTGTCAATGGCGCCGACTTCCCGACTGCCTGGACGCCGCCATTGACACTTTGTGTTCTGGTGTGAGTTTTGGCTGCCCGCCGGGTCAGATTCGCTACCAAATTTTGCTACTCAAACCGCCTGAGCCTTGGTTTTCTGTGGTGGGAACAGTGTGTATGGGTCCAGGGGACCGGCTTCGCAGTCCCGATGACATCGCGCGAGATGTCAGGGGTTCGTTTGTCGAATTACTTCCACGTGCGCACCCCAGTTACCAACCGGCTAACGGCGCGCTGGTCAATTTGCCGGCGTTGTTTGCTGTCAATGAGCCGAAGAGCGTCGGACCGATTTATCGAACGTTGACCGGCTATCGGGTCAGCGTCAGCGCACATGCGATCTGGCGGTGGAATTTCATGGACGGATCGACCTTGAACACGGGATCGCCCGGAGGCAAATATCCAAACAAGTCAGTTCAGCACACGTACTTGTCTGCAGGGCAACACCGAGTCGGCCTGACCAGCATTTGGACCGGGGAGTTCTCTGTTGATGGCCAGGGGCCATTCCTGATTACCGGCGGACCTATTCGCTTGCGCTCATCTGTTCCGGTGGCTATTCGCCCAGCCGCCGCACGGCTAATACTGGCTCATCAATAGCGGGTACCTCGAACAGCCTTGAGAGTGGGTCGGACTCAGAGCTCTACGCGCTCACAAGTGCAATGTCGGAGGGTTGTTCACGGTCCGAAATGGATATGCGCTCACCCCAGCGGCAGGTTCTGCGAATGGTCAGCAGTCCAAGGACGTTGATGACCCACGAGAGGTAGAAGTTCAATAAACCAGCAATGGGCGAGATGAGGTAACTACCCAAATAAAAAAATTTGTCCTTTGGGCGCAACGCGGGCATCACCATGGCATACCGAGAAGTTCGCAGGTAGGAAATAACGGCGAGATAGACCAAGAGTTCGAACGGCAGCGCGTGCAGAGCAATAGCCCAATACGCGAACAGGACGGGGATCAAGACAATATTGACGGCAAACATGGTGAATTGACTTGCCACTAACCACCAGGAAAGGCGGGTAAGTGGCATGTGGCGAATAAGCCAAAAACCACCCCAGTAGAACGAGCGTGACCACCTGAGGCGTTGGCGTGTTAGGTCCCGAAGATTCTCGGGGTGAGGGGTAAAAGCTATGGCCGACTCCTGGGTAATGGATTTTCCGTGTAGTAGAGCAAGAGTGGTGAGCATGCGGTCATCGCCGCTGGCAACTTCTTGGCCAAAGACACGTTGGCGTGCGTAGAACGGGAGGTGTCGGCGAACTATTTCTGCTCGATAGGAAGCGATCGCCCCGCTGTGAACCACAACAGATCCAAGGCTTGACCAAGCCGCTCGCCCCGATAGATAGGAGGAAACGAATCCGACGTCGATCAGACGGGTTAGGACATTGTGCCGTGGATTGGCCCCCAGGATGATTCCGCCGACAGCGGTTACCTCTGGGTCGGCGTAACCGTTGACCAGTTCGGCAACTGCGTTTGGGTCAAGGACTGTGTCACTGTCCAAGGTGACAAAGATGTCAGCTTGTAGGTCATGAGCAAAAGCCTGAGATTGGGCAAGGCGTTTGCCGGCATTTGTCTGCCGAATAAGTTGGACGGGAACCTTGTCGATTAAGCCAGATTCCATCAGGGCCGCTCGCACGTCCGCAGCTTGGTGTGAGCCATCATCGATCAAATAGATCACGTCGGGCAGTTTTGTTTGGGCCGCTAGCGAGCCAAGACAATCTTTCAGGGTTTGCCGACTTTCGTTGTACGTTGCAATCACCACCGCTACTCGTAGGTCAGATAGTTGAGCTCGAGTGAGTCGACGTGACTTGCCTTGAGATTGACTGCGGTGCCCTCTGATTTCCGAATGGCGCGGCTTGTTATTCAGCGCCAGGTACCAAAAAGCAATCAAGAAGATAAAACTGCAAATCCCGCCCCACCTGACAAGGGTGATATTTGTGCCAAGATCAAATTGCCTTTTGATCAAAATCAAGATCACGGTGCAGAGCAGGAGTTGAAGGATCAACGCGTAGGCTCGCGCGCGCAACACTAGAAGTCAATTTCTTTTCGTCCAAAAACGCGGATCATGACCAGACCCAAGACGATGCAAGTGGCACCGGCTAGGGCAATGAGAAAGCCAGAAAAACCGGTGCGAGCCAAGACTGCACCGGCCACCGTGCCTGCACCTGCAAGCGCGCCGCCGCCAATAAGCGAATAGTTCATGGTGACTCCTATCCCTGCCTTGGTCACTTGTACGGCGGTAAGAATCCCCCAACCACACTGAATTATGTAACGGCAACACACAAAAATAACTTGAGAAACACCGTGGCTGGGTCACCCGTATGGCCCATTCCCGATCAGCCCCTTAGGCAATCAGCGCCAAGGACTTTGCTTAAAGCAAGTTCAGCGCCTGTTCAACAGGAGTTGAGCCGGCCCCAAGATCGAAGGCAGTGTTCTTGGCCAGTCCAGCACTGAGCAAGGTGCTGATCACCAAAGCAGTGTCTGCGCGGGTTATGCGAGCTTGCCCCATGCCTTCGGAGGCAATGTCCACCAAACCGGTGCCGGCATCTTCCAGTAATCCACCTGGTCGCACCACAGTCCAGGTCATGCCGCTTGCCGCGGCAGCTGCATCTCCGGCGGCCTTGTTGCCCAGAAAGTGCTGAAGAACCGGGGGAGCGATATCAATGCGATCGGCATACAAACTGCTCACCTGCACCCACCAGTTCACGCCAACTTCGGCCGCGGCGGCAATGGCTCGTAGGCAGCCGTCACGGTCGAGGCGGTCTGAGTGCTCTGGTCCGGTCATGACATCGGCTCCGGCTGTCCAGACGGCTGCATCAGCGCCGACAAGTACCTCACGCACGGGTCCGGCATCGCCTTCAAGGTCGACGACCACTGGCTGAGCTCCGGCAGAGCGCACGACATCGGCGGAAGCCTCGCGGTGAATCACGCCCACCACGTCATGACCTGCTTGAACCAGGAGCGGAACCAAGAGGCGACCAACTTTGCCACCAGAGCCAAAGACGACAATGCGCATGAGAGTGCGTTCCCTTTCTAAAACTTTCACGGGGTGTTTACCTAATGCTCGCCTAAGTGTGCTGGATGCGCATCTGTGAGCACCGCGCCACCCCAAACTAGGCCCACATTGTCGGGTCCGTGGGCTAGATTGAGTCATACATTCTCAGTAAGGCAGGAGCCTGCACTATGTCCATCGTTGTTGGATATGTCGTCAGTCCAGAGGGTCGGGCTGCTCTGCGTCGGGCCGCCGAAGAGGCGCAAGTGCGCTCAACAAAGTTGATCGTGGTCAACTCCAATAAGGGCGGCTCAGCACTTCCGGCTGAAGAGGCCTTGGTTTACGAAAATGAATTAGCCGACATCGGTGCGCGCCTTGAAGCATTGGGCATCGAACATGAAGTGCGCCAATTGGTTCGCGGCAACGACCCGGCCGTTGACTTGATTGAAGTTGCTGCCGAAGTAAACGCAGATTTCATTGTGATCGGCATGCGTCGTCGAAGCCCGGTCGGCAAACTCCTACTCGGCAGCATTGCTCAGCAGGTCCTACTTGATGCGCCGTGTCCGGTGCTCGCGGTTAAGTCGGAGGAGTAAAAAGCCGACTTTCCCCATAAGTCCTACGCCCTCGTGCGGGGGTCGGGGGGCTGTGGAACAATAACGGCAAGGTAGTCGCGCAAGGACTTGCGCGGCACCTGTTCTATTTGGCCAGAAGATGGTCTGACATGAAAGGGTCCACGTGCCTGCTGCTAAAAAGGCTGCGCCTAAGAAGGGTGCAAAGAAAGCCCCAGCAAACAAGGCCACCGCGAAGAAGGCCGCGTCTGCCAAGAAGGGCGCGCCTGCCAAGAAGGCCGTTGCTAAAAAAGCTGCCCCAACAAAGAAGGCTGCGCCAAAAAAGGCAGTGAAGAAGGCTGCACCTGCTAAGAAGGCGCCTGCCAAGAAGGCTCCGGCCAAGAAGGCTGCAGTGAAGAAGGCCGCGCCTGCTAAGCAGGCAACGCCGGTTAAGAAAGCTGCAGTTAAGGCCGTCGCTGTGAAGAAGGCTGCTGCCAAACCAGCAGCAACAAAGTCGGCTCCGGCGAAGAAGGTGGCCAAGGGTGCTGCCAAAAATGTCAAGGCTGGCAAAGTTTCTGCAGATGCCCTAGATGTGCCCGGCGATCTTGATCCTGAGGACCTTGAAGACCCTGAACTCGAAGCTATCGTCGTTGAATCGTTGACCGTTACCACCGAGACCGTGATCGAAGCCGTAGAGGCTGAAGGCGGCGATGTTGAAGAACTGAAGGAAGCCAAGGGCAAAGTCGAGGACGCAAATGATGACAGTTTCGTGCTCTCGAGCAAGGACGAGACCGATGAACCGGTACAAACCGTTCAAGTCGCTGGCGCTACGGCTGACCCAGTCAAGGACTACCTCAAACTGATCGGCAAGGTTCCTCTGCTTAATGCTGAACAAGAAGTTTCCTTGGCCAAGCGCATTGAGGCAGGCCTGTTCGCTGAAGAAAAGCTTGATAACACCAAAAAGATCGCCGCACGCCTTAAGCGTGACTATGAGTGGATCGCTGAAGACGGTCGTCGGGCCAAGAATCACCTACTGGAAGCCAACCTTCGTCTGGTTGTTTCTCTTGCCAAGCGCTACACCGGTCGCGGCATGCTCTTCTTGGACTTGATCCAAGAAGGAAACCTTGGTTTGATCCGCGCGGTTGAAAAGTTTGACTACACCAAGGGTTATAAGTTCTCCACTTATGCCACCTGGTGGATTCGCCAGGCCATTACTCGCGCCATGGCTGACCAAGCTCGCACCATTCGTATTCCCGTGCACATGGTCGAAGTGATCAACAAGTTGGCTCGAGTCCAGCGCCAGATGTTGCAAGACCTTGGTCGCGAACC
>CAIXNN010000086.1 GCA_903920865.1 uncultured Actinomycetes bacterium
AAAGCACCCACGAACAGAGGAAGGCATGGAGCCGAAGTTTCTTACCCTCAGCGAAGTTGCACAAATCTTGAACATTTCAGCGGCTCAGACCTACGCCCTAGTGAGGAATCAATCCCTTCGAGCGATCAAAATCGGTGGCCGAGGTCAATATCGCGTTGAAACCAAGGAACTTGAAGATTTTATTGAGCGCAGTTACGAATCAACGACCAAGTTTCTCAGCGAACACCCCTTTACTAACGCCAGCTAGGGCAGGGAAGAAGGCCTAGATTCTCGTGATCGCGACAATGGCACTGACCAGGACCGTTTGATGGTTGGAAAGATCCAAGTGATCTGCGCCAACTTTTTCGATTCGTGCAGTACAAAGTTCGCCGCTGACAAGCCGCAAACTTACCTGTGATCGTTGCTGACAAATCCGAACCAGCAACCAGTGAGCATTCATGAAGGCAACAATGCGGGATGTAGAGATCACCTTTGCCTGCGCAGAAAGCCCCTTGATGGAGTGCACATGAGACAACAAGACCACGTGCTCTCGGTGATGATCGCTGATCAGCACCCAATCTGACCCCACTGCATCAACCTGGCCAGTTAAGGCCTCCCCTGAAGCCAACTGCACACTAACGGTGGAAGCAATGCAAGCGGCTAGTCGTTGACTTATCCCCACATGCCGACGCTCATCGCGCGCCAAGTCTGCTGCCAAGGCCTCACGTTGGCGATCAGCCAAGGCTTCGGCTTCGGCTTCGAGTTCGGCCAGCAAGTCCTGCCAATCCATCGCCACCACCCCCTGCAGAGAAAAACGATCATGGTGGCTATGCACCGCTGAAATCAAGGGGTTGACGAAACGGACATTTTGGACATAAATAGAGGCAAACAGAAGTAAACACAGCAACCTACGGGGGAACACCATGGCGAGCTTGAGACTTGTACCACCGGTACACCAGCCCACCCTTGATCTTCAATTCACCTTGGCCAACGGGCTTGACGTCCAGCCGGAACTTCCAGCTCGGCTCTTTGTCATTGATGATCAGTTCTCCCGGCAACCCACGCCGCGCAGCGAACTTCCGCCGGCCGGAGCTTGGGTAGCTCGGATTTCATTAGCCATGGTTGAGGTCTATCTCGGGCAGCGGCCCGCAAGTCAACTCGTTCGATGGACTACTCCAGAGATCTTGAGTCGTTTGCAATACAGCGCGCGAGTACGAGCCGCACACCCCAGTGGGCACAATCCACGAAGCATTGCGCGTATTGGTCGCTACACGATCGCGTCAATGCGCGTTATTGAACCCGCTGATGGAATTGTTGAAGCAACAGTGATTTTGATTGGTCCACACCGACCCATAGCACTTGCCCTGCGCTTAGAAGGACTTGATGGTCGTTGGATCTGCACGGTGGTTGATACACCCGATCACAGCATCACCGGGTACTCCCCCGACGACTATCTGAATTCGGCCTGATCAGCTAGCAGGTCGTTGCTTGGGATCGCCGTGGCAACGCTTGTACTTGCGTCCAGAGCCACACGGGCACAGTGCATTCTTTGAAACTTCGCCGAACTCTGGGTCAATAATCGGGCCTAATGAGGCCGTGGACTGATTGAGGCCACTGGCTGAATCGATATCTGGCGCGGTGTATTGCAACGCAGCGGGGCGACGTGGCTCAACCAGGCCTGGCGTGACAATTTCAGGACCTTGATCAGCGCCTTGTTCTATTTCGACTTGTACCTGGAATACCAAGGCAGCCGATTCCTCTTTGATGGCGTCCATCATCGCAACAAATAAGTCATAGCCCTCACGTTGATACTCAACGACTGGGTCACGCTGGGCCAAGGCTCGCAACCCAATGCCCTCTTGCAGGTAGTCCATCTCATAAAGATGCTCACGCCACTTTTGGTCAAGTACCGAAAGCACCACGCGACGTTCAAGTTCGCGGATGATCTCTTCGCCTAGTTCAGCCTCACGCGCCGCATAGGCTGCATTTGCATCTTCCTTAACAACTTCGGCAATGAATTCACCTGTGAGATTTTCAGCGCTGCCACCCGATTGCTCAATAACATCCTCGGCTGACAAGGAAATTGGATACACGCTCTCGAAGGCTTTCCACAACGTTTCGAGATCCCACTGTTCGGCATAGCCTTCCGCAGTGGCTGCCATGGCGTAGGCATCGATGACATCCTCAATAAAACCGATGACTTGTTCATGAAGGTCTGCACCTTCAAGCACCTTGCGACGCTCGCTATAGATCACCAGGCGCTGCCGGTTGAGGACTTCGTCGTACTTAAGAACATTCTTACGGATCTCAAAGTTTTGTGACTCAACTTGCGTTTGGGCTGATCGGATCGCGTTCGTCACTAACTTGGCTTCAATGGGCACGTCATCAGGGACGTTGAAGCGAACCAAGAATGAATCAATTGCGCCCGCGTTGAACAAACGTAGAAGGTCGTCCTCAAGGGAGAGGTAGAAGCGTGATTCACCGGGGTCACCTTGACGACCAGACCGACCGCGAAGCTGGTTATCGATACGCCTAGATTCGTGCCGCTCCGTGGCCACCACATACAGGCCGCCGGCTGCTCGCACCTCTTCACGCTCTGCTTCAACAGCTTTTTCAGCCTTTGCCAATGCCGCCGGCCAGGCCGAACGGAATTCCTCAGGGGTATCTACCGGATCAAGGCCACGCTGGGCTAACTCGGCTGTAGCCATGGCTTCCGAGTTACCACCGAGCATGATGTCGGTGCCTCGACCAGCCATATTTGTGGCGACCGTGACCGCGTTCTTGCGACCAGCTTGGGCCACGATTGAGGCTTCGCGCTCATGGAACTTGGCATTCAAAACTTCATGGGGAATGCCGCGGCGACGCAGCATCTTGGACAAGTCTTCCGAGCGCTCAACGCTGGTAGTTCCCACCAAAACTGGCTGGCCCTTTTCGTGGCGTTCCACAATGTCATCAATGACGGCGGCGTACTTGGAAGCCTCAGTGCGATAGATCAAGTCAGCCTTGTCCATCCGGACCATGTCCCGGTTGGTCGGGATGGGAACAACACCCAATCCATAAATTTGTTGGAATTCGGCTGCCTCAGTCATGGCCGTTCCAGTCATGCCGCCAAGTTTTTCGTACAGTCTGAAGAAGTTCTGCAGTGTGATGGTGGCAAGGGTTTGGTTTTCGCGAAGAATCTCTACGCCTTCTTTTGCCTCAATGGCCTGATGCATACCTTCGCTGTAGCGCCGACCAGGCAACATGCGTCCGGTGTGTTCATCAACGATCAGAACCTCGCCGCTCATGACGACGTAGTCCTTATCTAATTTGAAAAGTTCCTTGGCCTTGATCGCGTTGTTGAGGTACCCAACCAAGGGGGTATTGACGGGTTCATAGAGGTTGTCAATGCCAACCCAGTCCTCAATCTTTCCCACGCCGATTTCAGTGATGCCAACTGTTCGCTTCTTTTCATCAACTTCGTAGTCTTCGTCGCGGTTCAGGCGACGAACCATGGTGGAAAATTCGGTGTACCACTTGCTGGGTTCATCTGCTGGGCCACTGATGATCAAGGGGGTACGAGCTTCGTCGATCAAAATTGAGTCAACTTCGTCCACGATGGCAAAGAAGTGGCCACGTTGCGTCAGGTCTTCTTGGTCCAGCGCCATGTTGTCGCGCAGATAATCAAAACCAAATTCGTTGTTAGTGCCGTAGGTGATATCGGCTGCATAAGCCTCACGTCGCTCGGCACTGGGCATTTGCGAGCGAATACATCCCACAGTTAAACCAAGGAATGTGTGGACGCGTCCCATCCATTCAGAGTCACGCTCAGCCAAGTAGTCGTTGACCGTAACAACATGGACGCCTTGACCAGTCAAAGCATTGAGGTAGGCCGGCAAGGTGGAGACCAAGGTCTTTCCTTCACCGGTTCGCATCTCAGCGATATTTCCTAGGTGAAGTGCGGCCCCACCCATAATTTGAACGTCATAGTGGCGCTGACCCAGCACTCGCTTGGCAGCTTCTCGAACAGTTGCAAATGCCTCAGGCAGAAGATCGTCGAGACTTTCACCATCGCGGTAGCGCTGTTTGTACTCTTGCGTTAGAGCACTGAGCTGCTCATCGGTGAGTGAAACAAAGCCGTCCTCAATGAGATTGACCTGCTGGGCAAGATTTTCCAACTTGCGCAAAATTTTGCCTTCGCCAGCGCGAAACAGGCGGTCAACAATGGCTGCCACGAGCAAGGCTCCTCTGATCAGGGAATGGCTCCATCGTAGGCGTGAACCCGGGTTGAGGTGACACTCGCCCGGCCGACCTGGTCTTCGACCCCACATTCGCCTGCTGGGGATTTCGCAGCGCTGGCGCCACTACTGCCCCTCTCTTGGATCGGCCAATATCTGATTGACCGGCAAGGCAGGACTTACTCCTAAGCCGCACCGTGATCGAACGACAAAAAGTCGCCTTACGTGGACCGTTTAGCCTGCGACTGGCATCGGCTTGCTGTGTAAACACAACGCAACCACGGACCCGAGCGAGTGCCATGACTTCAACCTAGTATCTGGCCCCACCAGCCAGCCAGCCGACTCCAGTGGCTTGTTTGGCTAGCGTGCGCAGACCGCGGCAATGGAGATGACATTGTGCCCAGCCTGAGTTAAGGCCCGATAAGCCTCACGCACACTTGCCCCCGAGGTGATCACATCATCAACGATGACCACATCGGCATTGCCCGGTAGTGATGTCATCGCGAACTCCATATTGCTTTGTCGCTGTGCGCGCGAGAGTCCGACTTGGTCAAGGACCGGTTGCGTGATTCGCAACAATGACTCAACTACTGCTGGGCACGGAAGATCTTTTCGTGCAACGTGCGCCAATTCGCCGGTGGTGAACCGTCCCCGCCGACGGATGTTTACCGAACGAGAAGGAACAGGGACCAGCACAAGCTTTCCGGGCGGTGGCACAACTGCGGTCAACGATTGCTTAACCGCATCTGCAAGAGCTAGCCCTAGTGGCGTGGTCAATCCATTGCGTCCACCATCTTTATGAGCAAGCAGGAGCCGCCGGGTAACGCCCTTGTACTGACTCTTAGCAAAAATCGGAGCATCGATGTCGGGGATGGACAGTGCATGGGCCGGGATGTGGGCTAGCAACGCGCTACAGCGCGGGCACGGAGAGGCTCCCGAGTCCCCACAACCGGCACACGCGACCGGAACAAAGATGTCGAGCAATGCAAGTCGCAAGGTGGGGATCAAAGAGTGGGCGGACATGAGAAAACCCTGCCGGTCATGGTCAGCGATACCACTGGTCGAAGGGCAAGGGGGTCCTAAGCGCGGTTAGAGCGCCTGCAGGTTTAACCAGGAAAGACCGGGTCGCTACCTCCGCGGACCGTTAATCTCCATCCCAGTCCTGAATTGACCCACACGCCGCTAGCGCCTTGAACATAGACAGCGCCATTGGGTGCGGATGCAACTACCGTCATTGCGGAAACCCCGCCAGCAGAACGTACAGTGCCCGTGCCGACCTGCACTTGGAACACCTGGTTAACGCCGGATGCGCCCTTGCCGAGCACTACTAGTGAATTCGCGTCAGTCCAGGCAACATCTTTGACCGCAGTTGCATCACTTTGAATCAATCGCGGTTCTTGCAGTGAAACTTTTGAGCCACTGCGCACCACCCGCAGTAAGAAAACATTTACGGTTCCGGCGGCATCGCGGCCAACGACGGCTGCCCGGGCACCATCGCGAGTGATGCGCAAATCTGTGACAGCCGTCAGACCCTGCACGGTCACCGATCCAGTCTTGCCGGTTGAACTTGTGATGCTGACTTTGCCCGCATCACAAATCCACAATTCGCCGCCCCTGCCATAAGACAATGACTTCACACTGGCGAAACCGGTTCGGGGCTGTGTTGACGAGCCAGCCTCAAGAGCGGCCGTGAAAACTGTTGATTCGGCACCTGCAATCGAAACAGTGGCAGCGGCCACACTTTGATCAAGATTTACTGCAAATGAGCTCAGTGCGAGCGATCCTTCGCCAAAGATCCCTGGGACCGGCTCAAGTCCGGTACTGGTGATCTTTTCGATTCGCTTGCCCACGATGACGTAGGCCGCTGTCGATGAGGATATGACTTGTGGGTTAACCCCGGCAAAATCATCGCGTTTGAGTACATCGCTCAAACCAGACAGCGTAAGAGGCTGGCCCGAAACGGTAATTTTGACCGCCTTCACTGTGCTCACGCTGGTCAAACTCCAGACAAGCTGAGCTGCCAGCAAGCGCCGCGTTACATCGTTGGCTGCTAAGACATTGGGAGTCAAGTCAACCGTTGCGGTCTGTCCATCGAGTGGAACCGCATCAATTCCCAATCGAGTACCTGAAGGAATCGCCGTAACAACGGCGGGTGCGAGCCAACGGGTTGGACCAGCAAGTACTCCACGGACCAGACTCGTTAACAATCCTCTTCGATCTGAAGGCACCAGAACACGATCAGGAACAAGACTTGTGCGCGAAGGGTTAAGGAAGTAGCGATCCACCGGAACATAGACGCGCTCAACATCAGCTACGGACAGTAAAAGGCCATTTCGGACTCCATTGATGCGCCACTGCCCATCAACTTTTCGAACAGTGAAGTCTGTACTCAATACCGAGGTTCGTGAGGTTGCCGAAAAGACTCCCTCAGAGGTCAGGCGCCCTTGTTCAGGGGCGGTCAACATCACGCGAGTTCGACTTGCCTTGAGGTTGAGACCATTGGAGTCGTCATAGACGATCACACCTGCATCTGGACGCCACGTTTCGGAAACTTCTGGTGCTAGGAATGCTCGAGCAACCGCGTAATCATCGGTCGCGCTGACATTGGCTTGCAGGAAACCACCAACGATTGCTGTTGGCGAAGCACCGACCTCTGGCGGACGGACAACTGGAACCACTGCATCGGCTTGGCTGGTGATTTGCGCATCTGGATTCACTGACACGGGCCCCGATGTGGGGATGCTCGCACACCCAGCAAGGGCAAAACATACTGCCGCTGCGAGCACGATGGTCCGATTCACTTGGATTCTCCGACAGTTTCACTGATTTCCGGTGGCTAAAGCGGTAGCGGCGAACCTTGTAATACTTCTCCCACTTTGCGTGGCAACGTCAATCGGAACACTGCGCCGTGGGCCGGTTCACCCCACGCTTCCAGCCATCCGCCATGCAAGCGAGCATCTTCCAAAGCAATCGAAAGCCCCAACCCACTGCCACCCACGGTCCGTGCACGGGAGGGGTCTGAGCGCCAGAACCTGTTGAATACCAACGATGATTCCCCCGGCCGAAGCCCAACGCCACGATCACGAACCGATACCGCAACCGCATCCTCATCGCACCCAATGGACACCGTGATGGGTTGACCATTGCCATGTTCAATGGCATTGACCACCAGATTGCGCAATACTCTCTCGACCCGTAACCCATCCATTTCAGCCAGGCACGGATCGTCTGGCTCATCAATGGTGATGTGCGTGCCGTGGCTGCGGGCCAACGGCTCTGTGTTTTCTACAATCGCGCGGGTCAGGACGCGGATATCAATCGCATCTGCATCCAAGATGGCTTGACCGGAATCGAAACGAGAGATTTCAAGCAGTTCAGTGAACAGGTCCTCAAAGCGATCAAGCTGTTCGGAAAGTAATTCAACAGATCTCTTCGTGGTTGGATCTAGTTCGTCTTTACTTTCGTAGATGACATCAGTGGCCATCCGAATCGTGGTCAGTGGCGTACGCAGTTCGTGCGAAACATCAGCCACGAAGCGTCGCTGAATGCGCGAGAGGGCCTCCAGCTGGCGAATTTGCTGCTTGATATTGCCCGCCATTGAGTTAAACGCGCTTGCAAGGCGGGCTAGTTCGTCTTCGCCACGCACTCGCATGCGTTCCTCAAGTCGCCCGGAGGCCAAACGTTGCGCCACATCGGCTGCCGTCCGCACAGGTTTTAACACCAGGCGCGTCAAGAACCACACAATGGCACCCAACAACAAAACCAAAATCAAACTGCTCAAGATCACGCTGCTTTGGACTAATGCAAGCGTTCGTTGCTCATTGGCGGTAGAGAAAACATAAAACAGGTCATAGGTTCCCAAGTTTGGAATGACAAGCGGCGCGCCAACTGCAACACCTGGACCGGCCGAACCGTCTGCATAGCGAATTTGCGTGAACGAATTTGCCAGCGCCTTTTCTTTTTCTACGGTGGCTTTTAATGAATCAGGAATACTGGACTCTTCGATGGCACCCGACCGACGCTCTGGCACCGCTATGGTTCCAGTTCCCGGCGAGGCAAGTAGGAGAACGTCATAAAGAGGCGGGGATCCGGCGCGATTGGAAAGTTCGGTTGCGATCTGGTCAATCAGCTGTCCGGCTCCAGGCTGTTGCGTCAAGTCGGAAGAATCGGCCAATTGTTGAGCGGCGTTGATTCCGGCGGTAGCTTCCGCGACTGAGGCCTCGACTTTGGTATCAAGCAGGCCGGTCTTAATGCGATTGACTAAGAGAGTCCCGGTTAACGCCACCACGAAGATGGAGACAAAGAGCGTTGATGCAACAACTCGCACTTGTAGCGAGCCAGACCAGCGATTTCGCAGGACGCGTAGTGGCCGAGGAACCCAGCGGCGGGCGCGAACCGCAAATTGGCTCATGCGTCGCCGGCCTTGTACCCCACCCCACGCACCGTGACAACAATTTCGGGGGCTTCGGGGTCGTGCTCAATCTTGGCCCGTAAACGTTGAACGTGGACATTGACCAGTCGAGTATCGGCAGCGTGTTTATAACCCCACACTTGCTCGAGTAAGGCCTCACGGGTAAAGACTTGACGGGGGCTTCGAGCTAAGCACAAGAGCAAGTCAAACTCCAACGGTGTGAGCATGAGCTGCACACCAGCACGACGAACGGTATGTCCAGAAATATCAATGACCAAATCGCCAATGGTCAAAGTCTCAACGACTTCGGGTTCAAGCCGACGCAGCCGAGCGCGCACGCGTGCCACAAGTTCTTTCGCCTTGAAGGGCTTCATCACATAGTCGTCCGCGCCAGTCTCAAGGGCCAGTACAACATCAACCGTGTCAGTTCGAGCGGTCAACATAATGATGGGAGTTCCCGACTCAGCTCGAATCAATTGACAGATTTCAATTCCATCTTTGCCTGGCAGCATCACATCGAGCAGGACTACGTCAGGCTGGCAGTCTCGGAAGGTCTCTAGTGCCTTATCTCCGTCCGAGCAGAAAAACGGCTCAAGGCCCTCACTGCGTAGAACAATTCCCAGCATTTCGGCAAGGGATAGGTCGTCATCAACGACCAGTACGCGACCTTTCACGCCTTTATGTTCCCACCTGAGTCAATAGAGACCGTCTCCGACCCAAACCCGAGCCGGCAAACTGCGTTAAACAGGTGACGTGTGCTGATCACTCGCACCGATGCTGCCTTGGTCAAACGCCATCCGGAAGATAAGCCCGATCACCGCTCCGATGATGGCAAAGGGCGCCACAGCCATGCCCGCGCCGGCCACAATCACAAGCGCGAGAAGAGCCGATGTAAAGGGCAACTTCAGCGCAGCAGCGCTCGATGCTGCAATCGCCGTGACAACCAGAGCAGTCACGCTCCACGAAGGAACAGCTAAGCCCAGCGCGACTGCGGTTGCCACCCCGAGGAATACAGCGGGAAAAATTGGACCGCCACGAAATCCTGATCCAAGTGCTAGGCCATAGGCCAAAGTCTTTGCCACAAGGACGAGAACAACGGCCGACAGTGAAGTCACCGTCAATAACTGCGCCATGCCCTCCTGCCCAGAAAACATCACCAAATCAATGGGCTGCCCGCTTACCCCGCGAACTACCAAAGCCAGCCCACTGGTTGCCAGCGCTGTGACAATCAAGGTCAACAGTGCGGTCCTTCTCGCCATATTCTGCGTGGCCATACCGAGTCCGCGCGCAAGTAAGGCCACCGCAGCGGCAACGACTGCGACCAGACCGGCGCCCACTAGATCAGCGAGACGGAACGTCGCCGAAACGTCATGAGCATCCTGAGGTCGTTCAACGGGAACCACCTCGTCGATGGCAATGCGCCGTGCCTCATCAACGCCGAACTCTGT
>CAIXNN010000087.1 GCA_903920865.1 uncultured Actinomycetes bacterium
CCCTCTCAGGCCGGCTACCCGTCGTCGCCTTGGTGGGCCATTACCCCACCAACAAGCTGATAGGCCGCGGGCCCATCCCAGACCGAAAAACTTTCCACCTTCGAAGATGCCTTCAAAGGTCGTATCCGGTATTAGCCCCGGTTTCCCGGAGTTATCCCAGAGTCTGGGGCAGGTTGCCCACGTGTTACTCACCCGTTCGCCACTGATTCCCAGGGCAAGCCCTGGTTCACCGTTCGACTTGCATGTGTTAAGCACGCCGCCAGCGTTCGTCCTGAGCCAGGATCAAACTCTCCATCAAAGATGAAGCACCCTTATTTGCATAAGGGCTAGTTGATCTGGCAGAGGACGGATCAACTGACTAGGTATTTCTACTTGTCATTGTCCGTCTCATACCAAAGGAATTCCGTCGCAAGATCCTTTATTCATCCGATGTGAATGAAACCAGATCCCACGAACGGGGTATTTGGCATTGACTTTCGGCACGCTGTTGAGTTCTCAAGGAGCGGATGCGCACTCAAGCACAGCCTTTCGGCTGGGCCCTCGGGCTACTTCCAAAACTTTTGCCTTCAGTCCTTTCCTCTTCTCAGAGGGTTTGACCAAAATGCACCTGTCAGAGCTTGGGGGGCGAAGAGATGCCGCCACGCTTGGTCATAACAGTTCCCCAGGGACCGGCCACCGAAATGTCCGTTACTCCCAACTGGGATTGCCTATCGTACGCCACGCCTGACTCAGGCGTAAAGGGGGGTCCCCATTCAGGCTCTAAGCCCCCTTTTGGACCCCGGCAATGGTTCGCTTTCCCTTACGCAGCACGAGAAACTCTCCGTGCAGCCAATCTGCCCCAGCAGGCACATACGCCTCATCGGCGATCCGCTGGTTGTTCAGGTACACCCCGCCCTCATCAATTGCTCGACGGGCTGCCGACTTACTGGCTACCAAACCGGTGGCCAGCAGATAATCCACGACCGTCTCGCCTTCAACATCGCTGGAGTGAACCAAACCGGCTTCGGTTAAGGCGCCAAAGATGGTTATGTGTTCAATATCAACCAGTTCCGCTCGACCAAATAATGCTGCAGATGCCGCAATGGCTTGCTCAACGGCGCTGAGACCGTGCACAAGTGTAGTGACATCTTCAGCTAATGCCTTTTGTGCAGCTCGTGCGGCCGGTTCGGTTTGACTTTGTTGTTCAAGCGCAGCGATGTCTTCTTGCGAGCGCGTAGAAAAGATCTTCAGGAAGTTGATGACATCGCGATCGTCAGTGTTAAACCAGAATTGGTAAAACGCATACGGCGAAGTCAACTCGGGGTCAAGCCAAACGGTTCCCGATTCAGTCTTACCAAATTTTGTGCCATCGCTCTTCGTTAACAAGTGGGTTGTCAACGCGTGAACTGTTTCGGCATCGACGCGACGCACCAATTCACAGCCAGCAGTGATGTTGCCCCACTGGTCGCTACCACCAATTTGCAACGTGCAACCGTGACGGCGGCGAAGTTCGAGATAGTCCATGGACTGCAGCAGTACATAGGAAAATTCCGTGTAGGAAATGCCATTTGACTCAAGTCGGGTCTTAACGGCATCGCGATCCAACATGCGATTGACGCTGAAGTGCTTGCCCACATCGCGCAGGAATGTGACCACATCCATCGATGCGGTCCAGTCCAGGTTGTTGACCAAAATCGCGTCCGTATCGCCTTTACCAAAGCTAAGAAAGTGCTCGAGCTGGCTTTGAATACGACGCACATTGTCAGCAGCCACATCAGCATCGAGCCAGGATCGTTCGCCGCCGGGCTTGGGATCGCCAATCAACCCAGTTGCGCCACCAACTAAGGCGATTGGTTTATGCCCTGCCTCTTGCAAACGTCGCATGGTGATCACCTGCATCAAGTGGCCTACATGCAAACTTGGTCCGGTCGGATCAAAGCCACAGTAAAACGTGACGGGCGCATCATCAAGCGCAGTACTCAGCGCTGCTTCATCTGTAGTTTGCGCTAACAGTCCACGCCAGGTCAACTCCTCCAAGATGGGGTTCATCGACCGTCCCCCGCGCCGGCTGAATTGATCCACGCTTGAGCCGCTGTGAGCTCGGCTTGGAGTTCACCCAACTGTTGTGCGACTTGATCAGGAGCGGTACCGCCGCGTGAATCACGCGAGTTGATGCTTCCGCTCACGGTCAGTACGCCCTTAACTGCAGGCGTTAAGTGCTCTGACACGGCTGCCAACTGCGTATCGGTGAGGTCACTGAGCTCAATGCCCTGGGCCTCACAGACTTTGACACAGGCACCTGCGATCTCGTGCGCATCCTTAAAGGCCACTCCCTCACGGACCAACCACTCGGCAATGTCGGTCGCAAGGGAAAAACCTTGCGGAGCCAATTCAGCCAGCCGCGCAGTGTTAAAGGTCAGCGTGCTCACACATCCAGTCACCGCCGGCAACAACCTCACCAACTGGTTGACCGCATCAAAGACTGGTTCCTTGTCTTCTTGCAGATCTCGGTTATAGGCCAACGGAAGTGCTTTGAGTGTGGCAAGTAAACCAGTCAGATCACCAATCAACCGGCCAGCTTTACCCCTAGCAAGTTCGGCGACATCAGGATTCTTCTTTTGCGGCATGATCGAAGAGCCGGTGGACCACTCATCGGCCAACGTGACAAAAGAGAACTCCTTGGTTGACCACAAAACGATTTCCTCAGCCAACCGCGAAACATCAACGGCGATCATCGCTAGTACAAAGGACAGTTCAGCGGCAAAATCACGCGATGACGTGGCATCAATAGAGTTCGGCGCCGAAGAGCTGAAGCCGAGTTTGCCCGCTAAGGCTTCCGGATCTAGACCCAATGATGTCCCGGCAAGTGCGCCCGATCCGTAGGCAGATACATCGGTTCGCGCGTCCCAATCCTGCAGCCGCGAAATGTCACGCAACAGTGGCCACACATGGGCCAACAGGTGATGAGACAACAACACAGGTTGGGCATGTTGTAAGTGAGTGCGTCCGGGCATGACAGCACCTTCGTGTTGCCTAGCTTGCGCAATCAATGCATCACACAATCCTGAAACCAGGTGCGCCACAACCCTGGCTTGATCACGTGCATACATGCGAAAAAGAGTGGCCACTTGATCGTTACGCGAACGACCAGCCCGCAGTCGACCGCCAAGATCTGGACCAAGACGTTCAATCAAGCCACGTTCAAGTGCCGAATGCACATCTTCATCGGTAGGCAAGGGCGCGAAATCCCCGCTGGCAACTGCTGCTTCAAGTTCATCAAGAGCATCAAGAATCGACGCGCATTGGTCTGCGGACAACAAGCCAGCGGTGAGCAGTCCTTGAGCATGCGCCCGAGATCCGGCAATGTCGTACCGAGCCAGCGCCCAGTCAAAGTGCGTGGAAACGGACAAGGCAAACATCGCGTCGGCCGGACCGGACGCGAAACGACCTCCCCACAACGTGTCGGGAGTCTGCTTACCCATTAGTTCCCCTCACTCTTTGATTGCGCTCAGCGGCTATGCGACTAGGCATTCCCCAAATATCAACAAAACCCTTAGCCAGCGACTGGTCGTAGGTGTCGCCTTCGTCGTACGTGGCCAAATCGAAGTCGTACAACGAAGCATCTGATCGACGTCCGTTGACAACAGCTGCCCCTGCGTGCAACTTCATCCTGATCTCCCCTGTGACGAACTCCTGCGTTGACGCAATGAAAGCGTCCAGGGCATCCTTCAAAGGTGAGAACCAGAGACCGTCATAGACCAGTTCACCCCATCGTTGTTCAACACCGCGCTTAAAGCGGGCCAAGTCGCGTTCAATGGTCACGTTTTCCAGCTCTTGGTGCGCGGTAATCAAAGCAATCGCGCCTGGGGCTTCGTACACCTCACGAGATTTAATCCCCACGAGCCGATCCTCAACCATGTCCAAGCGACCGATCCCCTGCGCCCCGGCGCGCTTGTTCAATTCTTCAATGGCTTGCAACATGGTGACTTTGCGACCATCAATGGCAACCGGTACGCCGGACTTAAACGAGATCACGACTTCATCGGCTTCGCGAGGTTGACTCGGGTCAGCCGTGTAGGAGTACACATCCTCAATAGGTGCATTCCAAATATCTTCAAGGAAGCCAGTTTCAATCGCGCGACCCCAAACGTTTTGGTCAATGGAGTACGGCGACTTCTTGTTGACATCAATGGGCAAGTTGTTGCGCTCAGCAAACTCGATGGCCTTATCTCTGGTCATGCCTGAGTCACGAACCGGTGCAATGCACTTCAAGTTCGGTGCCAACGCAGCGATACCGACTTCAAAACGCACCTGGTCATTGCCCTTGCCAGTACAGCCATGACCCACGATCGTGGCGTTGTGCTTCTTGGCAGCATCAACAAGGTGCTTAACAATGGTCGGTCGTGAGAGAGCTGAAACCAGCGGATACCGATCCATGTACAGCGCATTTGCCTGAAGGGCCGGGAGGCAGTATTCATTGGCGAACTCATCACGGGCATCTGCTACTTCTGCTTCAACCGCACCACAATCCAGGGCTCGCTGCCTGATGACATCAAGGTCTTCGCCACCTTGGCCTACATCGGCTGCCACGGCGATAACTTCTGCACCGGTTTCCTCAGCGATCCAACCAATCGCTACGGAGGTGTCGAGCCCTCCCGAGTAGGCCAGTACTACGCGCTCTTTCACTTGATGTTCCCTTCGTTGTTTGCGTGCTGAACAAATTGTTTGATGGACCGGCAGTTATGGCTCACCGGCGCGCCGAACTAAGCGCCAGCAGATGTTCCACAACCGCCTGACCACCGGTTAATTCCGCCGTGATTAACAAAACCGTGTCGTCTCCGGCCACACTTCCGATCACGCCCGGTAAGCCGCCATGATCAATCGATGAGGCAAGAAACTGAGCCGCACCCGGGGGCGTGCGAACGACCACCAGGTTGGATGAGGCTTCAACCCCAACGACCAACTCTTCAACGACTCGAGCCAGCCGAGCTGCAGCGGCCCTCTCGTCAGATCCATCGCTGCCATTGTCAATGACGTAGATCAGATGACCCTCTGCTCCACGTAGTCGCACGGCACCGAGTTCAAGCAGATCACGTGACATGGTTGCCTGAGTGACCTCAACGCCGCGTTGGGCCAATAGGTCACGCAGTTCGGGCTGTGACTTGACCTGCTGACTTGCGAGCAAGTCGACGATGAGCTTGTGACGGGCGATCTTGGTTTGGGGGATGCTCATGCGATCGCCTCCTGCAAGATCGACGGCAACGCTGCCACGAATTGATCGATGTCTAACTTGGTAATGATCAGCGGCGGAGCCAGGCGAATGGCATCTGGAGTCACTGCGTTAAGCAAGAATCCGTGCGAACGAGCGCTTGCTTCCACGGCCGCACTGGGTAGGCCGACGAGTTCGATGGCCTGCAGGAGACCAAGGCCCCTAACGCCTGCGATGTTCTTGTGTCCCAAGCCCATGATCGACTCCGACAGATACTGCCCCACTTGAGCAACCTGCGCCAAGAGGTCGGTGCCTTCTATCGTCTCGATGACAGCCAAGGCAGCTGCGCAAGAAATGGGATTGCCGCCAAAGGTTGAGCCGTGATCGCCGGGTTCAAAAAGATCAGCGGTGCGACCAAAGGCGATCACCGCGCCAATGGGAAGTCCAGCACCTAGACCTTTTGCCAAGGTGATCACATCAGGAACAACGCCCGCGGCCAGGCAAGCAAACCAATCACCGGTGCGCCCCATTCCGGTTTGCACCTCATCAATGACCAAGAGCGCACCTTGTGCATCGCACAGTTCACGGGCGGCCTTCAGATAACCCTGTGGAGCCGGATGCACTCCACCTTCACCTTGAATCGGTTCAAGAAATACGGCCGAGGTTGATGGCGTGATCGCAGTCTTAAGCGCATCAACCTCACCGAAGGTCACGAAAGTCACATCACCAGGCAACGGTTCGAAAGGGGCCCGCTTACTGGGCTGTCCAGTCAGAGCTAGGGCTGCAGCAGTTCGCCCATGGAAGGAACCCCTGGCAGCGACCAGACCGGTGCGTTGACCAGCCCCGTGCTTTCTGGCCAGCTTGAAGGCTGCTTCGTTTGCGGTTGCGCCATCGTTACACAAAAAGATCTTGCACGGTTGGCCCGTGAGCGACTGCAGTTTTTCCGCAAGGGCCAAAGCTGGCTCATTGGCGTACAAGTTGCTGGTGTGGGCAAGTTTGGCAACTTGTCTGGAGACAGCTTGCACAACGGCTGGATGCCCATGACCCAAAGTAGACACCGCAATTCCGCCGAGGAGATCGAGGTAACGATTACCTTCGGTGTCAAAAACCCACACTCCATCGCCGTGATCGAGTTCGATCGCCGGAGTTGCGTAATTGCTCATGAAGGCGGCGTTCCACCGAGTAGCAAGGCTCATGGCGTGACCATCGTTCCGCTGCCTTCGTCAGTAAATACCTCAACGAGCACAGCATGCGGAACCCGACCATCCAATACATGGGCAGTGGGAACTCCCCCTTGGACCGCAGTAAGACAAGCATCCATTTTTGGAATCATCCCGCTGGTCAGGGACGGCATGAGCTGAGCTAATTCGTCGGTCGAAATAGATGAGATGACTTCATCGCTGTCTGGCCAGTTGGCATACAGGCCTTCAACATCGGTGAGCACAATCAACTTCTCGGCCTTCAAGGCCACCGCCAGTGCAGCAGCAGCGGTATCGGCATTGACGTTGTACACCTGGCCATCAGAGCCGGCAGCAACGCTGGAGACAACGGGAATGCGCCCTTCGGCAAGCAGGCTATGGACAAAGCCAGGGTCAACCGATGCCACATCGCCAACCAGGCCGATGTCAATGACCTGGCCGTCAACGATGACTTCATGCTTTTGTGCAACGAAGGTTCGAGCATCTTCACCAGATAGTCCAACCGCGTAAGTCCCGTGGGCGTTAATCAAACCCACGATTTCGCGTTGCACTTGGCCGGTGAGCACCATCCGGACAACTTCCATCGCCTCTTGCGTAGTGACCCGATAGCCGGCCACAAAGGTGGATTCAACGCCAAGCTTTTCCAGCATGTGCGTGATTTGGGGGCCACCACCGTGAACCACTACGGGACGAAGCCCAGCATGGCGAAGAAACACAACGTCTTCAGCAAAGGCTTTCTTCAATTCATCGTCGATCATGGCGTTGCCACCAAATTTGATCACGACCGTTTTTCCTTGGAACTTTTCAAGCCAAGGCAAAGCATTGGCCAACGTCGAAGCCTTGGCTAGTGCCATCTCCCGATCACGCTGCTGATTGCTCATGATGAATACGCCGAGTTCTCATAGACGTACTCGCTGGTCAGATCATTGGTCCACAGGCTCGCCTCATCGGCGCCGGCTGCTAAGTCAACGGTGATAACCACTTCGCGTTGCGTCATAGAAACCAAGGAGCGATCAGCATCAGGTGCGCCATTTCTGCACACCCATACTCCATTGATGGCAACCGACACTCGGTCAGGATCAAACACCGCCTGGGTAGTTCCGGCAGCGGCTAAGACTCTGCCCCAGTTCGGATCTTCGCCATGGATGGCGCACTTGAGCAGATTGCTCCTGGAAATGGAGCGAGCAACATCAACAGCGTCATCGCTACTGACCGCATTGATCACATCGATGCGAATGTCCTTGCTGGAACCTTCGGCATCGCCGATGAGCTGTCGAGCTAGGTCAGCACATACTTCGTTAAGGGCTGTCTCAAATTCCTCATTTGTTGGAGTGACACCTGAAGCCCCAGAGGACAAAACCAAAACCGTGTCGTTAGTGGACATGCAACCATCGGAGTCAATGCGCTCGAAGGTTGTCGACACCGCAGAGCGAGTGGCCGTTTCAAGATCACCCTTGGCAATGACAGCGTCCGTGGTGATCACCACGAGCATGGTGGCCAAACCCGGCGCCAGCATGCCCGCACCCTTGGCCATTCCGCCAACGACAAACCCGCCGGATTGGACAACGGCCGTCTTTGGCTTGGTATCGGTGGTCATGATGGCGAGCGCTGCATCGGCCCCGCCTTCGACCGAGAGAGATTGCCAGGCTGAGTTCACGCCAGCCAACAATGCATCCATGGGAAGCAACTCGCCAATAAGCCCGGTTGAACACACGGCAACATCACCGGCAGAGATTTGCAAGGTGGCCGCAACATGTTCTGCACTTCTATGAGTATCAGTGAAACCTTGCGGACCAGTACAGGCATTAGCACCGCCACTGTTGAGCAGCACGGCATCGATGCGACCATCGGCAACACATTGCATCGACCACTGCACCGGAGCGGCTTGAAATCTGTTACGGGTGAAAACACCGGCGGCAACTTTGTCTGGTCCATCGTTTATGACCAGCGCGAGATCATGATTTCCGCTTGCCTTGATTCCGGCTTTAACTCCACTTGCCCTAAATCCCTTTGCAGCTGTCACGCTCATGGAGCCACCGCCAATCCAGTGAGCCCAAGAGTTTCGTCAAATCCAGCCATCAGGTTTGCATTTTGAATGGCCTGACCGGCTGCACCCTTAGTCAAATTGTCAATCGAACTGACAACACTGACCCGACCAGAATGCGCATCCACTGCTACTTGCAGATGAACATGGTTCGAACCCAAAACAGCACCGGTGGTTGGCCATTGCCCTGGCGCAAGCACGTGGACGAATGCTTCGTTGAGGTAGGCGGCGTGCAAGGCATCGTAAACATCCTCAGCCGTCGTGCCAGGCTCCGCTTTGGCTGTTGATGTGGCCAGGATTCCCCTCGGCATAGGAGCCAGAGTGGGCGTGAAGAGAACTTGAGTGGCCTGTCCGCATGCAGCACTGAGGGCTTGTTCAATTTCCGGCGTGTGCTGATGAACACCACCGACCTTGTAGGCCGACATTGAGTTCATCACTTCACTTCCCAGTAGCGAATCCTTCAATCCCCTACCGGCGCCTGAGGTGCCCGATGCCGCGACGATGACGATGTCTTCTGGCTGAACTAGGTCCGCCGCTAACAGTGGCGCAAGTCCAAGGATGATGCCGGTTGGGAAACAGCCTGGATTAGCTACCCGTCTACTTGATGCGATGGCTTCGCGAGCACCAACGAGTTCAGGTAATCCATACACCCACGTTCCAGCGTGCTCACCGTCGTAGTACTTCTCCCAAGCATGGGCATCGGTGAGTCGGAAATCCGCGCCAAGGTCTACCACTAAACATGACTGTGGAAGTTGGGCAGCCAACTGACCTGATTGACCATGTGGCAATGCCAGGAAGACAACATCGGCCTGGCCCAAAACGGTGGCGTCAGTGTCGACAAATACTTGTGAGCCAAGATCAGTCAGGTGCGGGTGCACGGTGGAAATAGCTACTCCGGATTGCTTACCGGCGGCCACCTGAGAAATCTCAAACATGGGATGAGCCGAAAGCAGACGCATTAGTTCCCCACCGGCATAGCCACTGCCACCAGCAATGGAAGCGGTTAGCGCCACCAGATCCTCCTAGTATGTATGAACTTCCACTCTACTGCAAAAGCATACAGCATGATCCTAGGAGCGCAGGACTGCCCCATGGCGTGCCTGGGCTGCTTCAACGGCAGCCTGCCGAGCTTCGGCCACTTCACCATCTTCAAGGGTTCTATCCATGGCTCGGAAGCGAAGCGCGAAGGCCAGTGACTGCTTGCCCTCACCTACCTGCGGGCCTTGATAAACATCAAACAGGCGTATGGACTCTAGAAGCGGCCCCGCCGCATTTTCGAGCGTGGATTGAAGCGATTGCACCGACACTGAAGTTTCAACCACCAACGCAATATCTTCTTTTGCTACCGGGAAGGTTGAGACATTAGGTGCACCCGTGATGGCATGACGATGATCAATCAAGGTGTCAAGACTCAATTCCATGGCGCAGGTTCGTGGCGGCAGGGAAAGTGATTCGCACACACGTGGGGCAAGCTCTCCGGCGAAACCAACCACAATCGAATCCCCCACCGACAGCTGCGCACAACGACCCGGATGCCAGGGTGCAGCGTTACCGGAACCTATAACAAGTTCTACTTTGGCGGCTTGAGCGATGATGCGCGCTGACTCAACCACGTCCTGCCAAACAACGGCCCGGCCTGGTCCCCACCAACCAGAACGTTCGCGTTGACCGGTCATCACCACAGCCAGGTGTCGCTCCTGAGAAGGCAGCGACGCATCTAATCCAGCTTGCTGGCTTTCATCCGGGCGCGATGTCACTGAGGGCCTGAGGACATCGTGCCCGCGAGCAAGGCTATGGCCGGCGGGCCAGGTTGAAACGGAACCGATTTCGAAGATGAGGATTTCGTCGTTTCCGCGACCTAGATTGCGCTTGAGAATGTTGAGCAGGCCCGGCAACAACGTTGTGCGCATAAACGGCTGCTCTTCGGAAATCGGATTGGCCAAGCGCACAAGTTGGCGGCGCGGGTCATCGGGACCGATCATCAAGTCATCGAGTTCTGTCGAACCGACAAAGGGATACGCCAACACTTCTACGTGACCGGCGTGGGCCAGGGTTTGAGCCACGCTTCGACGCAATCTTTGAGCTGGCGTCAAACCACGCCCCGAGGGCAACCGCGGCAGCGAACTGGGAACGTTGTCATAACCAAAGAGTCGAATAACTTCTTCGTCGAGGTCAGCGGGGTCGGTTAAGTCTGGGCGCCACGTGGCAGGTGTGACATCAACAACTCCTGATGTTCCCGAGACAACGCATCCAACACTGGTCAGCGCTTGCGCCGCAAAATCATCCGAAATCTCAATCCCAGCAGTTCGCGCAGGACGTTGAAGGTCAAATGCAATCGCAGGAGTTGACCCCCGCAGATCCACCTGTGAAACGGAAGCAAGTTTTGCGCCACCATGCTCGACCAACAAGGAGATCGCTAGCGCTGAGGCTGCACTGGGCAATGCTGGATCGGTGCCACGTTCGAAACGACGGGATGCTTCGCTGCTGAGTTTGTGGCGACGACTTTGCCGAGCAACAGCGATCGGGTCGAAGTGGGCCGCTTCTAGCAATATGGCGCTCGTAGAGCCGTCTACTTCAGTACTGGCACCACCCATGGTGCCTGCCAAGGCAACGGCACCTGAATCATCAGCGATGACCACATCGTCTGGGTCAAGGTCGCGAGCAACCTCATCCAGAGTGGTCAACTTCTCGCCGGCGAGCGCCCGGCGCACGCGAAGTGTGCCTGAAACCTTGGCCGCATCAAATGCATGCAGTGGCTGACCAGTTAAGAGCATCACGTAATTGGTCACATCAACGGCCAGTGAAATCGGTCGCATGCCCATTAAACGCAGTCGAAGGGCTAACCAATCAGGAGTTGGCGCTGCTGGGTTGAAACCAAGAAGTTCGCTGACAATGATGCGGTCTGCCCCATCATTGATTTCAGCGCGATTACCAGCCGGCGCTGATGGCAAGTCAAACGCGGCAGGGTCGTTGAAGGCTGCGCTGTAACCAACGGAGAGTTCACGAGCAACCCCGCGCATTGAAAAGCAGTAACCGCGATCAGGAGTTACCGCTAAATCAAAAATCTGATCAGACTTACCGACAATCTCACCGGCATCCGAGCCGATCGTCGTTGACGGATCAAGGATCATAATTCCTGAGTGATCATCACCAAGGTTGAGTTCTTTAGCCGAACAAATCATCCCGTCTGAGATGTGACCGTAGGTTTTGCGAGACGCAATGGCAAACCCCCCTGGCAGCACCGCACCAGGCAGAGCTGCAATGACATGGTCACCCACCGAGAAGTTCGCTGCCCCACACACAATCCCGCGAACGCCACCGTGGTCAGGCCCTACCTCAACCTGACACCACCGAATGGTTTTACCGTTGGCCTGAGCCTGCTCTTCAAACGAGTCAATGCGGCCGACAACCAAGGGGCCAACAATCTCGCCCACCACATCAATGGCTTCGATCTCTAAACCGGCGCTGACTAACTTCACGCCGATGGCATCAACATCATCGCCAGCTGGAATGGCAACAAGTTCGCGTAGCCAGGAAACGGGAACCCGCATCAGAGTTCACTTCCAAAGGCAGTGGTGAAACGCACATCGCCCTCGACCATGTCGCGCATGTCTGTTATTCCATGGCGGAACATCAAGGTTCGTTCAAGTCCCATTCCAAATGCGAAACCGGAGAAGCGATCTGGATCTACCCCGCAAGCGGCAAGGACGCGAGGATTGACCATCCCGCAACCACCCCACTCAATCCAGCGCGGTCCGCCCTTTGCTTGTGGAAACCACAGGTCAAGTTCAGCTGATGGCTCGGTGAAAGGGAAATACGACGGGCGAAGGCGAGTCTTGGCATCCGGTCCAAACATGGCCACCGCAAAGTGATCCAGGGTTCCCTTTAAGTCAGCCATTGTGATGCCCTCATCAACGGCCAGGCCTTCGATTTGATGGAAGACCGGCGTATGGGTGGCATCCAATTCGTCAGTCCTAAAAACTCGACCTGGACACACGACATAGATCGGTGGCTCTGAGCCAAGCATGGACCGAATCTGCACCGGCGAGGTATGAGTGCGTAGCACTAGGCCAGCATCGGCAGCTTCAACAAAGAAGGTGTCTTGCATGGTGCGCGCGGGGTGATCGGGGGCCAAGTTCAACGCATCAAAGTTATGCCATTCGGTTTCAATCTCTGGCCCTTCAGCAACCTCATAACCCATGGCCACAAAGACATCAACAATGTGTTCGGAAATTGTGGACAGTGGGTGACGCGCCCCTAGCGGGTAGCGATCCCATGGCAAGGTGACGTCCACCTTTTCCTCGGACAAGGCCCGCGCATCACGCTCATCTTCGAGGACGACTTGTCGCGCCTCTAGGGCCTTCTTGATCTCGGCACGAGCGCGACCTATGAGTTGTCCGGCATCAGCCTTAGCTTGCGGCGGAAGTGCGCCAATTTCCCGATTGGCCAAAGTCAACGGCGCCTTTTCACCGGAGTGCGCCAGACGGGCGGTCTTGAGTTCATCGAGGGTATTTGCCGCCTCGATATCAGTTAATGCCTGCTCAACGGCTGCCTGTACGGCCGCAGGTTGAAGAGCCGCGACCGCAACAGGGTCAAAGCTCTTATTGGGGGCAGACATTCAGGGCTCCGGGGATCGACTCAGCCAAGGTATTGACATCTTAGTAAAGGCAAGCACTAACTTCGCTGTTCGCGCGCCGAGGCGTACAAGCAAACTGCCGCTGCGGTGCCAAGGTTCAAACTTTCAGCCTGACCGTAAATGGGCACGGCGACCACTTCGTCGCACAGCTGAAGGATGTCCTCCGGTAAGCCCCATGCCTCGTTGCCAAATACCCATGCGGTGGGTTGAGCCATCGCCGAAACGATCTGACGTTGATCAAGGGTTGCACTTCCACCCCCATCAGCGGCAAAGACTTGCAAGCCTGCCTGCTTTGCTTGGGCAATGGCCTGTGCAACCGAGACCCCCACACTCAGCGGCAGGTGGAACAAACTGCCCGCACTAGCACGAACTGCTTTTGCGTTGTAGGGATCAACGGATTCACCAGCGACAATGACGGCATCGGCGCCGGCTGCATCACTACATCGAATCACCGTTCCAGCATTTCCTGGATCGCGAACATTTGCCAAAATGGAAACGAGTTTGCTCTTTGTCGTAAGACTTTGCTCTAGGGGCACATCAATGAAAGAGCACACACCGATGATTCCTTGCGGAGTTATGGTCTGCGCCAGCGAGTCCAAAACAGTTTCGGCAACGGTGTGCATTTGCGCACCACTTGCTCGCACGGCTTCGAGTAAATCCGGAAGTTTTGCGGCCACCGACGAGGTATAGAAAACCTCGCGCAGAACGCCTTGGGCGTTAACCGCTTCTGAGATCGCTTGCGGACCTTCAGCCAGGAATGCCCTGTCTTGGGCTCTAAAGGAGCGCTTGGAAAGCCGACGAGCCGCACTAAGGCGTGCGGCTCGAGGACTTGTGAAATCTGTCAAGAAATTTAGACCGGGGCGTTGCGATCGGCCGGCAGGGCATTCTTGGCCAACTCAACCAAGGCATTGAATGCCTCAGGTTCGTTGACGGCCAGCTCAGCCAACATGCGACGGTCAACTTCAATGCCGGCAAGGCCCAAACCTTGAATGAAACGGTTGTAGGTCAAGCCCTGTGCGCGTGATGCTGCATTGATGCGCTGAATCCACAGTCGGCGGAAGTCACCCTTACGCGCTTTGCGGTCGCGGAAGCTGTAAACCATCGAGTGCGTGACTTGTTCCTTGGCCTTGCGGTACAGGCGCGAGCGTTGCCCGCGGTAACCGCTTGCGCGCTCAAGTACTTCACGACGCTTCTTCTGAGCATTTACTGCTCTCTTTACGCGTGCCATCTGTCGTGCTCCTTGCTAGTGAACCGGTCTAGTTAGACCGGGAAGAACCGGACGGGGAATGAACATGGCTCACAGGCCAAGCAGCTTCTTTGCCTTCTTGGTGTCGGCAGGGCTGAGCTGAACGTCAAGGGATAGACGTCGGGTGCGCTTGCTGGCCTTGCTCTCCAGCAGGTGGCGCTTATTGGCCCGCTCGCGCATGAGCTTGCCTGAGCCTGTAACGCGGAAACGCTTCTTTGCTCCGCTATGCGTCTTGTTCTTCGGCATTGTGTGCCAACTCCTCAGTAGAACCATCGGGGGAAGATGTCTCGGTTCGAGCTACTCGCTCTGCCTTGGCATCGGCCTTCTTCTTCAGCGGCCCTAAGACCATGATCATGTTGCGACCGTCCTGCTTAGGCGAATATTCGACAAAACCAATATCCGAAACATCTTCTGCAAGCTTCTGCAGCAAGTTGTAGCCCAACTCAGGTCGGCTTTGCTCACGACCGCGGAACATGATCGTGATCTTGACCTTGTCACCCATATTCAAGAACCGAATGACGTGAGACTTCTTGGTCTCGTAGTCGTGCGGGTCAATCTTTGGGCGAAGCTTCATTTCCTTGATGACGGTATTCACCTGGTTGCGACGCGATTCACGCGCCTTCAACGCTGTTTCGTATTTGAACTTTCCGTAGTCCATCAATTTACAAACCGGAGGATGTTCATTGGGAGCCACTTCGACCAGGTCAAGATCAGATTCTTGAGCTAGACGTAATGCATCCTCAATACGAACAATTCCCACCTGCTCGCCGGCTGGTCCAACCAACCGCACTTCAGGTACACGGATTCGGTCATTTACGCGAGGTTCAACGCTGATACTTGGCTCCTTCGTCGATCAAGTGACCTGCATAAACAAAGAGGCCTTCGCTTATGAACCAGCGAAGGCCAAAACCGGCGTGTATGGCAAGCCGACAAGGCCTGCGCATGCGCCAAAATGCAGCGCACTACACGGCACTCTTGCGAGTGCGACCGGACCCGACAACTAACTCGTTGATGCGGGTGGGAGTAAGGCCTCCACTTGTCGCTGCCCTTACGGCCAGCGGGTCATGACAAGGCTACCAGCCAGCCCTGTCACAAAGCCCAACGGCCGGTCTCAGGTGAGACCGGCCGCTGTGAGGGGGAACGCGTAGCCCGCAGGCCACACGCAGCGCCGGAGTTAACCGGCGACAACTAGATCAGGCGTCAGCCTTTTGTGAAGCCAACCATGGGATAACCGCGGCTGCGATCAGACCACCGACCAGTGGTGCGGCGATGAACACCCACAGTTCATTCAAGGATGAGCCACCGGTCAAGATGGCAGGTCCAAAGGAACGGGCTGGGTTGACTGAGGTGCCAGTGATCGGGATACCGACCAAGTGGACCGCAGCCAGGGCCAAACCGATGGTCAAGCCCGCAAAGCCAACGTTCTCGGACTTGGTGACCAACAAGATGACACCAACGAAGATGAAGGTCAGGACAACTTCAGTGATGAAGGATCCAGCGGTTCCAACCGTTGCGGTTGAGTTCGAACCAAGCGCGCCGGTGGTGTCCTTCAGACCTGAGTGCACCAAGTACTTCAGCAATCCCGCGCCAGCTAGGGCCCCCAAGAACTGCGCGATGATGAAGTAAATACCTTCTTGGATACCTTGACGACGAGTCGCCATCATGGCGATGGTCACTGCAGGGTTAACGTGGCAGCCGGAGATTCCACCAATGGAATACGCCAATGCCAAGAGCACCAGACCGAAGGCCAAGGCCACACCAACAATGTTCAGCACTGACTGGTCTGGGCCTGACTTCAAGCCACCAACAGCTGCACCAACAGCGACAATTACCAGGATCGCGGTTCCAAGGAACTCCGCGACTAACTTGCGGACCATGCTCAACCTCCGAAAAGGCCTAGGGGGAAGGACGTCTTAGATTTGCACGCTCCCGCCTTCACAATCGCGCAAGCAGGTCGGCGTGTCGCCAATTCGTGCCTAGCGGCCGATTGGTGCTGGGCGTGGGCCCCTAGCCTTGAACGAAACCAAGCCCAGCATCGAGCCGCTCGCGCAGGATGGGCACCGATTCCAGCTCACTGGCCAAGGATTCGATTCTGGACATCAGGTCCCCAGCTTCAATCGCAGGTGTGCCGATCACCACCAGCGCATCACAGACATCTGAAGCCGCTGGCCGATCCAAGTGCACATCTAGTCCATGATCCCTAGCCATCTGCGTGATCACTTCGACGATCTCCAGGTCTTGCCAGACTTCTTTTGCCTGACGCGAAGCGGCCAGCGAGCGAAGGTGGGAGCCGGCTAAAGCGATTCGATGCGGTCCGGCGAAATCAATAATCAAAGCAGCGCACTCCTGCTCCAATGCGGTTTGAGCCGCATCATCGGCCGTGGTGGGAACCAACCGCGCTTGTTGGGACCATAAACCAGCGGTTGCAACGCTGGAGAAAACCAACAGAGCGCGCCACCCTTGATCGGATTGAAAAATGGGTGTTTCCAGGTGACTTTCTTTTTCAACCTCTAAGCCGTTGATTACACCTGATGCATCAAGCTGGGCTTGAGTGGGCAAAAGCAAACGCTGCCCAACAAGGACATTGGCGAGTTCGCGAAAACTTAACTGCTGTGCACTGCACCTTTGGAGTGCCAGTGCCACCTCTTCAACCGCATCCCCGTTATCGCCAGCGAAGGCCGAAACGGGAATGATGGCACCATCAAAGGGGTTCATTACAAACGGCAAGCGTGAATGTCTGTAACGATGACTCCCCTAGCCCCTAGGTTCCACAGGGAATCCATCACCAGGTGCTGATCTGCTCGAGGAACCATGGCACGAACAGCCATCCAACCTTCGTCCCGCAGCGGCGAAACCGTAGGTGACTCAATACCCGGAGTCAGTTCACAAGCTTTTTCCACCAGCTCGGCACTCACGTCGTACTCCATCATGACGTAGGTGCGCGCCACAATGACACCTTCAAGGCGACGCAAAAGTTGCTGGACTTCCACATTGGAGCCAACCTCCGAGCGGCCAATCAAAATCGCTTCGGATTGCAAGATCGGCTCGCCCACGAGCTCAAGGCCGGCTGCTCGCAGTGTGGTTCCGGTATCGACCACATCGGCAACGGCGTCGGCAACGCCCAGTGCAACGGCATTTTCCACCGCACCATCGAGGCCGACCACATCAGCGCTGACGCCAGCATCGGCCAGAGCTTTGGCCACGATGCCTTTATAGGAGGTCGCGATTCGCAAACCGTTCAAATCAGAAATGCTCTTAACAGTTCCGGTTGGGGCTGCAAAGCAAAAGGTTGAGTCACCAAAACCCAAGGCAACTAGTTCGGTGGCCGGCGCTCCAGAGTCAAGCAGGAGGTCTCGACCGGTGATTCCCACATCAAGGCGGCCGGCCCCTACATAGGTAGCGATATCGCGTGGGCGAAGCAAATAGAACTCTGCATCATTGGCCACATCGCTGACGACTAAGGAACGGCCAACTGGCTTTGGCAGGTAGCCAGCTTCGCGAAGCATGGTCAGTGCAGATTCGGCCAATGTTCCCTTATTGGGAACGGCGATCTTCAACATGAATGAATTCCTTTTAAACGACAACTAGAGGCGGGAGTAAATGTCATCAAGAGTGAGATCACAAGCAAGCATCAAAACCTGAACGTGGTAGAGCAGCTGTGCGATCTCTTCGGCAGTTCGTTCGCGGCCTTCATACTCGGCGGCCATCCACACTTCGCTGGCTTCCTCAACTACCTTCTTGCCGATGGCATGCACGCCAGCGTCAAGGGCTTTGACCGTCACTGAGGATTCCGGTCGGGAAATGGAGCGTGACTGCAATTCGGCAAAGAGTGCATCAAAAGTCTTCATAACCCCACAGCCTAGAGCCGCCGGGACCAAAACAGGTGCTACGGCAGGTCGCTCAAGGTTCTAGCCGTGACCAGGGCAGCCGTGGCCGCCTCATAGCCCTTGTCTTCACTTGATTCGATCAGGCCGGCTCGATCAAGTGCCTGCTCCTGGTTTTCGCAGGTGAGCAAGCCAAATCCGACCGGAATTCCGGTTGAAGCAGAGACGTCCATTAAGCCCGCGGTGGTGGCTTGGCACACATATTCAAAATGTGGAGTGCCACCTCGAATGACCACTCCAAGGGCAATCACCGCGTCATAGCTGCCGGAGTTTGCCAAACGCGATGCGGCAACGGGGAGTTCAAAGGCGCCAGGAACCCGAATCATTTTCGCGTTCACGACTCCGGCTTCTTCTAATGCGCGATCTGCCCCAGCGATCAACCCGGCCATTACTTCGGTATGCCACAGCGAGGCAACAACACACACCCGCAGACCTGCACATCCGTCTAAGTCAAGGCTTGGAGTCCCGGTCCCGCTCATGGCGTGCCCCCATCCTTTGCCCGTTCACCAGAAACTGTCGGCGCGAGGTCATCTAAGGTCGGCAGGTCGTGTCCCATGCGATCGCGCTTAGTGCGCAGATACTCCACATTGTGCTCTGTTGGATGCGTCGGCAAAGGCACTCGTTCAGTAATCGTTAATCCATAACCCTCAAGGCCAGCGCGCTTGGCGGGGTTATTTGTCAGTAAGCGCATCGAGCGAACCCCCAAATCGGCCAGCACCTGGGCACCGGTGCCGTAATCGCGCGAATCTGCAGGTAGTCCGAGCTCAAGATTTGCATCGACGGTGTCACTGCCACCATCTTGCAACTGGTAGGCCTGCAATTTATGCAAAAGGCCAATGCCGCGACCTTCATGGCCGCGAACGTAGAGCACAACTCCCCTGCCCTCAGCCTGAATGCGATCAAGGGCGGCATCTAATTGCGGTCCACAATCGCAGCGTTGACTGCCAAAAACATCACCCGTGAGGCATTCCGAGTGCACGCGGACTAAGACATCGTCGCCCTCACCAATCTCGCCAACAACTAGGGCGATGATTTCTTGACCGTCTAGGACGCTGCGGTATCCCACCGTGCGATAGGTGCCAAATCGGGTCGGCAACACGGTGTCAGCCACTCGTTCCACAAAACTCTCGTGCCGCCTGCGATAGGCAATCAGATCAGCAATGGAGATAAGCGCCAGGTTGTGCTCTTTGGCAAAGGCCGCAAGCTCAGGAAGGCGCGCCATCGACCCGTCATCATTAACCACTTCAGCAATCACACCTGCTGGACTTAGACCGGCGATGCGTGCAAGGTCAACAGCTGCTTCGGTGTGACCCGGGCGACGCAGGACCCCACCGCTGACAGCGCGCAGCGGGAATACGTGCCCGGGGCGAGTGATCTCGTGTGGAAGCGTGGTCGGTGCGGCCAGCAAACGCGCCGTGAGCGAGCGATCGGCTGCCGAAATTCCCGTTGAGACACCCTCACGAGCATCCACCGATATCGAATACGCGGTGCCCTTACGGTCTTCGTTGATAAAGGTCATCGGTGGGAGCTTGAGTCGATCAAGATCCTCACTCTCCATCGGCACGCAGACCACGCCGCTGGTGTGCTTAATGATGAACGCCATCGCCTCTGAGGTGCAGGCCGATGCAGCCATGATCAGATCGCCTTCGTTTTCGCGATCCTCATCATCGACTACTAAAACCATCCGACCGGCGGCGATTTCTTCAATGGCCTTCTCGATGGAGTCGAGGACTACATCAGCACTGGAGGAAGTACTCATCAGTTCCTTCCACTGAGCAAGCGTTCAACGTATTTGGCCAGCACATCAACTTCAATATTGACCAATTCTCCCTCAGCGGCTGCGCCCAAAGTGGTCAGGGTCAAGGTGGTGGGGATTAAGGAAACCTCAAACCATGCTGGGTCCGTATCTGGTGCACTGACGTCAGACACGGTCAGCGAGACTCCATTTACAGTAATTGAGCCTTTAGCGACGATGTAGCGAGCAAGATCATGAGAGATCGCAAAGCGGATTTTGGTCCAGTCTTGGCCAGGGGTGATCAATGTGACCTTTGCGGTCGCATCAACATGACCTTGCACGATGTGGCCGCCTAGGCGCGCATCAACGCGGGCAGCTCGCTCAAGGTTGACCCTTGATCCAATCTGAAGATTTCCCAACCCGCTAGCCGAGAGAGTTTGAGCCATGACGTCAGCGGTGAAACTGAGCGCATCATGGGAAACCACGGTCAGGCACACGCCATTGACACTGATACTTGCGCCATGTTGCGCATCAGAAACCACCAAAGGGCCTTCGATGGTCATACGCGCCGAGTCGCCACTGTGTTCAATCGCGCGCACAGTGCCTAACTCTTCAATGATGCCGGTGAACATCAAACTCCTGCCAGAACTGTTGAGGGGTGAGCCACAATCATGATGTCATCCCCCATTGTTTCCACCTCGTCAATGACCAACTTGACCGACTCTCCGCCAGGACCAAAACTGCCCGCAGTTAATTCAGCAATCGAGCTCAGACCTTCGCCCAGCAAGACTGGCGCCAAATAGACCACAACTTCATCGACAAGGCCCGCGTTGAAGAAAGCAGTTACCAAAGTGGGGCCACCTTCAACCAAGACTGTTCGCACATCGCGTTGCCACAGTTGGGCGAGCACATCGGCTAGGTGATGGGTGAAGAACTGGGCAAACAACTGATCGTTTCCGCACATGGCCGCATCGTTTGCGATCGGTGTTTGACCTATCACCACTCGCAAGGGTGGATTGAACTCAAGATCGGCTTCAACATCTCGAACAGTCAATGCGGGGTTATCTGCAGCAACCGTGCCACTTCCGATAATGACTGCATCGGCAAGCGCGCGTCGATGATGTCCGTCGGCTCGGGAGATCTCATTGGTAATCCAACGCTGCTGACCAGCTCGACCCGATACTCGACCATCAAGGGAGCTTGCAATCTTTACCGTGACGTAGGGCCGGGACAACTTTTGGGCAGTTAACCAACCGCGATTGATCCGATCAGCACTTTCCGATAACTCTCCACCCACGACCTCAATCCCAGCATCGCGAAGTACCTTGGCTCCATTGCCTGAATCGGCCCCTGGGTCCGAGCTGGCATAAATCACGCGAGCGATGCCGGCCGAAATCAGAGCAGTCGTACAAGGTCCGGTTCGTCCGGTGTGCGCGCACGGCTCAAGAGTGACAACTGCCGTTGCTCCACGAGCGGCCTGGCCTGCTTGTTTGAGGGCGAGAACTTCAGCGTGATCTTCGCCTGCCCGCTCGTGCCAGCCTTGGCCCAGTGTTTGCCCGGTTGGCGAAAGGATCACACAGCCCACGGCTGGGTTGGGCGAGACGGTGCCCAAACCGCGCGCAGACAAGTGCAATGCAAGTTCCATTGCCTCCAGCTCCGCATCAGTGATCACGCTGACAAGTGTCCCACCAACACTTATGGAGCGCTCCTGCAGTTAGGCGTGTTGGCAGGCGCTGGTGGCTAGGCTCCGCAAGCGATCAACCATCTGTGCTGGATCTGAGGCTGCAAAGACAGCCGAGCCAGCAACAAATACATCAGCTCCGGCTTGCGCACACTGTTCAATCGTGTCGGCGCTGACTCCCCCATCCACCTGAATCCATACTGCATCGGGTCCATCGCCAACCAGTTCGCGAACCCGGCGAACCTTGGGCATCATGTCGGCCATGAAGGCTTGCCCACCAAAACCTGGTTCAACGGTCATCACTAAAAGCATGTCTAAGTGCGGAAGGATGTCCACATAATCCTCAATGTCAGTTCCAGGCTTTAACGCCATCCCGGCGCGAGCACCAGCGGCTCTTATGTCCTTAATGCACATCATCGGATCAGCGGCGGCTTCGACATGGAAGGTCACAGACTTTGCGCCAATTTCTGCATACTGCGGGGCCCAACGATCAGGATCATCAATCATCAGGTGACAATCCAGTGGCAACGGAGAAGTTGTCACCAATGATTGAACAACAGGAACCCCGATGGTCAAATTTGGCACGAAGTGGTTATCCATCACATCGACGTGCACCCAGTCAGCATTACTGACAGCTTCAACCTGACTTTGCAGGTTCGCAAAGTCAGCAGAAAGAATGCTTGGTGAAATTTGCAAGGCCACGATTCAACAATAGTGCGCGAAAGCACCGGCTTAGGGTTACGACCGGTCGCGTCTGAGCAAACTCACGAACATGGCATCGGTTCCGTGCAGATGAGGCCACAACTGAACACTGGGGCCATCCCCAAGATCGGGCACGCCCGGGAAATACGGCCGAGCATCAATGGCCTCAATATCGCTTCGGCCTTTGAGCACGTCCATCACCACGAAGGCTGTCTCAGCCAGATGAGGCGAACAGGTCACATAGGCCACAACCCCGCCTGGGCGAACCGAATCTAACGCTGTGTTCAGCAATTTCTTTTGCAAAACGGTTAACCCGGCAACATCTTCAGCGCTTCGCCGCCACCTAGCCTCCGGTCGGCGCCGCAATGCACCCAAACCGGTGCACGGCGCATCAACTAAGACTCGATCAAAGTGATCCCGCGGCCAATGACCCTGCGTGGCATCACCCACAACAATGTCAAAGTCGGCGCCGCTGTTTCGCAATGCTTGCTCGACCAAATCTGCACGATGTTGATGCAATTCGTTGGCCAGTAACGATGTTCGATGCTCACGGGCTAAACCGGCCAGCAGCGCAGCCTTGCCGCCAGGACCTGCGCACATGTCTAACCACGCATTTTCTGTTTCGAGTTCAACGGCGGCCAACGCAAGGGTTACCAGTTGCGATCCCTCATCTTGCACCCCGATATCGCCGGATCTGACTGCATCGAGTGCGCCGGGATCGCCTGAGTTCAAGTCTGCGGCCAGCGGTGAGTACTTGCCAGGTTCGGCGCCAGCGTCAATGAGGTCTTGCTGTGTTGAGCGCCCCGGGCGAGCAACCAAAGTCACCGATGCGGGTGTGTTGTCAGCCTCAAGGAGGGCGTCCAAACCCACGAGGTCACCGCGGAGGGCATCATGAAAGGCAGAAACCACCCAACGTGGGTGAGACCAGGCAACAGCTCGCTTGGCAATCGGGTCGGCAATGGAGTGAGTAACGATCTCAACCCACTGATCACGGGTTGAATGTGTCACTTTTCGAAGTACTGCGTTCACCATTGCAGATGGTCCAGCGGTCATAACGGTGCGAGCAAGATCGACACTGCTTGATACCGCGGCATGTTCTGGCACCCGCATGGACAAGATCTGATGCGCACCCATGCGCAAAATTTCAACGATGCCCGGGTCGAGTTCATCCAGCGGTCGACTCACTAACGTGCTCAAGATTTCGTCGTAGAGTCCCTGCCAGCGCAACGTGCCATAGGTAAGTTCGGTGGCAAAGGCAGCATCGCGACCAACGATCTCGCGCTCGCGTAGAAGCGAGGGCAGGACCAAGTTGGAGTAGGAGTCATCCTCGCTGACTGCGCGAAGTACGTCGTAGGCAGCAAGGCGCGGCGGATCAATGCGTTGTCGTTGAGAACTCACCCGAGAACATCGCCGTCAGTGGGACGCGAACCATTAGCCCAGTCTTTCCACCCCATGAGCTTCTTACCAATGGGCTGGACATCACCCAAAACAATGGCATGCGAACCGGTACCGACCAAAATCTCCTGCTTGGTCACCTGCAATTGCCCAGGGGCAAGATCAGTAACCTCTGGACGAAGGCCCACTGGGGCCAGCTTCAAGCGTTCGTCACGAAATAGGGTCCATGCTCCGGGCGCTGGTGTACAGGAACGAATCAAGCGGTCGATGGCAAGTGCCGGGTGCGCCCAATCAACGCGGGCATCGTCCACCAAGATCTTTGGCGCCAGCGAGATGCCCTCTTGCATCTGTGGAACGGCGATCAGTTCGCCGCTTTCAATTCCGTCCAAGGTGTGAACCAGCAATTGCGCACCCGAAATCGAAAGGCGCTCGAGCAGATCGCCACTGGTGTCCGTGGGGCGGATAACTTCGGTAATGGTTCCGAATACCGGTCCAGTGTCCATTCCTTCTTCTAGGAGGAAGGTGGATGCACCGGTTAGCTCATCGCCGGCGCGAATGGAATGCTGAACAGGAGCGGCACCGCGCCAAGCCGGTAGCAAAGAAAAGTGCAGGTTCACCCACCCGATTTTTGGAATATCGAGCACTGACCGCGGGATCAATGAACCGTAAGCCACCACGGGACAGCAATCGGGAGCAAGTTCGCTCAGCCGGGCCATGAAATCGTCATCACGGGGTTTAACCGGCTTCAAGATTTCGATGCCATGTTCGTTTGCCAGATCTGAAATAGGACTAGCCGAAAGGGTCCGACCCCGACCTGACGGAGCATCGGGGCGGGTAAGAACAGCGATGACGTCATGATCCGAATCGATCAGCGCCTTAAGCGATGGCACAGCCGCCTGCGGGGTACCGGCAAAAACTACGCGCACTTAGTAGACCTTGCCAAACATCGGATGTGGGCTGGTTTTGATGACAGGCTCCACGCCAAACCATTCAGATTCACGAATTTCTTTCATTGCGCGTTTGCGGGTGGTCTCGTCAAGGCGATCTACAAAGAGCACGCCATCTAGGTGGTCCGTTTCGTGCTGGATGGCTCGGCCAAGGTAACCGGTTCCTTCAACAGTGACCGGGTCACCATGCATGTTGAAACCCTTAGCCACCACCGAGGTTGCCCGCTTAGTTGCATAACTCAAATCGGGGATCGACAAGCATCCTTCAAGATCTTCTTGCTCTTCGTCGCTGAGATTGAGATCGGGATTAATCAGGTGTCCAAGTTCGCCGTCCACGTCATAGGTAAACACCCGAAGCATGACCCCAATTTGAGGAGCAGCGAGCCCACCACCTGGCGCGGTGATCATGGTCTCGGTCAAGTCGCGCACCAAAATCCGCAATTCCTTATCGAAATCGACAACAGGGAGAGCCGGAGTGCGCAAAACAGGGTCACCGAAGAGGCGGATCGGTTGAACGGTCACATCTTCTCCCTGCTGGGTTTGAAGTGCCTAATCTACGCCCTGGCAGGCCGCTGCAGCGGTAAGCACCCGGAGATCAGATCAGGTTCATCGGATCAATGCGCACCACGACGTTCTCGGATGCCTTACGGGCCGAACGCACCCCTTGAACCTGCTTGAGCTGCTGGGCAAGTTCAGTGCCTTGCGCAAGCGGAACACGAACGATCAAACGCACCCGCTCATCATCGCGTGAATCAGGGATGGGAACCGGGCCTAATACTTCAGCCAAGGCGGGAAGTTGCCACTGACCGATCAGTTCATCAATAGCGCTGGGTGGCCCATCCAGTGCGGCGACTCTGGCCGTTGGTGGTAGATGAGCGGCTTTGCGTTCATCAAATTCACTGGCAGCAAATCCCACTGGGTCCCAGCGCACCAGCGCTTGCACACTGCGGTGGGTGGGATCGGCCATGATCACCACATCTGCGCTGCTGCGAACAAGAGAGGCAGCGTTCATCCAACGACGTAGGGCTTCTTCTTCAGCGCGCAGGTCGGAGCGATGAAGCAATGAGTCACCGTCCAGCAATAAGGCAGCGCTATAACCACCATCAGCGATAGGTTCGGCCCCTGGCGTGGCGATCACCAAAGCTGGACCCGATGACAGGCTTGCAATCACTCCTTCACGACCGCTAGTGATGACTTTGATATTGGGGAAAGCTCGGCCCAACTCTTCGGCAGTTCGCGTTGCCCCAGTTCGCACGGCTCGAAGGGATGCGCTGCCACAGTTGCTGCAGGTGTGTTGAGCTCGCACCGTTCCACACCAACCACACACCGGCGCTCGGCCAGCCTGAACGATGCGCAGCGGTCCGTGGCAATTGTGGCAATGGGCTACTTCTCGACATTTTTGACACGAAACCACCGGCAGGTAGCCAGCTCTTGGCACTTGCACCAAGACCGGTCCTGCACTAAGTGCTTCACGGGCAATGCGAAGCGCCAAACTTGGCAAGCGTGCGCTGAGCGCACCTGGATCTCGGGCTAACTCAGCGTCTGATCCGATGGTGTGGATAGTGGGCGAACTGGCCCTAATGAACTCGCGCGATGCACCCACCTCTTGAGCCCAACGGCTGCGAATTAGTCGTTGACCTTCCGCAGTTTGAATGCGCCCTAGGACAAGAAAAGAAGCATTCTCATTCATTGACCGCATGGCCAGCACTTCACGCACATGCGGATAGGGCGCATGTTGTTCGGCATGAAGGTCATCGCCATCATCGAGAATGACAAACAGCCCGGGTTGATGCACCGGAGCGAACATGGCAGCGCGAGTACCCACCACCACGCGCGCCCTCCCCCGACGAATCGACAACCAAGTCCGGTAGCGCTTGGCCGGACCAGCATCGGCAGTCAGGGCGACGACACAAGAGAGTGGCAATGCTTGAGTCAGGGCCTGAGTGACAACATCGACGTCGCGGTGGTCTGGCACAACGATTAATACCGAACGACCTTGGTCATGGGCTAAATCCGTGCGAATGGCATGCGCGGCTTCAGCGATTAATTCGGCGGTAGAAATCCCCGGTGGCGCAGTAGCCACCGCACGCACCACTGGGCCTGATGACAAAGCATCGAGGAAATTTTGATCAACCAGGTCCCACACGTGGGCAAAGTCAGCAGGTTGCAAGCTGGGCTCAAAAGTTGTCGGTGTTTCCGCTTCAACTTTGGCTTGTCTCGGCGGGATAGCTAACCGCAGTACGTCGGCAACAGTGCCCGCAAAGTGATCGGCAACAAGTCTTGCCAACTGAGCAATCTGTGGGCTTAGGACCGGCTCAGCCGAGACAACCGAATCCAGAGCAGCGAGCTTTCCGGTGTGCTCACTTTCCTGGGCGCGTTCCAGGATGTATCCGGAAACCTTTCGACCGGCAAAGCGCACTCGCACGCGCGCCCCAGCAACGGCCAGTTCACCTAGCTCGTCAGGAACGGCGTAATCGAAGGTGCGATCAAGATGCGCCAACGGCACATCAAGCAATACTCGCGCGATCGGTCCAGCCACGGCCATAGTGCTCACCTGACCATCATGCCGGCTGGAGCTGACGAAGAATCAGATCCCAGCAGCCGACTTGAGTGCAGCAGCCCGATCTGTGTTTTCCCACGTGAACTCAGGCAACTCGCGACCAAAGTGGCCATAGGCCGCAGTGGCTGCATAGATCGGACGCTTGAGCTGAAGGTCAGCGATGATGGCAGCAGGTCGCAGGTCGAATACATTTTGGATGGCATTGGCAATTTCGTCATCGGCGATCACGCCGGTTCCGAAAGTCTCGACAAACAATCCCACCGGACGCGCAACACCAATGGCGTAGGCAACCTGAACTTCACAGCGCCTGGCTAGTTGGGCGGCAACGACATTCTTGGCAACCCAGCGCATCGCGTATGCCGCAGAGCGGTCCACCTTTGATGGGTCCTTACCCGAGAAAGCGCCACCACCGTGCCGGGCCATTCCGCCATAGGTATCAACGATGATCTTGCGTCCGGTCAATCCCGCATCACCCTGCGGACCACCGGTGACAAAACGTCCCGTGGGGTTGACGAACAATTTAAAACCTTCGGTATCAATGTCAAGGGCAGCAAGTTCTGGCTCAACGACGAGTTCACGAATATCTGGCGTCATGTGGCCAGGGATATCGATGTCGTCCTTGTGCTGGCTGGAAACGACAACGGTTTCAACGCGAACTGGGCGATCACCGTCATATTCAATGGTGACCTGAGTCTTACCGTCTGGCCGAAGGTAGGAAACTTCCCCTGACTTGCGCACAGCGCTTAAGCGAAGGGCTAGGCGCTGGGCCAACATGATGGGCATCGGCATGAGCTCTGGCGTTTCATCGCACGCGTAGCCAAACATTAAGCCCTGATCTCCAGCACCCTGCTGGTCCAAAGGATCGGCGGATCCTTCCGAGCGCTCTTCGATTGCGTCATTGACTCCTTGAGCAATGTCATCAGATTGCGTGCCAATAGATACAGAAATTCCGCAGGAGCGACCGTCAAAACCCTTGTCGGATGAGTCGTAACCAATTTCCAAAACTTTTTTGCGAACGATGACCGGAATGTCGGCATAGCCTTCCGTGGTGACTTCGCCTGCCACGTGAACAAGGCCGGTGGTCAGCATTGTTTCAACAGCTACTCGCGATGAGGGATCTTGCTCAAGAAGGTCATCGAGAATTGCATCGCTGATTTGGTCAGCCATCTTGTCCGGGTGACCTTCGGTCACTGACTCAGACGTAAACAGGCGACGACTCATGAAAATCTCCTCATAAATACGGTGCATTTGACTGGACCCTCTCGGGCCTGCTCATCCTAGAGGGATCGGCGGACTCGGCGAGAACCAACCGCCAAAACAAGAACCCTGAGTTCCCAATGGGTCCCAGGGTTCTTGCCAAAGCCATGCAATAACCGTCGACTACTTCAGTTGCTTGAACGTCTTGCTTGCCGCGCTGCCGGTCCCTGCGGTGTTGACTGCACGGACTTGGGCGATGTAGGAGCGGTTCTTGACCAGACCGGTTTTGGTGTAAGACCGGGTGGTGGTGTTAACCCAAGCGGTGTACTTCTTGGTCACCGAGTCCTTAAACCGGACCTGATACTTAGTGATCGAGGCCCCACCATTGGAACTCGGTGCCAACCAGGTCACTTTGGCTTTCCCAGCTGACGGGAAGGAGACAGCCAGCGAGCGTGGTGCACCCGGCGTAGTGCGTGGCGTGAC
>CAIXNN010000088.1 GCA_903920865.1 uncultured Actinomycetes bacterium
CTGATGAAGGATTTCATGATGATTCGCAGATCAATCAATTCCGGTGCCTTGAGCTTGATAGCTATGCTCCTGCTAGGGAATGCGGGGCAAGCTAATGACGTCATTGAAGCAGCCGGGCGCTTCACGGTGAAGATCACCACCGCTGTCGATTACTCGTTCGGCAACGAGAAGAAGGGGACTTGGCGAGGATCTGGATTTCTTGTTGACCGCGAGCGGGGTTGGATTTTGACCAATGCCCATGTCGCCGGAAAATCGCCGTCGACGATTCGTGTCAGCTTCAAGGATCGACCCTATTCAAAGGTCGAGAAGGTCTACGTAGACAATCAGCTTGATCTGGCGGTGCTGAAAGTAGAACCAGCCAATATCCCGGCTGAGGCGATCGTTGCTGCCATGAAATGCGAAGGGGAGCCTGCCGCGGGCTTACCTGTCATCGCTTTTGGTCACCCTTGGGGCCTGGATTATACAGCGACCCGAGGGATCGTCAGCGGGACTAAGTCCCTCGAAGGCGAAGAGGCCCTCCAGACAGACGCCGCCCTGAACCCTGGCAATTCTGGTGGGGCTCTCATCGATGCGGTAACTGGTGTCGTGGTTGGCGTGAACGCCTCGGGGTTCAGCAAGGCGATGACTGAGGGGTTGAACTTTGCGGTGCCATCCAAGCAGGCCTGCAACATCCTGAACTTGCTCAAGCAGGGCAAGGACCCGTCGCCGCCAATCCTGCCTGTGACCTTTGCTACCACGTCGAAAGAGCGCGAACTAGTGGTCGCCCAGTCTGATGGCGATTGGGCGGGTGTGCTGAAGCCAGGGGATCGCGTCCTTGCTGTGAATGGAGACCAGACAGCGCGGTTCTCGACACGCTTCGTGAGCTATTTCCGGAGCGGCGAACCGGTCCAGGTGCAGATCCGGCGGGGTACGGAAACCAAAACCGTTGAACTCGCCGCGCTGACCCGACGTGATCCGGTTAAGCAACTTGGTGTTCACGTCTCTGGCATGGTCATTGGTCGGTCAACGATCACCGGCGCAGATCCCAATGCGATGTGGGTGCAGTTTTTGGATGATGCCTCTGTGGCCGAGCAGGCTCAGTTTCGAGAGGGCTACCAAGTCCTATCGATAGATGGCGTCAGTGTGAAAAGCCACGAAGATATCTTGGCCGCTCTGAAGGGCCGGGAAGGCACAGATGTCGAAGTCATTGTTCGCCAACCGAGGTTCACATTGATTAGTGGCCGCTACGATTACTACGTTCGCACCCTTGAGGTCAGAGATATCTTTGTTGTCGATGAAAATGGTCGCAAGTAATAAAAAGATGAGACCCCTTGGAGCTTCTTTAACGCTGTCGCTTTGAACCTATAGCTGAGGCTGCAAAATTGGGGGTGAGCGTGGATAAAGAAAGTGAAGTTCGAATCAAGAGCAGAGAATACTCGCTCAAGTTTATCGATTTCTTGCAGCAAAATGGGCGCTCATCGACAAGCAAGTAGATGGTGTGATCGTATGGTTTTTCAGCGATACGTCGGGTGTCTTTGATGAGATGACCTTTCGATCATCGGCTGACGCTGTCGACGTGGTCTGAATCAGACCACGGAAGCAAAATTATAGAACTGAAGCCGGGCATGACGGCTGGCTGACCCTAGCGCTGGTCATCGACTGCCACACCCGCGAACTTCTCGGGTGGCATCTGTCGCGCAGCGGCAGGGCCAGCACGGCAGGAGCGGCCC
>CAIXNN010000089.1 GCA_903920865.1 uncultured Actinomycetes bacterium
CAAGTTCAGCGAAGACCTCGTTGGTGTCTGCGCCCATCTTGCGGCCGGTCCAGTTAATCCCGCCAGGGGTTTGCGACAAGCGATACAACACGTTTTGCATGCGCACCGGACCCAAGTCGGGGTCTTCGACCGTGGTGATGGTGTCGAGGGCTTGGTACTGAGGATCTTCAAAGACTTCTTTGATCGTGTAAATCTGGGCGACGGCGGCCTGGGCTGCTTCAAACTCGCGGATGACTTCGTCGGCGTCGCGCTCACCGATCCAGCTACCGACATAGCCATCGAGAAGGTCGGCGTGCTTGGCTCGCTCAGCACCACTGGCAAACCACGGCTCATCCAATACTTCTGGGTGGCCAACCAGTGTCAGTACGCGCTCGGCGATGGATTGGGCTGAGGTCGAGATCGCGATCCACTTGTCATCGCGGGACTTGTACGTGTTGCGCGGGGCGTTGTTAACTGAGCGGTTGCCAGTGCGACCTTGAATCACGCCGGTCTGGTCGTAGATCGTGGGCTGTGGGCCAAGGATGGTCACGATCGGCTCGATGATGGCCAAGTCGATGACCTGACCCTTGCCCGAACCGTTGGGCTTATCGCGCTCATACAGCGCGGTCATGATCGCCTGCGAACAGGTCAACGCGGAAATTCCATCGGCCAACCCAAACGGCGGCAACGTCGGGGGACCATCAGGCCAACCGGTGATCGAGGCAAAGCCCGACATTGATTCCGCCAGTGTGCCAAAGCCTGGGCGCGAAGAGTAGGGGCCGAACTGTCCAAAGCCGGTCACGCGCGCGATCACCAAGCGCGGGTTGATCGCATGCAAAACCTCGGGTCCCAAGCCCCAACGCTCAAGTGTGCCGGGACGGAAGTTTTCGATAAAGACATCTGCTTCGGCCAGCAACTGCTTGGCGACTTCAGCACCTTCGGGCTTTCCCATGTTCAAAGTGACGGTGCGCTTGTTGCGTCCCAGCATCGCCCACCACAAGGAGATGCCGTCTTTGCTGGGACCGTGGGTACGCGCCGGGTCACCCTTGGCGGGGTGCTCGACCTTGATCACATCGGCGCCGAAGTCACCCAGGATCGTGCCTGCGAGCGGGCCGGCGAACAAGGTGGCGGCGTCAACGACTTTGAGGCCCTCAAGGGGCTTGTGGGTACTTCCAGAAGTCGTGGTCATAAGGGTCAAAGTCTATCGCCGGGACACAGGCACAAACCTCAGTGCCCGCCTCCGCCTGTGAGAGGGGCACTGGGAGTTGGTTCTGAGGGGGAGTATCTACAGACAAAACACCGTCAGCGTGAAGCTGGCATCCGTGGGTGAGGCGGTGTTGTCCTGGGTGTTCACATACACACCATGATCATTGAAGATGCGTTCAGATGCTCCGATGATGACCGCTGGCGTAGAGGTCACTTGCGAGATCTGGCCAACGCTGACCTGTCCGAAACACGAGGTGATGGCCTGCGGGAAGAGCACTTGGTAAGAGCCGGTTCCCGTGTTGGACGAGGTGACTCCGGATGTTCCGCGGTGCAGCGTTCCATCCGCATTGACTTCAGCAAAATAGATCTTTCCTTGAACAAATGAGGCAGAGCTTCTGCCATCTAAGTAGTCGGCGTTCAGGTTGGGCACCTTGGTCTTGTTGGTCCCCACACTCAGCGGAGCCTTAGTCGAGGGTGCATTCAGGCGAAGGGCTGTGCCTTTCGTGTTCGTCAGGATCGTCGTCTTTGTGGCCGAGTTAGTGGCCCCTAGCCGAAATGTGCCGCCATTGGCGGCGTATGCCGTGCCGCCACCACCAACTACCAGAGCGCCAAGGACGAACCACATGACGGGAGAAACCTTTGAAAGAACCTTTTTCATGATGAGCCTCCGGGACATTGCATGTAATGGCCAAGCAGGAACTCGACTAACTCTCACGCTAGGTCCGCCACTGCGCAGTGGTTAGAGTCAATGGTCTCCCTGGTGGGAGGGCATTAGTCACACGATGGAATGTGGCCCGAGTCCACTGAGCCGGGTGCGATTTCTGGCTTGCGGAACTCAATGCCCCCATTCAGGCGTGCCTTACGCGTGGGGGTAGCGTTTGCCGAGTTGATTACGCCCACTCCTGCGGAGGGAGGTGTGTCCGGGTAAACCGGGCCCGCCATGACTGCTTACGACCTTTTGGTTAAGAACGGAACGCTGATCGTCCCCGGTGTTGGCCCGATTAAGGGTGACCTCGCCGTTAAGGATGGTCGCATCGCCAGCATTGGTGATGACATCGCCTCTTCACAGGCAGCCGATGTGATCGATGCTGCCGGAAAGGTCGTTATGCCCGGCGCTGTGGATGCGCACTTCCACTTGGGCATCTACCGCGAACTCGGCCTTGATGCATCCGAAGAAACGCGTTCATCCTTGGTCGGTGGCGCAACAACAGTGATTTCCTACTTCCGCACTGGCGCGCACTACTTAAACCGCACCGGTTCTTACGCTGAGATTTTTCCTGAAGTTCTCTCTGCCGTTGAAGGTAAGGCTTGGACGGACTACGCCTTCCACCTTGCACCAATGACGGTCAGTCAAATCGGTGAGATTTCAGACCTGGTCAATAAGCACGGTGTCACGTCCTTTAAGTACTACATGTTCTACAAGGGCTTTGACCTTGCCTCTAACAGCCGCGACTCGCAGGCCTTCACCATGGGCGATGAGTACGACCTGGGTCACCTTTTCTTGATTATGGAAGAGATCAACCGAGTCCAAGCTGAGCGACCTGACCTTCGCCTCTCGTTGTCTTTGCACTGTGAGCAGTCTGAGTTGATGCGGATCTTCATCGATCGTGTCAAGGCAAACGGCGACCCACAAACCCTCAAGGCGTACAACGATGGTCGTCCGCCGCTTACTGAGCGAGTGGCCATTGGCGAAGCCACGACCCTTGCTTCTCACACCGGTACCAACATCAACTTGCTGCACTTGTCATCGGCCGATGCCGCTGGTGCTGCTGTGCAAGCACGTGAGGCTTACCCCTTCATCGACATGCGTTTTGAAACCACCTTGCACCACCTGTGCTTGGACTATGACACCTTGGACAAGCAAGGTGGCCTAGGCGGAAAGGTCAACCCACCGATTCGTACCAAGGCTGACAACGAGCAGCTGTGGCAACGCGTTGCCGATGGAGATATCAACTGGGTTGCATCAGACCACGCGTGCTGCATGGAAGAGCTCAAGGGCGACAAGATCTGGCCGGCCACGCCTGGCTTTGGTGGCACCGCATTGCTCTACCCAGTGTTGATTTCTGAAGGCCACAACAAGCGCGGCATTTCGCTTCAGCGCATTGCTGAGTTGGTTTCCACGAACCCAGCGCGGGCCTACAACCTGCCCACCAAGGGCAATATATTGCCGGGCTTTGATGCTGACTTCACCATCATCGATGTGGACAAGACTCAGACCGTGACCACCGAATTGTGTGAATCAGGTCAGGACCACTGCCCATTCGAAGGCGTGGATCTGACCGGTTGGCCCATCCACACCGTGGTCGGTGGCCAGGTCAACTTCCGCGACTCCAAGGTTGTGGGTCAGCCCAAGGGCAAGTACATCGCCCGCAACAAGTAATTAAGTCTTCAAACAAAATCCCCGCCACGATTTCTCGTGAGCGGGGTTTTTGTTTGAAGTGCGGGATTACATTCCGTCGCCATCCCAGTCTCCGTGGCTCTTGGAGCGCACGGGTCGTGACGAGATGATCGGTTCAGGTGCATCAGGGAAGATTTGCAATTCCTGAGTTGGTCCGGCCGTTAATACGTTGTCTGCTGAGGTGTACTTCGACATGTCGAAGCTAGCGGCGCTGTGGTCTTCGCCAAAGCCCCAGGGCAGGTAAGGCACAGCCCTGGCGCCTTGGTCCAGCTGGAACTGAACCGAGTTGTTCAAGATGGTCAAGTCATGCTCGGTGCGCCACGTGGGACGAGTGGCCAGGTCAAAGGTGGACTTGGTCCAATGCTCGGCCTTGCCGTAGTTCACGGCGTCGCCACCCCAACGAACCCATTCGTTCTGGGTGTACCAGTTGGTCAGTTCGCCGTCGGAGCGAAGCAACCACACGGCGCCGCCATCCATCGAGACAAAGTGACCGTGCTTAACCCGAGCTGGTCGGAAGAAGTACGAGCCTTCGGTGATCGTGCCAAAGTTGTACGTCATCAGGCCGGAGGTTTGGTAGGCCTCTTCGTAGCAAGGGTGGTGGGCCAAGCGGTGGTCAGCCCAACCCTCATTGGCGCGAACCAATCGTGAGTAAAAGCCCGTGACTGAGTCCACGTGCAAGTACTTAATGACCAAGCCGGGCATTGGTCCTGCGGTGGGGACTGGATCAAAGTCACGCTCAGTGGTTTGTTCAGTGGTGACTTGCTCTTCAGGTCGGCAGGTGCTCCAGCGCTCGGCACCAATGTCATAACCCGCATCGCCAAATTCGCGGAAGTGCAAAACGGTGGTTCCAGCGGTGAACTTGATGTAGTCGGCAACAACACCCTTGGGAACTTGAATGTAGCCACCCGCTGTAAAGGTTTTGCCACCGTAGTTCATTTCACCGCTGAGGACGTACCACTCGGTGTCGGCGTGATGTACGCCACCGGGACGACCCCAGTCGGTGAGGAATTCAATGGTGAGCGAACTCGAACCATCTTCTTCGTCTACGGACAAGCGGCGCTCGCGCGCTTCGCCTTCGCCGCCGTAGAGCTCGGCCTTGTGCCAGATGTAGTCGGTGTCTTGGATGACTTCAACATGAGGTCGCACAGGTCTTTCCCTATCTGTAGGAGGTCGGTGGTGCTCGGATTAGGTGAACTCTACTTCATGTATTGAGACAGCGCACGCGGGTTGGGCAATCCAGGGGCGCCCTATTTACTGGCGTACAACTCCCGAAGGTCGGTCTTGACCACCTTGCCGGAGGCGTTGCGGGGCAGAGCTTCCAAAATGTAGAGCTCGCGGGGGATCTTGTAGCCAGCCAGGCTCTGGCGCAGATGTGCGTCGAGTTCTTCCATGCTCAGGGATTGGCCGGGTTTGAGAACGGCGTAGGCCACAACCTTTTCGCCCCAGGTTTCATCGGGTGCACCGATGACAGCGGCTTCAATGACCGAATCCAAGACCACGATTTGCTCTTCAACATCGCGTGGGTACACGTTGACCCCACCGGAGATGATCATGTCCTTCTTGCGGTCAACGATGGAAATGAAACCTTCATCGTCCACGATGACAATGTCCCCGCAGGTTAAGAAGCCATCATCGGTGGTGCAGGCCGCTGTTGCTTCTTCATCGTTGAGATAACCGTTCATCAAGAAGGGGGAGCGAGAGAACAGTTCACCAGGAGTTCCCGGTGGAACCAGATTGCCTTCGTCGTCGACAACGCGCACTTCGGTCATGTACCACGGGTGACCGACCGAACCTGCTTTGCGGGCTGCATCCTTGGGGCGAAGGTTGGAAACGATGCCACCTTCGGTTGAACCGTAGAGTTCATGGATGTCAACGCCGGCGAAGAACTCCATCACCCATTCCTTCAATGCCACTGGCAAAGCCGCAGCGTTGAAGTAGATGGTGTCCAAACTGGAGAGGTCATATTCGGCCAGCTTTTCTGGGCCAAGGGCCTTGATCATGGAGGCGTGGGTAGGCACAAGAAATATGGACTGAGCCTTGTCGCGCTGAACCATCTCAAGCAACTCAGCTGGATCCCAGCGGCGCAACATCGAGACCGTTCCGCCCATGGCCACTGGCGTGTAGCCAAACAAGAAGCCAGCGCCGTGATACATCGGCGCCACCGCGATGGAGCGACGTCCAGTTCCCAGGCCCCACTCAATAGAAGAGGTATAAAACTGCAACGTGCGCGAGCGGTGGCTAATCAAGACACCCTTGGGCTTACCAGTGGTTCCCGATGTGTACGCGATACAGAACGGATCATTTTCGCTGACCAAGATGCGGGGGTGTTGAGTTGATTGAGCAGCAAGGGCCGCCTCAAAATCTTGACCAAGCGTTGTGCCATCAATGGAGTAAACAGCTTTAAGAGGTGCAACACATCCTTCGGCAACATTGCTCAAGGCGTCATCTAAGAACAACGCTTGGGCCGAAGAGTGATTCATGATGTAGTCGACTTCGCTGGCGCTCATGCGCGGGTTGAGCGGAACGAAGGGGTGACCTGCGCGCGCAAGGCCAGCTGCAAGTTCCATGTATTCGCCGCGGTTGCCCAACAAGATGGCAACGGGAGCCTTCGCAGGCAGTCCAATGCTGGCGATCAGATGGGCCACCTGGTTGGTGCGCGCATCAAGCTGTTCGTAGGTCCACGTCCGGTCACCATCGATGATCGCCGTGGTGTGCGGCTGGGCAGTGGCGAATTCACCAATGCCGTGAGCGATGTTGAGCGAATCGCCACCAGGAAACAGCGTCACAGTTCCTCCAAAAGGCCTCTACAGGTAAGTGGACATCTTGCCCCAAGTCGCTGGGCCTGGCCCGGGTGGGCGGAGAACTGGCTAACCCGCAAGCGCGAGGGCGGAGTCCATCTGGGTCAGGCCTTCCTGCCTTAGGTGGAGGGTGCGATCAAGAAAGTGGGGCATGGGGGAAAGAAAGTGGTGAAAAGTGCTTGCATTTGGAGCAAAGTGGAGTAAAGTGGCGATTCGCACCACAGAACCGAGCCGTTGACCGTGGGGGTTGGCGACCGGGGATCGAGAAAAGTCCGGCTCTGCGAGAGCCGATTTTGCGAAGGGGAGGTCGCTGCCAGTGTCGTTTATGTTCCTAGGCCAGCACTTTCCCCGCCTTGATGACAAAGGCCGCATGATCCTTCCAGCCAAATTCCGCGATGCACTCGCGCCTGGAGTTGTCCTGACCAAGGGTCAAGAGGGCTGTTTGTATATCTACCCGCAAGAGCGCTTCAACGCCATGACCGAAGAGCTCAGCAAACTTCCCGTCACCTCAAAGAACGCCCGCGATTACAACCGTGTGCTGTTCTCCGGTGCATCGGATGAAATTCCCGACAAGCAGGGGCGCATCACGGTGCCTTCGCAATTGCGTGACTACGCGCACTTGACCAAAGAACTTGTCGTGATCGGCAATAACACTCATTTGGAAATTTGGGACCTGACTACCTGGAACGAATATTTGACTCAGAAGGAACCTGCGTTCTCTCAAATTTCAGAAGGAGTACTTCCGCCGACATAAATCCTGTTTTGCGGCCCCCGCCCGCTTGCCCTGACGCCACTTCCCCGGCGCCAGGTCCCCACTAAGCGGGTAGGGACCGGAACACAGGAAAGCAACAGCACGACAGCAACACAGCAGCACCTCACCTGCACTGCGGCAGGGGAGTTCGGGTCGAGCAGCTAGGGGATGTCATGAGTGCAGTGCACAACTTCACGCATGAGCCTGTCCTCCTGAAGCGTTGTTTAGCTCTGTTGGCCCCAGCCCTTGAGGCAGATGATGCAGTTGCCGTGGATGCGACCTTGGGTTTGGGCGGGCACAGCGAAGCGATTTTGCAGTCCTTCCCGCAGGTGCATCTGGTGGGTCTAGATCGCGACCCCGTTGCTCTTGAAATTTCCCGAAAGCGCTTAGCACCCTTTGCAGAGCGAACGACATTGGTTCACGCGGTTTATGACCAACTGCCGCAGGTGCTAGCTGACCTGGGAATCGCACACGTTCATGGCATCTTGTTTGACCTTGGTGTGTCGTCCATGCAACTCGATGATGTTGATCGCGGATTTGCATATTCACAAGATGCACCGTTGGACATGCGGATGGACAACACGCAAAGCCTTACCGCCGAAGAGGTTGTCAATACCTATTCGGCGGGCGACTTGGCAAAGGTCTTACGCGATTACGGTGATGAGCGTTTTGCAAAGCGTATTGCCGATCGCATTGTGACCGAACGTGATCGCGAACCTTTTACCTCCACCGCGCGGTTAGCCGAAGTCGTACGTTCATCTATCCCAGCGGCAGCTCGTCGAACGGGTGGGCATCCAGCCAAGCGTTCCTTCCAGGCCCTTCGCATTGAAGTAAACGGCGAGTTAGCAGCCTTGGAAGCGGCCATTCCGGCAGCCATTGATGCGCTAGCAGTCAATGGTCGCATCGTGGTGATGTCGTATCAGTCACTCGAAGATCACATTGTGAAGTCGGCGTTGGTTGAACGGGCCAAGAGCACGTCTCCGCGTGGATTGCCCGTTGAGTTACCCGGCCACGGACCGGAATTGACCATGCTTACTCGCAAGGCCGAAGTGGCCAGCGATGAAGAACTTGCACGCAATCCCCGTTCGGCGCCAGCTCGGCTTCGGGCGGCCCAACGAATTCGGGTTGCCGCATGAGTGCCACCGCGCGCGTGGCCGCGATCCCGCAGCAGCGCCAGCCTGAGGTAGAGGTCGCTCCGGCAGCGCCACGGGTCAACCTCCGTGTTCTGGCAACAACTCGCTCAAGTGCTCCACGTAAGCCCTACGTGATCTTGTTGGCCGCGGTGTTGACCATGGGTTTGATTGGCTCGCTATTGCTCAACACGATTACTTCTCAAAACTCTTTTGTTATTCACGACTTGCGCAAGCAAACAGATGCGTTGAGTCAAGAAGAGCAAGCGCTGATTCAAAAGGTAGGAGTTCAAGAATCACCGGTTGTACTCGAGCAGAAGGCTCGTGCGTTAGGCATGGTGCCCAGTACATCGCCAGTATTTCTACGCCTAAGTGATGGAAAGATTCTGGGAACGCCGACGCCGGCTAAAGCTGGTCCAAAGCCGGTAGTTGCTAGAGCCGCGAGCTCTGCTCCTGCTGTTAAGGCTGCGACACCAGTCAAGGCTTCGACACCTGCCAAGGCTGCGACACCAGTCAAGGCTTCGACACCTGCCAAGGCTGCGACACCAGTCAAGGCTTCGACACCGGGGACGGGCCGATGAGTACAACGTTGCAGCCACCGCGCAATCGCGCTGGGCAGGTTCCTCCTGGCCCGCCTCGCAAACCACGTTCGACCGCTCAGCCCAAGCCGGCAAATCCGCAACGCAGACTTCGGTTGGCCGGTGGTTTTGCGCTGATAATTTTGGTTGTTTTCGTCATCAAGCTCATTGATGTTCAAGCGTTGACCGCTCCTACCTATGCCGGTGCTGCCACGGCATCGCGTGAGGTCACCAGTGTTATTCCTGCAACTCGGGGCACGATCACCGATGCCAACGGTGTTGCTCTTGCGCTTACGGTGCAGGCCAGAAATGTCACGGCTGATCAAACGTTGATTAAGGATCCACGCGCCACGGCACAGCTCTTAGCACCCTTGTTGGGTAAGTCGGTAGGAAACATTCAAGCTCGTCTCACCGGCAATCGTCGATTCATCTACGTCACCAAGTCCATTACGCCCAAAACCTGGGACGCGGTTAAGGCTTTGCGGTTGGCTGGAATCTTCTCCGAAGCAACCAGCACTCGCGTGTATCCGGCCGGACAAGTCGGGGCCAACCTTGTGGGCTTTGTTGGGGCCAGCGGATCTGGGCTGGGTGGTTTGGAGCTTTCCCTTCAAAACACGCTGGGTGGAACTTCTGGCAAGCAAACTTTTGAAGTCGGTGCTGGAGGGCGTCAAATCCCATCGGGCACTGACAACCTCACGCCAGCCGTTGATGGAAGCGATGTTCGCTTAACCATTGACCGAGATATCCAATGGGTCGCGCAACAAGCCATTGCTGCCAAGGTCGCCGAGACTGGTGCTGAAAGTGGAACCGTTGTCGTGATGGATCCGCGCACCGGCAATATTTTGGCGATGGCCACGGCACCGACGTTTAACCCCAATAAGGCGTCAGCTTCTAAGCCGGGCAACCGAGGCAATCGCGCGGTAACCGACATTTATGAGCCAGGATCGACGAGCAAAATCATGACCGCGGCCGCGGTGATTGAAGAAGGCGCCCTTAAAGCCGATTCCAAGATCACTGTCCCGCCCACGTTGAGCCGTGGTGGAAGTGTGTTCCACGATCATGACAAACACGGAACCTTGCACCTAACCTTCGCTGGAGTTTTGGCCAAGTCGAGCAATATCGGCACGATTGAAGCGTCAGAAAAAATTGGCTCATCGACGTTGTACGGCTACTTGAAGAAATTTGGAATCGCTGAGCCGACGGGATTGAACTTCCCTGGTGAAAGTCGTGGGCTATTGCCCGACCTGAATCAGTGGTCTGGCACGTCGTTCCCCACCATTGCCTTCGGACAAGGTTTGTCCTTGAACTCGCTTCAAGCAACCTCCGTGTTCGCCACCATTGCCAATGGGGGAGTGCGCGTGCAACCTCGATTGGTTGCTGGCACGGTCGGCAATGATGGAAAGTTTGTCGCTGCTCCTGCATCACCGAGTGTCAAAGTGGTGTCACCACAAACTGCCCGCACCGTGTCGGACATGTTGGAATCGGTGGTCAGCGACGAAGGCACCGCGCCAATGGCTCGCATCCCTGGCTACCGCGTAGCCGGTAAGACCGGTACGGCAAACCGAGTGGACCCCACCTGTGGTTGCTACCGCGGTTACACCGCATCCTTTATCGGCTTCGCACCGGCTGACAATCCGCAACTGGTGGTTTCGGTGACGTTGCAAGCTCCCAAGCGCGGACACTACGGCGGACGCCTTGGTGGTCCGGTCTTTAAACGCGTGATGTCCTTTGCCCTGCAGGAACTGCGCATTCCTCCCACGGGAACTCCAGCACCCAAATTGCGTCTGACCTGGTGAGTGCATTGACCCTTCAACTCCTGAGCCGTAGCTCAGCCTGTTCAAAGTAGGACTCCCATGTCTGCGCCGACGGCACTGCCCTTGCGTCCTGCGACGCAGCAGCCAGTGTTGCTATCCATCGTTGCCGCATCCTGTGGCGGGGTCTTGGTCGGTGATGACCTTGAGGTACTCGGTATCACGCATGATTCGCGGTCGGTGGTGGCCGGAGATGTTTTTGTCGCCCTCTCGGGGGAGCGTTTTGATGGTTCAGCATTCATAGAATCCGCGCTCAAGGCCGGAGCAATTGCGGTTTTAACCGATGAGCATGGTCAAAGTGTGGCCGCTGCTGCGGATGTTCCACACATCGTGGTCAGTGATGTGCGGGCCGTGTTGGGTAAAGCCGCATCAAGGGTTTACGGCGACCCAGCAAACAACCTGAGCCTGATTGGTATCACGGGCACAAACGGAAAGACCACGACCGCTTACATGGTCGATGCGGCTATGCGCGCCGCAGGCAAGAAGACGGGATTGATCGGAACGATCACCACCACCATTGATGGTCAAAATATTGACAGTATTCGCACCACTCCTGAGGCAACCGACCTATATGCCCTGCTGGGCGTCATGGCTGAGCGTGGAGTTGAGGCTGTCGTGATGGAAGTCTCCAGTCACGCGTTAGTGATGGGGCGAGTCGGCGGATTGATTTTCGATGTTATGGGCTTCACCAACCTGACCCAAGATCACTTGGACTTTCACAAGGGCATGGATGAATACTTTCAGGCAAAGGCCATGGCTTTTACGCCTGAACATGCCCGCTCAGGGGTGGTCGTGCTCACCGCCGATGCATCGCAACCGTGGAGTACCAAACTCATTGATCAAGCCAGCATCCCGTTAACGGTCATCGCCCCTGCGGGATTGCTTGACGGCGACCATGTGGCCACTTTGACTGCGGCCCGCGGCGATGCGCACGGGCAAAGTGCAGTCTTGGCTTTGGCTGGAAGCAGCCTTGAGGTCACCACGCCCATGCTTGGTTCGTGGAATGTGCGTAACGCAGCTTTAGCCATTGAGCTAGCAGTTCAGGTCGGGGTCGCCGGCGAGCTGGCATCTATCGGTGTTGGCTCGCTGGTTGCTGTTCCAGGTCGCCTTGAACGCATTACCTCAGCGCACAGCAATATTGAAGCCTTCGTTGATTACGCCCATACCCCTGATGCGGTCGAGCGGGTTGTGGCCGAACTGCGGGTGATCGCTGGAGCGCGCCGGTTGGTCACAGTCATTGGTTGTGGGGGTGATCGCGATACAACCAAGCGTTCGTTAATGGGAGCTGCGGCTGCTCGGCTATCGGATGTGGTGGTCATTACCGACGACAATCCGCGCAGTGAAGATCCAGCTGCCATCAGAGCCGAAGTCATGGCCGGGGCGGCAAGTGTTGACCATGAAGTCTCGTTGACTGAAGTAGCTGATCGGCGATTGGCCATTCAGCAAGCTATTGACTTGGCACAGCCCGATGGGGTTGTTGCCGTGTTAGGAAAGGGTCATGAAAGTGGGCAAGAGGTGGCATCTGTCGTGACTGCTTTTGATGACCGACTCGTCGTGACCCAGCTTCTCGGTGGTGCGCAGTGATTTCGTTAACGGCGGCTCAGATTGCCGAAATAGTTGGCGGGACTGTTAGCTCGGCGGCCGATGGCGACATCGTTGTCTCAGGAATAGCCCGTATCGATTCGCGTGACCTATCCCCAGGCGATCTGTTTATCGCGTTTTTTGGTGAAAATGTTGATGGCCATGATTTTGTTGAGCAGGCCTTCGCTGGTGGAGCGGTTTTGGCTTTGGTTTCGCGCCCTGTCTGGGCCCCACATGTCTTGGTCGCAGACACAACCGCGGCCGCATCTGCATTAGCGCGGTTCAACATCTTGGCGGTTAAGCCCACGTGCACGGTTATCGCGATTACGGGTTCTTCAGGAAAGACCTCAACCAAAGATTTGTTGGCCGCTGTCTTGGAAACGCACGGCAGCACTATCGCGCCACCAGGTTCGTTCAACAATGAAATTGGTTTGCCTTTAACGGTTTTGCGGGCAAATGAATCCACCCAGTACTTGATTCTTGAAATGGGGGCTCGTGGACTGGGTCACCTTGAGTGGTTGTGTTCCATCGCACCCCCAGATATCTCCATGGTTCTCAATGTTGGTGCCGCTCACCTCGGCGAATTTGGTGACCTTGAGACCACGGCCATAGCCAAGGGTGAAATTGTTGTAGCGCTTTCACCCAGTGGAATCGCAGTCTTGAATGCCGATGATGATCGCGTGCGTGCGATGGCCTCTCGAACTCAAGCGCGCAGTGTCTTCTTTGGTTCAGATCCGGACAACCTTGCCTTTGCGAGCAGTAGCGAGATTGATTCTGAGGGTTTTGCACATTTCGACCTCTGCATCCAGGGTCAAAGTCCAGCGCGCGTGGACTTGAAAGTTCTTGGTCGTCACCAGATAAGTAACGCGCTGGCCGTTGCAGCGGTGGCGGCTGAATCAGGTATGTCAGCAGAGCGCATTGCCACGGCCTTAAGTGCTGCCGGTCCGCGAAGTCGTTGGCGGATGGAAGTGATGACCAATCGGTCCGGGGTCACGGTGATCAACGATGCTTACAACGCCAACCCCGATTCGATGGCCGTGGCTGTGCAAGCTGTGCAAGACATCGCAACGACTCGTCGCTTTGGCATCGTCCTAGGAGAGATGCTCGAGTTAGGGGAACTCTCGCAACAGGCCCATCAGGATTTAGGAACTGCCGTCGGCAAAGCCGGTCCGGCGTGGGTTGTCGCGGTAGGTTCAGTGGGCGATCAGATTGCTCAGGGGATTGCAACCTCTGGGGCGGGTCAAGTCGCAGTGCACTTGGCGCACGATGCGTCAGCGGCAACAGATCTTGTTAGGGAACTTGTTCAACCGGGAGATGTGGTTTTGATTAAGGCATCACGTGGAATTGGCCTTGAAGTGGTCGCCACATCATTGCTTGGTGATGCCCAGTGAAGTTGATTGTTCTCTCGGCCGGAATTGCGCTGATTGTTTCACTTTTTGGAACCCCTTGGTTGATGCGCCTGCTGAATCGCCGCGGCTATTCACAGGCCATCCGCGAATCTGGTGACCTGCTGTACCCAGATCATGAGAGCAAAAAGGGAACACCTTCGATGGGCGGCCTTGCCGTGATCATCTCAGTTCTTGCCGGTTATGCCGGCGCACACATCGTGCGTGGGACGCCACCGACTGCATCCGGTGCACTCTTCCTCTTCCTAGTTATTGGCCTAGGTGTGGTTGGCTTCACCGACGACTACATCAAGATCTTCAAACGGCGCTCAACGGGTTTGCGGGCAAGTACTAAATTTGGTGGACAGGTCGTGATCGGTGTTGCCTTTGCAATCTTGGCTTTGCATTTTTCTGATGCTGAGGGCCTAACGCCGGCCTCTCGAGCTATTTCCTTTATCCGCGATACGCCACTGGTGCTGCCAGCGGCTCTGTTTATCTTGTGGGCCTTGCTGTTAGTGGTCTCGGCATCCAATGCGGTGAATCTGACTGATGGCTTGGATGGTTTGGCCATTGGGGCGGCCATGATGACCTTTGCCGCCTACACCTTGATTGGTGTCTGGCAATTTGGCCAAGGCTGTGTGATCAGTCCTGGCGCGCACTGTTATGCAGTGCGAGATCCGCTTGATCTAGCTGTGCTGGCTGCCGGATTTACCGGCGCCTGTTTTGGCTTCCTGTGGTGGAATGCGCCCAAAGCGCAAATCTTCATGGGGGACACCGGGTCGTTGGCGATCGGTGGCGCCATCGCAGGACTAGCCATTATGAGTCGCACTGAGATTTTGTTGCTTGCGCTAGGTGGCTTGTTTGTCATCATCACGATGTCGGTGATTTTGCAGGTGGGTTCGTTCAAACTCACCGGAAAACGAATTTTCAAAATGGCACCGCTCCAGCATCATTTCGAACTTCTTGGCTGGGCCGAAGTGACCATCGTCATTCGTTTCTGGATCATTTCCGGTTTGTGTGTTGGCGTTGGCTTGGCATTGTTCTATTACGAATGGGTTCGAGTTCGCGGATGAACCACCCACACCTTCCCCCATCGCTTGACCTTGATTGGTCAGCGCAAAAAGTGGTCGTTGCAGGCGCTGGCGTTACGGGGATCGCGGTAGCCAAAGCGTTGGCTTCGCGCGGGGCCAGCGTTCACATCGTTGACCGCACGTTGGATTCAGATTCAACAGCGCGCGAAGAGCTCGTGAGCATGGGTTATCGGGCCGATGATGACGAGATTGGCGCTGTGGTTGAAGCCAGCCTGGTCGTTGTCTCGCCCGGATGGCGCCCAGATGCGCCCATCGTTCAAACCGCTGTGGCATTGCAGGTGCCGGTATTTGGTGAACTTGATCTTGCGTGGATCTTGCAGCAGCAGCACAGTGGCGTTGGGCCGGCCTGGCTGGCATTGACTGGGACTAACGGCAAAACTACTGCGGTCACCATGGCTGAATCAATGTTGTTGGCGGATGGGCGTCGAGCACTTGCGGTGGGAAATGTTGGCCATTCCATCGTTGAGGCCATCGACAACGAGAACCCCTATGAAGTCATCGCACTGGAACTTTCATCTTTTCAATTGCACCGAAGCGCGGTGATGCGACCGTTGGCTTCAGCGATTTTGAACATTGCAGCCGATCACTTGGATTGGCATGGAGATATGGCCTCTTACACAGCCGACAAGGCGCGCATCTTCGAGAGAACAACTCGTGCGTGTATTTATCGGGCTGAGGATCCGATCACCAGGCAGTTGATTGAGCAGGCAGATGTTGAAGATGGGTGCCGCGCAATAGGTACCACGTTAGGAGTGCCGGCACTGGGTGAACTTGGTGTTGTCGATGGTGTGCTGCTCGATCGCGCATTTGAAGATAACCGTCGCGAACATGCCACCGAACTTGCGAACATTTCTGACCTTGGTGATCCGCCGGCTCATACGGTGGCCAATGCCCTTTCGGCTGCAGCGCTGGTTCGAGCTTTTGGTGCTGCGCCGCAATCTGTTGCCGATGGCTTGCGGGCCTGGCGGCCGCAACCGCACCGCATGCACGTGGTGGCAACCATCAATGGGGTGAGCTGGGTCGATGACTCAAAGGCAACGAACCCGCATGCCGCGGCTGCAGCCTTGGCTAGTTATTCCGATGTTGTCTGGATCGCTGGTGGGTTAGCCAAGGGCGCAGATTTTGATGAATTGGTCAAGTCAGCGGCATCACGATTAAGGGCTGTCATTGTCATTGGAACTGATCGTGATCAGATCGCTGCCGCGGTGCGCCGACACGCACCCGATGTGCCCATTATCGATGCTGATGCCGTGGAAACTAGTGCTGTGGAGTTAATGCAGGGCGTCATTGAGGTTGCGCGCAAGCACGCCATCGAAGGATCGACGGTGCTGTTAGCTCCTGCGTGTGCATCAATGGATCGCTTCCTTGACTATCACCAACGTGGACAAATTTTTGCTGACTTAGTTTTGGCGATGACACCATGAGCATTGATTCTCAAACCGAAGTTGAAACTTCGCACCAAGTACACGATGGTCGCTTTTCATATTTTCTGCGGCCGTTAGCGCCGTACTACTTGATCATCGGCGCTACGACTTTGTTGCTCGTCCTTGGCTTAGTGATGGTCCTGTCGGCATCGAGTGTGACTTCCTATGCCGCTAATGGATCTTCGTTCGCCGTAGCTTTGAAACAGCTAATGTGGGTGGCCATCGGGTTGCCGATCATGGTGGGGCTCTCGCGTGCTCCGGTGAAGTTCTATCGACGAACAGCCCTGTTTCTGGTGGTGCTGGCGTTCATATTGTTAATGCTGGTGTTCGTGCCAGGCCTAGGTAAGTCGGTAAACGGCAACCGCAACTGGATCGATTTTGGCGGTCCGATCAGGATCCAGCCCTCTGAATTTGCCAAGTTTGCCCTCATCGTGTGGGGCGCCCACCTGTTGGCGCTCAAAGAGACTCGCGGCGAGGACTGGATCTACGTCATCAAGCGACTCGGCCTTGTGGCCGTTGGCTTCTTGCTTCTTGTCCTAGCTGGCGGCGACCTTGGAACGTCCCTGGTGTTGATGGCCATTACCGGTGCACTGTTGTTCTTCGCCGGGATTCCGATGCGGGTATTGGCGATCGTGATTGGACTAGGACTTGGTGCGGCTTCGATCTTGTCCCTGTCTCATGGCTATCGCAGACAACGATTCCAAAGCTGGCTTGATCCAAGTTCGGATCCATTGGGCGCCGGTTGGCAAGCTCTGCACAGCACGTACGCCCTTGCATCCGGTGGATGGTGGGGCGTAGGCCTTGGTGCGAGTCGAGAAAAATGGGGAGACCTGCCAGACGCACACACTGACTTTATTTTCGCGATCATTGGCGAAGAGCTAGGTCTGTTTGGAACCTTGGTTGTGCTTGCGTTATTAGCCGCGATATGTGTTTCGGGACTGGTCATTGCCATTCGCACGAAGAACACCTTCGTTCGCCTTGCCGCCGCCGGTGCAGTCACCTGGATTTTGATTCAAGCCGTAGTCAACGTTGGTGCTGTGCTTGGGCTCTTGCCCATCACCGGTATTCCGCTGCCGTTGGTTTCCTATGGAGGTTCAGCGCTGATCCCGACGATGGCGGCCATTGGCATGCTCATGGCGTTTTCGCGCCGAGAACCCGACGCTGTGGTCGCGCTTCAAATGCGTGGACCCAATCCGTGGCGTCGATTCTTCTCGGATGCTCGTTCGGGGTCGAACTCCAATGCTGCCCTGCATGCGGTGCCTGAGTCGGGGTCGTAATCCATCGTGCCAGCGATTCATGTACTCCTTGCAGGTGGAGGAACCGCAGGACACGTTGAACCTGCACTAGCCACAGCTGATGCCTTAGTGGAGTTAACTCAAAGCCATGGATTTAACTGCGAAATCACCATGCTGGGTACCGCTGATGGATTAGAGGCACGTCTTGTGCCGCAGCGCGGTTATCACCTGGAATACATAGAAAAAGTAAGTCTGCCGCGAAAGCCGAGCCTAGATTTTTTGACCCTTGGACCACGTTTGCGCTCGTCGGTGAAAAAAGTTGAGCAAGTGATTAGTTCTCGCTCCATTGATGTGGTGGTTGGCTTCGGGGGTTACGTCAGCGTTCCTGCCTACCTTGCAGCACGCCAGGCCAAACTTCCTATCGTCATTCATGAGGCCAATGTTCATCCTGGCTATGCAAACCGGCTTGGTGCTCGCATCTCAGAGCATGTGGCCACCGGCTTGCCGGGAACAAAACTTGCTCATGCTCACGTGGTGGGGATGCCGTTGCGCAAAGCCATCAGTGAGCTAAATCGTGATGCGATGCGAGCACAGGCCCGCGAATATTTCGGTCTCGATGATCGACCGGTGATCTTGGCTTTTGGTGGATCCCTTGGGGCCGCGCGCATCACCTCAGCAATGTTGGGAGCTCAGGGTTCCTACGGGTCGGCCGGAATCCAAGTGTTGCTCTCAGCTGGGGTTAAGGGTTATGCCCAGGCTCGAGCACAAGCCGACAGCGGCGTGGTCAGCGTCGTTGAGTACATCGATCGGATGGATCTGGCCTATTCGGTGGCTGACCTAGTGGTGGGCCGCTCAGGGGCTATGACCTGCGCCGAAGTTTCAGCCGTTGGACTGCCGTCGGTTTTGGTACCGCTGCCCATCGGCAATGGCGAACAAAAATGGAACGCCGAATCTTTGACCACCGCGGGAGCGGCTCTAGTTATTGATGATGCGAGCTTTACCGCTTCGGCAGTTCGTCAACGTATTGTTCCGTTAATGAAAGATTCCCAGCGAATTGCAACCATGGGCGCAGCGGCTGCAACGTTAGGTCGAAGGCGCGCTGATCAGGTGTTCGCCCGGTTCATTCTCGATGTAGTCCTACCGGGAGGTGCGGCGTGAGGCACGTGCACTTCATCGGAATCGGCGGCGCCGGCATGAGCGGAATTGCCCGCATCATGAGAGCTCGTGGGTTCGAAGTCAGTGGCAGTGACCTGAAGGATGGCCGGGCTTTGACCTCGCTGCGCGCATTAGGAATTGACGTTTTCATCGGCCATGCATCACAAAATGTTGAGGGCGCAGATGAGGTCGTCATTTCAAGCGCCATTCGCGCAGACAATGTTGAATGCCAAGCCGCTAAATCAGCGGGTATCCCAGTAATTAAGCGCGCCGAGGCACTGGCGCAGTTGTTGCAGGGATCGAACTCGGTTGCTGTTGCCGGCACCCATGGCAAAACCACAACCACGTCCTTACTCACAGTTGCTTTGCAACATCTTGGGGTTGATCCCTCATTTGCCATCGGTGGTGACCTGAATGAATCGGGCGCCAATGCTCACAATGGAAGCGGCGAACACTTCATCGCTGAGGCAGACGAAAGCGATGGGTCATTTCTTCTGCTTTCTCCTACGAACGCCATCGTGACCAATATTGAGCTTGATCACCTTGACTTCTATCAATCACAAGAACAGGTTGATCAGGCATTCCTTGATTTTGCAAAGGCAATTCCATCTGATGGTTTCGCCGTGGTCTGCGCCGATGATGCCGGTGGTCAGCGTCTGATTGACACGGCTAAAACTGCTGGTGTAAACGTTGTTACCTACGGCCAAAGTCCGGACTGCGATCTGCGGATCTCGGCAGAGATACTTTCGGGTAGAACGTGCAGTTTTGAAGCCAGTTGGCATGGTATTCGCATTGGCGGGGTGAACTTGCAAATTCCTGGCCACCACAACGTGCTCAACGCAGGTGCAGCCTTGGCCGCTGGCTTGTCTTTGGGCCTTCCCGCCGCAGGACTGATTGAAGGATTGGGCACCTTTACCGGAACCCGTCGACGGTTTGAGCCAAAGGGTGCGGCCGCTGGGGTCAGCATTTTTGACGACTACGCCCATCACCCCACGGAGATCACGGCAACGCTGTTAGCCGCTCGCGATGTGGTCAAATCCGGTCGCCTGGTGGTGGCCTTCCAGCCGCACCGCTATTCCAGAACAGCGGCGCTGATGGATGAGTTCGGCGCGGCCCTAGCTGTGGCTGATGCACTCGTTGTGATGGAGGTCTATGCCGCCGGTGAGGACCCTATTCCCGGCGCTGGTGGTTCTGCCGTGGCCGATGCAGCACGCAAACACGGCGCTGCGGATGTGAACTTCGTTGGATCGTGGAGTGCGGTTGCGCCAACACTGGTTGACCTAGTCCAGCCGGGCGATGTCGTGATGACCTTAGGTGCGGGGGACATCACCTTGATCGGGCCAGAGGTTCTTGCCGGCCTAACAGCTCGAGCCAGCCAGTGAAGAAGACAACAGTTGCTGGCTTGATTCTGGCCGGACTGGGCGGATTGGGCATATTTCTTGTCATTAACTTCACCGGGGTATTCAGCGTTTCTGATGTAAGGGTTTCAGGGACAAACTCAGTGACCGCGCAACGCATTAGGGACGTGGCCGATGTTCGGCTTGGGCAGACCCTGGCCCGCGTTGATGTTGTGGCCATTACCTCAGCGATCAATGAATCAGTTCCTGACGTGACCGCAGTGTCAGTTCAGCGTCGGTGGCCCCACACCGTGCAGATCAGTGTTCGTGATCGAACAGTGGCAGCCAATGTCACCACCGGTGGAAAGATTCGCCGGGCCGATGCTGATGGAGTGATTTTCGGTTCGGTCAATCGCCCCAAGAAGGGGGCCACGAAGGTTGTCCTGATCCCATCTTTTGACGCGCAGAGCACATCCGCGCGCCAGAGCGCCATCGTGGATTGCCTCACCGTGTATCGAGCGCTGCCCTCCAAGGTGCGGAAAGCCATTTCGCGAGTGGAATATCGCAGCGGGGAGAACATCACACTGGTACTGACCTCGGGTAAAACCATTCGATGGGGCAGTGCAGTCGATTCGGCTCGCAAGGCACAAGTTTTGTCCGTCTTGCTCGGGCGTCGAGCAAGTGTTTATGACGTGAGTTCACCCGATCTTCCAGTGACTAAGGGGTAGTTGCGTGCAAACATCTGAGGTACTTAATTTCACCGCGCGCAATGCCGCTCTTGGTCTGAACCTTCCCGATGTTCCCATCACGATTGATTCACCCCAAGAACCCATTGGTTGTGTTGTGCTCTTCCACGGCTTTGGCCGCAAACCCGATGCGTTAGATGAGCTCACGACGACGCTGATTGATGCGGGCATGTGGGTGGTGCGTCCGTACTTGAAGTCACGGGCTAAGGGCGGTCTCAATGACCGCGACCTGATGCGCGCCGTAGGCGATGAAGTACAGGGCCTGAAACCAGCTGATCTCCCTGTAGTGGTCATGGGGCATTCAGCTGGGGGAGCTGTGGCGATGGTGGTGGCAAAAGAAATGATTGAGCGAGCCCAGCCGGTGGTAGGAGTTTTGCTGATAGATGCCAACGGAAGTATTGAAAACATCATGCAACCAGGATTTGATGCACTCAGTGAACGCGGAATTCCGGTACGTACGGTGGCTGCCTCAGCTGGTCGCTGCAATGGAAAAGCAGCCACTGCTCGGTGGTTGATGGAGCAGTCTCAACCCTTCGCCGGCATTCAATTGACCACCGGGCGACACTGTGATGTGGAGGGGACGAAATCAGATCTGACCTGTCGACTGCTGTGTGGTGGAGTTCCGGATCCAACGAATGCCGCCATCATTCGCACCCTTGCAGTGGGCTGGTCTCGTGCGTGGCTCACGCGTAAGTCTGAACCTGAGATTGAACCTGGCGGGAAGCGTTTGAGCATCTGGGAAGACTTGAGGGTTGTGAAAGTTTTATAGTTATTTTTCAGGTCGGGTTGAACCTGCTTATGCCTTACGTCTAAAGTCCGTGCACGTCGAGTTGACGTAACTTTGACCCTTAACTTGAGGGTTAGGGTCCGTTTGTATCTGCCCTCGAAACATGATCGAGACTTCACGAAAGGCGTGCGCTGTGGCAGCTCCGCAGAATTACATGGCTCTTATCAAGGTAGTTGGAATTGGTGGTGGTGGTGTTAACGCCATCAACCGCATGATCGATGTCGGTCTTAAGGGCGTTGAGTTCATCGCTATTAACACCGACGCACAAGCTCTGTTGATGAGTGATGCTGATGTCAAGCTCGACATCGGTCGCGACATCACCAAGGGTCTTGGTGCTGGCGCCGATCCTGAAGTTGGTCGCAAGGCCGCTGAAGAAGCACGCGAAGAAATCGAAGAAGTACTCAAGGGTGCTGACATGGTCTTCGTTACCGCTGGTGAAGGTGGCGGAACCGGAACTGGTGGAGCACCCGTTGTGGCCTCCATCGCGCGTAGCCTTGGTGCACTGACCGTCGGTGTTGTCACTCGTCCGTTCACCTTTGAAGGTCGTCGTCGTCAAGTTCACGCTGAGACCGGTGTTGAGGAATTGCGCGACGAAGTTGACACCTTGATCGTTATTCCAAACGACCGCTTGCTGCACATCAGCAACCGCGACATTTCGCTGGTTGAAGCATTCAAAGAGGCAGACAATGTTTTGCTCTCCGGCGTTCAGGGCATCACCGACCTGATTACCACTCCTGGCCTGATCAACCTTGACTTCGCTGACGTTAAGTCCGTGATGTTGGGCGCTGGCTCAGCCTTGATGGGTATCGGATCGGCTCGCGGACAAAACCGCGCCAGCGAAGCTGCTGAAGCTGCTATCTCGAACCCCTTGTTGGAAGCTTCCATCGAGGGCGCCCGTGGCGTGCTTCTTTCCTTCTCTGGTGGCTCCGATGTCGGAATGCATGAAATCCGTGAAGCCGCTGAACTGGTTCGCGAAGCAGCCCACAACGACGCCAACATCATCGTCGGCGCAGTCATTGATGACTCGCTGGGTGATGAGGTTCGCGTGACCGTTATCGCTGCTGGATTCGATGGTGGACGTCCGTTGCCTCGGACCACTCCGGTTGCCCGCACTGCCCGCACTTCAGCAGCGCCGGCTACCAGTTCAACTGGTGTCACCTACGACGATGCTCCTAACACATCTTCGGACTCAGGTTCATCATCAGAATCGTTGCCGCCCAAGAAGGTCGTGGCCTTTGACGACTTTGACGACGACCTGGACATTCCAGACTGGTTGAAGTCCTAACTCGTCGATGTAGCCACAGTTCAAGCGAACAAAAGATCGTGCGCCCCTGGGAAGTTCTGACTCAGGACAAGCGCACGATCTTTTGTATTGATAGACGAGCAGGCGATGACCCTGACTTGTCGCAGCTTCTGCCCGGAATTGCTCCGATTCAACGAATGCATCAGGTGCACGGTTGCTCGATTCGACAGGTCATGCCGGACAGTGATCCGGCGATCACGCAGTCAGCCGATGCAATGGTTGCCACCGGGGGAGCAGTTTCATTGCTCGTGCGTACCGCCGATTGCGTTCCTGTTGTGTTGTGGGACCACGATCTGCCGCTGACAGCGGTGATTCATGCCGGCTGGAAGGGTTTTGTCGCCGGAGTAGTGCCGGCCACGATCGAATCCTTGGTCGCTGCCGGGGCATCCAACCTGCGAGCCTGGGTGGGTCCAAGTATTTGCGGTGCCTGTTATCCCGTCGGAATTGATGTTCAAGCTCAGGTGGTAGCCGTCTGCGCTGCCACCCAATCAGTCACTGACCACGGGGAGCCATCGGTCAGCATTGCTCTTGGCGTGATTGACCAGCTACAGCAATCGCAGGTAGCTGTGGTGGGACACGATGCGCGTTGTACGTTGCAAACCCAAGAGTTGTACTCGGCCCGCGGCGGGGATCAGGTCCAGCGCATTCAGATTGTGGTGGCCTTTGATGGGTAAGCCCTTGACCGGTGACCAAGCGCAGACGCATCGGCGAGAGCAGATTCGCCAAGGTATGCACGAAATTCAACAACGCATTGATGCTGCTTGTGCTTTGGTCGGGCGAGATTCCAGTGAGGTCACCACCATCGTTGTCACTAAGACCTACCCAGCATCGGATGTTTCATTGCTCCATGAACTTGGCGTGCGGGATGTAGGCGAGAACCGTGACCAGGAGGCAAGCACTAAGCAAGCTGGCCTGACTGATCTGGCCCTTACCTGGCATTGCATTGGGCAAGTGCAAACTAATAAGGCCAAGTCCATTGCTGCCTGGGCCGATGTGGTGCATTCGGTGGATCGCCCCGATTTGGTAAAGGCCTTTTCACGTGTTGCTTCTATGCGTCAAGCCTGGCTCAATCATTCTCAAAAGCTCAAGGTCCTCATCCAGGTCAGTCTGGACGCTGACCCAGATCGGGGAGGCTGCCGGCGGGATCAGGTGCTTGGCCTTGCAGATGCCATCGCGGCCACCCAGACCTTGGATCTGAAGGGAGTAATGGCCGTTGCCCCATTGGGCATGGACCCGAAACGAGCCTTTGCCGACCTCCAGCAGATCAGCTTTGACCTAGCTGGCCAGTACCCCAACGCCGCCTGGATCTCAGCTGGGATGACCGGTGACTTCGAAGCAGCCATCACAGCCGGTGCGACACACGTGCGCATCGGGAGCGCGATCCTCGGGAACCGTGCGTAGGTCGGGTAGGTTCAGGAGCGATAGATCCGTGGTCGTCACGGACCAAAACGTCTACGTCGAGTATGAGGAGCGCCCCAATGCCCGGTGCCATGCGCAAGATGGCGGTTTACCTAGGTCTGGTTGAAGAGGGCGAGGACCAGTACGACGAGTATTCGCAAAGCGATGCGTCGATGGACCAGTACGAGCGTGCGGTGGTCGCGCAGCGTCCAGCACCGCGACCGACCTCTCGTGCAACCGGTGACTATGAGCCATCTGTTGTTCCCGCCTCACGTCCCACTCCTGCTGTCATCGATACCGGTCGCATCACGACGATGGTTCCGCGCACCTATAACGATGCACGTGGAATCGGACTGGAATACCGTGAAGGTACGCCAGTGATCATGAATCTGACCGAGATGGACGATGCAGATTGCAAGCGCTTGGTTGACTTTGCGGCAGGACTTGTTTTCGCCCAGCGTGGTGCCATTCAACGCATCACTAACAAGGTGTTCTTGTTGTCGCCAGCAAATGTTGACGTGACCGAGCAAGCCCGAGCCGAATTTGCTCAAGGCGGATTCTTTAACCAGTCGTAATTGGGGCGAAGTGGGTTCACCAACGCGCCTGAATCTGTAAGGAGGAACGCGCGTGAGTGCCATCGGACAGATCCTCTATTTCATTCTCTTTGTCTTTTCCCTTCTTTTAATTTCGCGCGTGGTTTTTGACTATGTCCGCATGTTCGCGCGGGACTGGCGACCCACCGGCGTCGTGCTCCTGATGCTGGAGGGCATCTATTCGGTCACTGATCCGCCGGTGCGGGCCCTGCGGCGCGTGATCCCACCGCTGCGCATTGGTGGAGTGGCCTTGGATCTGTCAGTTCTCGCGCTCTTTTTAATTCTGGCGATTTTGATGCGCCTGGTGGTTTTCATCTAATCAGGCACTATGCGCTTGGTGGGTGGGTCCACAGGGGCTAGCGCGCTCTATGGGGCGACCGGCTACGATTGTCAATCTTGACGCCTAATTTCCCCAACGGCTCAGAGGTGACCACATGGCATTGACTCCTGAAGAGGTGCGCAACAAGCAGTTCACAACTGTGCGCCTGCGCGAAGGCTACGACGAAGATGAAGTTGACGCCTTCCTTGATGAGATCGAAACTGAACTTGCTCGCCTGCTCCGTGAAAACGAGGAACTTCGTCAGCGGGCTAGCCAGGTTGCCCCAGCGGCAAATGTCTCCGAGCCGGTTCCACCCGTTGCGCCAACACCCGAGATGGAAGTTGTTCGATCCCCAGAGCCAGTGCCCGTTCCGGCCGCCGTCGTCGCAGTACCAGCCGCAGCTGTTGTTTCTGAATCTCCGAGTGCAGCAGCAGATTCGGCCGCACGGGTCCTAGAGCTTGCACAGCGCACTGCCGATGACCTAGTCAATCAGGCTCGCGCAGAGGCCGATCGCATCGTTGGCGAAGCCCATCTCAAGGCGGAAAACTCCGAACGTGATGCACAAGTCCAGCGGGCGGCATTGGAAGCCCGAGTTGAAGATTTGAGAAACTTTGAACGCGAGTACCGCACGCGGATGCGCGGCTACTTTGAAAACCAACTGCGTGAATTGGAAACCCGTGGCGGAGCAGATCCATCCTCAGCCTTGGAAAGCAGTGCGCCAGCTGCCATTGCCAACCCGGCACAGCCGGTAGCTGTTCCCGTTGCAGCGCCTGCTCTCGTCGGCCCCGGTGCCACTCCAGCGCAACCTGCTGCAGCGGCCCCCGAAGCTGTTCCGGTACCGATTCCTGTACCCACTCCAGCACCCACTCCAGCAGCTGCCCCTGCGGCACCACCACAGGGCGCACCTCAACCACCACCGGTGGGTTACAACTTTCCCCCTGTTTCAACACCGTCCGCACCGGCCGAGGCAGGACCTTTCAGCCCGCCACCGTCCACGCCTATCCCATCTCCTGAGCAGGGTTAGTCCGCTGAGTAATGGTTCGGGCGTGAGGGTTCGGCGGATCAAGCCACAGGTATTAACCCAAGCTGGTCTTGATAATTTCAAACACAGCGTTTAAGTCCTCACAGGCTGTTCCGTTGACCGGTGCTTGGTCTGCTTGACCAATGCTGGTTGCTAAGACTTCAGCTGCGAGCAGTTCTTTTCCGCCCTCAAGTGCTGAAATCGTTGCCGGATCGGCGGAGAACCAGACAAGGGCGATTCGATCGGAGACATCAAGCCCGAGGTTCTTGCGGCCTTCCTGAATGGCACGGATCGCTTCACGCACGCGCCCTGCCGCCAGGAGATCATCGGTCAGGGTTAGGTCTAGAGCGCAACTTGCCCCATCATCGCTGGCAACTGCCCAGCCTTCACGGGGAGATTCGGTGATGATGACATCGTCAAGGGTGATTGATTCCGAACTTCCCTCAACATCAATGCTCGTGGTACCCGTGCGAAGGGCGGTGGTCAAGGCGAGCGCGTCAAAGTCAGCGATTGCCTTAGCAACGATGGGCGTTCGCTGACCGAAGCGTTTGCCCAATTCACGGAAGTTTGCCTTCACGCTGACTTCCACCAAGTCGGCATCTACTGCCTCAAGTGAGGTCACGGCGATGACGTTGAGTTCAGCTGCCACCTGTTCGTGCAGGGCTGGATCCATGCTGGCCCATTCGGGGGCAGCAACCAACGCGCGCGCTAGCGGTTGCCTAGTCTTCACGCCAGATTCGGCCCTGGCGGCTCGCCCAAGTTCGACGACTCGACGGACCGTTTCCATGTGATTTTCCAGCTGATCATTAATCAGGTCGGTGGCCACTGCCGGCCAGGTCTGTAAGTGAACCGAGTCCTCATCACCGATCGTGAACAGGTCTTGCCACACCTGTTCGGTAATGAAGGGCGTGAAGGGTGCCATGACCAAGGTGACAATCTGCAATGCCTCATGCAAGGTGCTCAAGGCATCGTTGTCGCCATCCCAAAAGCGTCGGCGGGATCGACGCACGTACCAATTCGACAAGGCATCAATGCACTCGGCGATTAAGCGTCCGGCTCGCTGCGTGTCGAATTGTTCAAGGGCCTGATCAACATCGCGGGCAAGTCGGTGCGTTAAGGACAAAACCCACTGATCCAAAACATCGCGATCCTTGGGCGCCGATGGGGCAGTGGCCCCGTAGCTCCACTGCGCGGTGCGGGCATAGAGAGATTGGAAGGAAACGGTGTTCCAGTACGTGAGCAAAACTTTGCGCACGGTTTCTTGCATCGTGCCATGACCGACTCGTCGGGCTTGCCATGGCGATCCACCGGCAGCCATAAACCAACGCACCGCATCAGCGCCGTATTGATCCATCAAGGCAATGGGCTCAAGCACGTTGCCTAGGTGCTTACTCATTTTGCGACCCTGTTCATCCAAGATGTGACCCAAGCAGACCACGTTCTTGTAGGAGGACTCGTCAAAGACCAAGGTCCCCACGGCCATCAAGGTGTAAAACCAGCCGCGGGTTTGGTCGATGGCCTCGCAGATGAAGTCGGCTGGGTAGCTGGCTTGAAATTCGGCGTTGTTTTGATGCGGTGCACCCCACTGGGCAAACGGCATCGCACCAGAGTCATACCAGCAGTCGATGACTTCAGGAACTCGTCTAAACGTTCCCGAAATACCTGGCTTGGTGAACGTAATGTCATCGACGAAGGGTCGGTGTGGGTCGAGGGTGGAAAGTTCGACGCCGGCTAGTTCGCCAAGTTCTGCCAAGGAGCCGATGGCCACCATCTGCTCAGGGTCTTCGTCGTTGACCCAAATCGGCAGTGGCGTTCCCCAGTAGCGCGAACGCGAGAGCGCGTAGTCAATGTTGTTGCGTAGCCAATCGCCGTACCGGCCCCACTTAATGGTGGCGGGGAACCAATTGGTCTTTTCGTTTTCGCGAAGGAGCTCGTCTTTAATTTGGGTCGTGCGGATGTACCACGACATTTGCGCGTAATAAACCAGGGGAGTGTGGCATCGCCAGCAGTGCGGGTACGAGTGTTCATAGGGCACGTGCTTAATCAGCAAGCCGCGGGCCTTGAGATCTTTTACGAGCGGCTCGTCAGCATCCTTGAAGAAAACATCACCCACTAAGGGCACGCTTGATTCGAAGTGTCCATCTGGTCGCACGGGGTTAACCACCGGCAAGCCATAGATCTTGGTGGCGGCCAAGTCGTCAGCACCAAATGCTGGAGCTAGGTGTACCAGGCCGGTGCCGTCTTCGGTAGTGACGTAATCGGCCAGCACGACAAAGTGAGAATCGGGAATCTCCACCAGGTCAAAGGGGCGAATATAGGCCGTGTGTTCAAGATCGCGACCGCTGTAGCGCGCAACTTCGAGCGCATCTTCACCTGCCACAGCAGTGACCAGTTGCTCGGCGATGATGAGTTGTTCGGCGTCGGCAGTGCGCACCAGAACGTAGGTGACATCGGGGTTGACGGCTACGGCCGTGTTGGAGACCAAGGTCCAGGGCGTGGTGGTCCACACCGCCAGGGCGACATCGCCGTGTTGATCTTTGATCGGGCCCGATGCAATCGGGAAGCGGACATAGACCGACGGATCAACGACAGTTTCGTAGCCTTGGGCCAACTCGTGGTCACTGAGGCCAGTGCCGCAACGGGGACAATACGGAGCCACCCGATGGTCTTGAACCAGCAGTCCCTTGTCGAAGATGGTCTTGAGCGACCACCAAACACTTTCAACATAACTGGCGTCCATAGTGCGGTAGGCCTGTTGCATGTCGACCCAGTAGCCCATGCGCGTGGTCATAGCTTCGAAGGCATCAACGTGCCGCTCAACGGATTCGCGACACTTTGCGTTGAACTGCGCTACGCCGTACTTTTCAATATCTTGTTTGCCGCTAAAGCCAAGTTCCTTTTCGACAGCTAACTCAACGGGCAGCCCGTGGCAGTCCCAGCCAGCCCTACGGGGAACGTGGTAGCCCTTCATAGTGCGGTAGCGCGGGAAGACATCCTTGAAAACGCGAGCTTCAACGTGGTGCGTTCCGGGCATGCCATTTGCGGTGGGCGGGCCTTCGTAAAAGATCCAGCGTGGGCCATCACTGGTTTGCACCAGACTGCGTTCGAAGACGTTATTGCGCTGCCACAGGTCAAGGACCTCATGTTCAACGGCGGGCAGATCAACGTGCGGGGCAACGGCACGGTAACTACGGGACATCAGTGGCCTTCCGGTTAGCACAAAACAGCGAACCGGAGGGACGAGAGGCAACTCCCGCGGTACCACCCTCCTTGACTAGAAACACGCTCTAGCCCTCTTGAGGTTGACGACTGCCGGGTCTACTGCCAGACACACAGGTGCTGGGTTCTTCCGGCGGCTCAGAGGTGATGCCACCAGGTGGGTCCTCATCAGTGCTTTGCCGTCGATGACCACTCTAGCGTGTGGGTGGACGGGATCTGCACCTTCGCCAGGGTCATTGCGACCCTGAGTGTTGCCCTTGTCAGTGCGTGCGCCTATCCTTCCGCCACAACGTCCAAGGGATGGCTAGACCACGTCAGGGCTGAAGTTGATGGGAGGGGACCGTTATGGCGACAGCGAAAAAAGCTGCGAAGAAGGCTGTTAAGAAGGCCGCACCCAAGAAGGCTGTTAAAAAGGCCGCGCCTAAGAAGGCTGTGAAGAAGGCTGCGCCTAAGAAGGCTGCGCCCAAGAAGGCTGTGAAGAAGGCTGCGCCTAAGAAGGCTGCGCCCAAGAAGGCTGCGCCCAAGAAGGCTGCGCCCAAGAAGGCTGCACCTAAGAAGGCTGTGAAGAAGGCTGCACCCAAGAAAGCTGCACCGGCGAAGGCCGTGAAGAAAGCTTCGCCCGCGAAGGCCGAAGCCAAGAAAGCTGCACCCAAAAAAGCGGCCGCAGCTCCAAAGCCAGTTCCGGAAAAGAAGGCCCCGCCGACGGTGCCAAGTATTGAGTTGAAGTCCTGGGCTAAGCAAGCACCGGTTGGGCCAAAGCTCAAGTCTCGTAAGAAGCCTAAAAAATTGGTTCCGCTCAACCCAGCTGCGGAACCGCCAGCGCCTGCTGTCTACGTGGTGGGACCCGATGAAGCTGCCTGGACTGCTGCCGAACTTAAAGCCGTTCGCGCTGAATTGAACAGTGAAGCCAAGCGCCTTCAAGCCGAGATTGCACAAGCCGAGATTGAGATCGCGGAGTTGATCGCTGACTCCGGTGAAGGCGCAGGTGATGATCAGGCCGATGCTGGCACAAAGACGTTCGAACGTGAACACGAGATGTCGCTGGCAAACAATGCCCGAGATCTGCTTGAGCAGGTCGAAAACGCCTTGGTCCGCATTGACAAGAAGTCCTACGGAAAATGTGAGATTTGCTCGAACGCGATCGGCAAGGAGCGGCTGCAGTTCCGCCCCTACGCCACGATGTGCATGCCCTGCAAGCAGCGCGAGGAACGACGCTGAGCAAGCAGTCAAATCCGGGTTTGCTCCGCGTTGTAATGGGAGTGGCCCTGGTCGTTGTTCTCGCTGACCAGTTGGCCAAGTGGGTCGTTGTGACCTATCGCGAAGGCCAAAGTCCGATAGCCGTGATCGGTGACTGGGTGCAATTAGCCGTGGTTCGAAATTCAGGTGCTGCCTTCGGACTGGGCGCTTCTGCAACGGTCATTTTTTCACTCATAGCTATTGGTGTTGCTGTGGTGGTCGTGCGGCAATCACGCACTCTGACCTCAAAAGCCTGGGCCTTTGCGCTGGGCGCTCTGTTGGGTGGGGCCGTGGGCAACGTCATCGATCGCCTGACTCGATCACCAGGTTTTGGTCGAGGCGCTGTTGTCGACTTTGTTGACGTTAAGTATTTCTCGGTATTTAACATCGCTGACGCAGCGCTAACCCTTGCTGCTATCTCCATTGCAATCCTTGCTGTTCGGGGTGTCCCCATGAGCTCAAAGGAACAATCAGGGCCATACTCAATCTCGTGACGTTGCGTTCGCTCCCTATTCCCGAAGGCCTTGCCGACGAGCGAGTTGATGCTGGGCTTGCACGCTTGCTAGGAATCTCGAGAACCAAAGCCGCTGAACTGGCACAGTCTGGGGCAGTGGTCATGGCAGGCCAAGAAGTGGGGAAAAGCGATCGCCTGGTGGCCGGTGCTTGGCTTGAGGTTGAGCTGCTTGATGAGGCGCCCCAAACATTTGATCCCGAAACCGCTGAGCCAGTGCCAGGTCTGCGCATCGCTTATGAGGATGAGGACCTGGTCATTGTCGATAAACCGGTAGGAGTGGCCGCTCACCCAAGCCCCGGCTGGACGGGACTGACAGTTGTTGGAGGTCTGGCTGCCGCCGGTTATCGAATTTCGACCAGCGGGGCTGCTGAGCGACAGGGGATCGTGCATCGCTTAGACGTGGGCACTAGTGGATTGATGGCCGTGGCCAAAAGTGAAGTGGCCTACACCGAACTCAAGCGCGCCTTCAAGGAACGAACCGTGGACAAGGTGTATTTGGCGGTCGTCCAGGGTCATCCCGATCCCAGTAGCGGAACCATTGATGCGCCCATCGATCGTCACCCGACCTCTGATTATCGGTGGGCTGTTGTTGCGGAAGGCAAACCCAGCATCACGCACTATGAAACAGTGGAAGCTTTTCCGCACGCGAGTTTGTTAAAGATTCACTTGGAAACAGGACGTACCCATCAAATTCGCGTACACATGTCGGCAGTGCGACATCCCTGTGTTGGTGATTTGACCTACGGTGCCGATCCGAGCCTGTCAGCAAAACTGGGTCTTGAACGACAGTGGCTACATGCTGCGGAATTGAGCTTTATGCACCCTCGAACCGGAGTCAAAGTTTCGGTCTCGAGCCAGCCGCCAGCAGACCTTGAGCAGGCACTGACCCGGCTGCGCGCGGCCTTTTAGTTCCGACACGTCGCAGGCCTGCTGGCTAGGCAACAAGGTCAGTCAGATGGTAGCACTAAAGTAGGTTCCTTACAGTCCTGACTTCCCCCAGGTTCGTAAATTTTGACCGTTATTGCCTCCTTCTGTGAAGGATCTGCGATGAGGTCGTTGATGTAGTTGGACTTGGGCAAGGGGACGATGTGAGCGACTCGTTTGTGCACCTTCATGTGCATACCGAGTATTCAATGCTCGATGGGGCCGCACGGGTCAAGGACCTGGTGACCCAGGCGGCCGAACTGGGCATGCCCGCCATTGCCATGACCGATCACGGAAACCTCTTTGGCGCTTTCGATTTCTATAAAAAGGCAAAGGCCGCAGGAATCAAACCCATCATCGGTCTAGAGGGCTACTACGCACCACAGGGTCGCCGAGAGCGTCGTGCTTTTGATTTCGGTGGTGGCTACGACGAGCTGGGCGAAGATCCATCAGCGGGCAAGGGGAGACAGAACTACACCCACATGACGCTTCTGGCCCAATCCACCGAGGGGCTTCACAATCTTTTTCGCTTATCAAGTCTGGCAAGCCTGGAGGGGCAGTACTACAAGCCGCGTTTTGATCGCGAGCTCTTGTCTACCTACGCAAAGGGAATCATTGGTACCACCGGATGCCCTAGCGGTGAGGTCAATCGATGGTTACAAGCCGGGAATTATGACCAAGCCCTCGCGGTGGCTGCAGATCTTCGGGACATCTTTGGTCGGGAAAACTTCTTTGTTGAGTTGATGGACCATGGCCTTGGCATCGAGCGCCGCCACCGCGAAGATCTCCTGCGCATTGCTTCATCTTTGGACATTGAGTTGTTAGCGACAAACGACCTCCACTATGTGCGCGCTGAAGATGCCGAAACCCACGATGCGTTGTTGTGCATCGGCACTCGTGCCTTGAAGTCCGATGAAAAGCGCTTCCGTTTTGATGCCCAAGACTTCTACTTGAAGACATCGGAGGAAATGCGATCTGTCTGGTCCGAGCTTGAGCAAGCGTGCGATAACACGTTATTGATCGCTGAGCGCTGCGAGATTGAGTTCAACGAAGACGCAAACCTGATGCCCGTCTTCCCAGTGCCAGCTGGTCACACTGAAGAATCGTGGTTGATCGAAGAGGTCGAGCGCGGGCTGCACAAACGCTTCCCGCAGGGCGTGCCAGATACGCACCGCAAACAGGCCGACTACGAAACTGAAGTCATCATCAAAATGGGCTACCCCGGGTACTTCCTCGTGGTGGCAGACCTGATCGCGCACGCACGCGAGAACGGCATTCGGGTGGGTCCTGGCCGTGGATCTGCAGCTGGGGCAGTGATCGCTTGGGCGTTGGGAATCACCGATCTTGACCCGATCTTCCACGGCTTGGTCTTCGAGCGATTCCTCAATCCCGAGCGTGTCTCCATGCCCGACATCGACATTGACTTTGACGATCGACGCCGCGGCGACATGATCCGCTATGCAACCCAAAAATATGGCGATGATCGAGTCGCGCAAATTGTCACCTATAGCTCGATTAAGGCCAAAGCTGCAATTCGCGACTCAGCGCGCGTGATGGGATTTCCGCCATCGCTGGGGGACAAGATTTCAAAAGCCATTCCACCCTCGGTTATGGGCCGCGATATTTCTCTTGCTGGAATGTTTGATCCTAAAGATGATCGTTACGGTGAGGCTGCCGAATTTCGGGCGTTATACGAAGACGAAGCCGATGTTCGTACTGTCGTAGAGACAGCTAAGGGCTTAGAGGGGCTGAAACGTCAACCGGGCGTACATGCTGCCGGCGTAATCCTCAGTCGCGATCGCCTGCTCGATGTTATTCCGGTGTGGAAGCGCGATGACGGATCTGTGGTTACGCAGTTCGATATGAACGCCTGCGAGTCCCTAGGTCTTTTGAAGATGGACTTCCTTGGCCTGCGCAACCTGACAATTTTGGAAGATTGTTTGGCTCACATCCGTAACAACCGCGGCGAAACGGTGGTCTTGGAGGATCTTGGGCTAGACGATCGAGCCACCTACGAGTTGTTGTCCAAGGGCGAGACGCTCGGGGTATTCCAACTCGACGGTGGGCCGATGCGCTCCCTGCTTCGCTCCATGCAGCCGGACAACTTCCAGGACATTTCCGCTGTGCTGGCGCTCTACCGTCCAGGTCCGATGGGTGCTAATGCACATAACGACTACGCGGATCGTAAGAACTCCCGCAAGCCCATTACCCCCATTCATCCAGAACTCGCACAGGCTCTTGCACCAATTTTGGATGAAACCTATGGCGTCATCGTTTATCAAGAGCAGGTTATGTCCATCGCGCAAGCGTTAGCGGGCTACTCGCTAGGACAAGCTGACTTGTTACGCCGAGCTATGGGTAAGAAGAAAAAAGAAATCCTTGATCAAGAGCTCGCTCCCTTTGCCGCCGGTATGCAGGAGCGCGGTTATAGCCAAGCCGCGATCGACACACTGTGGGCGATCTTGGTGCCCTTCTCGGATTATGCGTTCAACAAGGCGCACACTGCGGGCTATGGTCTGGTGTCCTACTGGACGGCTTACCTCAAGGCCAACTACCCGGCTGAATACATGGCAGCGCTGCTGACGTCGGTAAAAGATGACCTAGGTGCCGGCGGGAAGATGTCGGTGTACTTGGCTGAATGTCGTCGGATGGGCATCAAGGTTTTGCCGCCCGATGTCAGCGATTCAGATTCAGACTTCACACCCGCAGATGTTGATATTCGATTTGGTTTGTCGGCTATTCGCAACGTGGGTGAAACGGTGGTTGAATCCATCATCAATTCCAGGCGGGCCAAGGGCCGTTTTACCGATTTTGCGGACTTCCTCAAGAAGATTGACGACAAAGCCTGCAACAAGCGGGTCGTTGAATCGCTGATTAAGGCGGGCGCCTTTGATTCGATGGCGCACACTCGCCGCGGCTTGATGGCGGTGCACTTGGAGGCTGTTGATGCGGCCGTTGAAACTAAACGAGCGGAAGCCATTGGGCAATTCGGCCTCTTTGATGAGATCGAGTCGGACAGCGCATCGATGGTCGGTGGATTCGACTTGAATATTCCGCTCACCGAGTGGGATAAATCAACCCTCCTTGGGCACGAGCGCGAGATGTTGGGTCTGTACGTATCGGACCACCCGCTCAAGGGCGTCGAGCGTTCGTTAGCGCAAAAATCTGATTGCTCAATTTTGACCTTGCTCAATGATCAGCCTGACGGTTCGGTCGTCACCGTCGGTGGTCTAGTCACCACGGTTACCCCCAAGGTCACTCGCAAGGGCGATCGCTGGGCTGTGGTCACGGTGGAGGACCTTGAGTCCGCCGTTGAAATTAACTTCTACAACCGGACCTACGAACCGGTGGCCGTTCACCTCACACCCGATCGAGTGTTATTGCTTAAGGTCAGTGTCAACCGGCAAGGTGATGAGCCGCGATTTGTTGGCCTAGATGTATCCATCCCGGATCTGGAAATCAACGGTGAGCGCGGTCCGGTGATCGTCAAATTGCCGACCCAGCGCGCAGTGCCAGCTGTGATCGATGCCATGAAACGAGCCCTCAACACGCATCCGGGAACCACAGAAGTCCAGCTCCACCTGCAATCTCCAAGCAAGGTGCTCGTGATGGAACTAGGAGATAATTTCCGAGTGAACGCATCCCCGTCACTGTTTGCTGACTTGAAGGCTTTACTTGGTCCTGGATGTTTGGGATGAGCTCGCTGGCAGGGCGAAGGAGTTTCGTCGCACTGGTGACTTCCATTGCTTGTATCGGCCCGTTGGTGGGTTTTATCTGGTGGGCGACCTCGCCAGGAGTGCAGGGAGTTTATTTCGCGGAAGGTATTTTTCCTAGCGAAACAGAACCAGCCGGTTACATAGATGCGGATGCTTTGTTCGCTATTGGAACTGCGATCGTTGGTTGCCTGGTTGCGCTGCTCGTGCGCCGGCGTTTGACTTTGACCTCAACTGGATTGGTCCTTGCCGCCCTGACGCTGGGAGGAATTGCCGGTTCAGCCATTGCGGTGTTAACGGCCTATGCATTTACCTCCCCTGAGCGACCCAAGATTGCGTACGGCTCAATTGCTGAAGTCCCGTTGACCCTTGGGGCGGCTGGATGGCTCTTGGTCTGGCCGATTGCCTGTGTGGGCACCTGGTTCGTGGCTGACCTGTGGTCCTCGGAGAGTTAATTGGCCGACATGGGGAGCTGGCGGGGGTCAAAGGCCGGCAAGGATGGAATCTCGGCAAGTAATCCCAGCTCGCGATGCAGAAGTTGCCGCTCAAGGGTTAAGCGGGCCGTGACGTTATTTTCGGCAAGGATTGATTGACGTTCGTCAAGGTCGAGCAACATTCCACCGGCCACTTCCCAGGACAGTTGACTGGGATCGGTTGAGAGTTGATCGACCGAACTTTCCATTTGAATAATCTCGCGGTAACGATCAAAGCGCAGTCGAACTTTGTCAGCGATCGGGAAGGGGTCCGCACCTAGTTCTTCGCCAATGATCTCAACATCGGCCGTGAAGTATTCCTGATCATCGTGAAGTTCACGAAGGATAAAGCGCTCACCCCCGATTGTCATGATGTCGAAGCGGCCGTCAGCGTATGGCTGGATCCCGCGAATTTGCGCCAGAGTGCCAATCTCGTACAGGGCATTCTCGTGATCGGTACCGACTTCACGGCCACTTCGGATGGCAATCACACCAAAGGCCTGTTCTTGACCTGGCAGTCCGGACAAATCAGCAATGAGTTGTCGATATCGCTGTTCAAAGATGTGCAGTGGCATCACCGCATCTGGAAGCAGGGGAGAGCCCAGTGGGAAGAGCGGAATTCGACGCAGCTGATTCACGACACCAGACTAGGGCGACTTGCCGTAAATGACCTGTTGGCCAAGGTGATCTCTAGACTGTGCAGGTGATCTCCCGGATTGATTTGCGCGGACTTGGCATGGGCGCGCTTGCTCGTACCCGCTATGCCCAGGTCCTGCCGCGGGCTGCCCTTGATATCGGCAGTGCGGTGGAGTTGGTCACCCCGGTGCTCAACGATGTGCGTGATCGGGGCCTAGCAGCGGTCATTGATGCGACCAAACGCTTTGACGGTGTCGAGCTTGACTCCACGCGCGTTCCTCAGTCAGCACTTGATGCTGCACTAGCTGCGATGGATCCCAGCGTTAAAGAAGCCGTTGTTGAGGCCGCGAGGCGAGCGCGATTAGTGCACCAGGCTCAAGCCCGCACCAGCGAAAGTATTCAGCTAGGTGTCGGAGCTCAGGTTGTTGAAAAGTGGGTGCCGGTATCTCGCGTGGGTTTATATGTCCCCGGTGGCTTAGTGGCTTACCCAAGTTCAGTAGTGATGAACGTTATCCCGGCTCAAGTTGCCGGCGTCCAATCTCTCGCTGTTGCCTCACCGCCACAAGCCCAAGCCGACGATCCTGCATTTATTGGATTGCCGCACCCATCGGTGTTGGCTGCATGCGCTTTGCTGGGCATTACTGAGGTGTACGCCGTTGGCGGTGCGCAAGCTGTTGGCATGTTTGCCTATGGAACCCAAGAATGTGAGCCGGTTGATCTGGTCACCGGTCCGGGCAATGTTTACGTGGCCGCGGCTAAACGCGTTGTACGCGGCACTATTGGCATTGATTCCGAAGCCGGCCCCACCGAAATTGGAATCTTGGCTGATGCTTCAGCCGATCCTGCCTTCGTAGCGGCCGACCTGATTGCCCAAGCCGAACACGATGAAAATGCCTCGTGCCTGCTGGTTACTGATTCACCAGAACTCATGGATGCGGTCGATCGTGAGGTCGCCCTCCAGTTGAAAACCACGGTCCACCGGGATCGAGTGGTGGCTGCGCTTACGAATCAATCGGCCTATGCCTTAGTTGATGATCTCGATCAGGGTTTGGAAGTCGTTGATGCGTGGGCGGCCGAACACCTTGAGGTCATCACCGTTGATGCTGTTGAGCGTGCCGAGCGGGTACGCAATGCTGGCGCAATTTTTGTGGGTCCGTGGGCTCCGGTGAGCTTGGGGGACTACCTAGCTGGGTCGAATCATGTCTTGCCAACGGGAGGGTCAGCTCGTCACACCGGCGGTTTGTCAGTCCAGTCATTTTTGCGCAGCATGCATGTTGTCACTTATAGCAAAGAGGCGTTAGCCCAGGTTGCGCCACTAATCGATGCACTCGGTGGTGCGGAAGATTTGCACTCGCACGTGGCTGCGGTTCGGGTTCGCATTCCTGGCTCAAAGCCATGAGCGCCCTGCCGATTCGCAGCGATTTGCGGTCACTGAAGCCCTACGGTGCGCCTCAACTCGATGTTCCAGTGCAGTTGAACGTCAACGAGAATCCCTTTGCACCCTCGGAACCGACAGTTCGCAAAATCTCCGAGGCGGTTGCTAAGGCTGTTGCTGGTCTTAATCGCTATCCCGACCGAGATGCGATAGTTCTGCGCGATGCGTTAGTGAACTACTTGAGCAAGCGTGAAGGAATTGTCGTTGATCTGGCTCAAGTCTGGCCGGCAAATGGTTCCAATGAAGTCATGCTGCAGTTGATGCAAACCTTTGGTGGTCCAGGAAAGCGCGCGTTGGGATTTAGTCCGACCTATTCGATGTACCCCGATTACTGCCGAGACACCTTCACGAACTACGTGACGGTCGCGCGCAATGAAGATTTCTCGGTAAGTGCGCAGCTGGCTCTGAAGGCCATTGAGGACACCTCACCGGACATCGTGCTGTTTGCCTCACCTAACAATCCCACCGGCACCGCTCTGGATTTGTCCATTGTTGAACAGGTGTGCTCGAGATTTGAGGGGATGGTCATCGTTGATGAGGCTTACGCGGAGTTTCGTCGTAGTGGCACGCCATCGGCGCTGACCTTGCTGGAACGCTTCGAACGCCTGGTTGTGACGCGCACAATGAGCAAGGCTTTTGCCTTTGCCGGAGGGCGAGTGGGTTACCTCGTTGCCTCACCGGCTGTGGTGGATGCGGTTCAGTTGGTGCGTTTGCCGTACCACTTATCAGCCCTTACGCAGGCTGCTGCCACTGCTGCTCTGGAACAGGCTGATGACTTACTGGCCGGGGTTGAGTTGTTGCGCAGTCAGCGCGATGACCTAGTGGAGTGGTTGCGCGGGCGTGGACATCAGGTGGCCCAAAGTGATGCCAACTTCGTTTTGTTTGGGAAATTTGCAGATAGTGACGCCGTGTGGCAAGGCTTGCTCGATCGCGGGGTATTGATCCGTCAAACTGGTCCAGATGGCTGGTTGCGCGTAAGTATTGGGACGCCATCAGAGATGATGTCCTTTCGACAGGCCCTTGAGGAGGTTGTTCCAGGATGAGCAGGTCAGCAAGAGTTGAGCGCGGCACCAAGGAATCAATGGTCATCGTTGAGATTGAACTGGATGGCACTGGCGTTGCCGATATCTCCACTGGGGTTCCGTTTTACGACCACATGCTTGAACAGCTAGCTCGCCACGGTCTGATGGATTTGATGATTAAGACCCAAGGCGATGTTGAGGTAGATATTCACCACACGGTTGAGGACACCTCGATCGCCCTAGGCGAGGCATTCCGTCAAGCACTAGGTGACAAGGCTGGCATCCGGCGCTTTGGTGACTCGTTGGTTCCCTTAGATGAGACCTTGGTTCAAGTAGCTGTTGATCTTTCTGGTCGGCCCTACCTCGTGCACCAAGAGCCAGTCATCGTCGAACTCATTGGTGGCACCTATGACACTGCCATGACCAAGCACATCTGGGAATCCTTCGTTTCTAATGCGCAGATTGCCTTGCACGTGCGCGTTCTTGAAGGTCGCAATGCCCACCACGTTGTTGAGGCGCAGTTCAAAGCTGTTGCGCGCGCTTTGCGGGATGCATTGGCGTTGGATCCTCGGGTGCAAGGTATTCCCAGCACCAAGGGAACTTTGTGACGGCGTGGGATTAAGCCTGTGGGATTAAACCTGTGAGATCAAAGGATTGGCTATGAGCGATGGCCCAAAGGTTGCGCTCCTTGATTACGGCTCGGGAAATATTCACTCGGCGCAGCGTGCGCTAGAGCGTGCTGGCGCGCAG
>CAIXNN010000090.1 GCA_903920865.1 uncultured Actinomycetes bacterium
ACCTTAAAATTTTTAAATTTCAATTCATATTTCATTGTGGACAACACTTGTTCACAAGTTGGTTGATCCTCAAATCGCAGTTCATCTTCGCTGGCCCATCGGGTGTGGGTAAGACCGAACTTGCCAAGACCTTGGCTGAGTTCCTCTTTGGCGAGGAAGACTCATTAATTCAACTTGATATGTCTGAGTACAGCGAGAAGCACACCGTTTCTCGTTTGTTCGGCTCGCCTCCTGGTTATGTTGGCTACGACGAAGGCGGTCAGCTGACGGAAAAGGTTCGCCGCAAGCCGTTCTCCGTTGTCCTCTTCGACGAAGTCGAGAAGGCCCATCCGGACATCTTCAACTCCCTGTTGCAGATCCTCGAAGATGGTCGACTCACCGATAGCCAAGGTCGAGTAGTGGACTTCAAGAACACGGTCATCATCATGACCACCAACTTAGGTACCCGCGATATTTCAAAGGGCTTTGGTTTGGGCTTCTCGGCGGCTGGCGACACCCAGTCTTCGTACGAGCGGTTGAAGGCAAAGGTCAATGATGAGCTTAAGCAGCACTTCCGACCTGAGTTCTTGAACCGTATTGATGACACCGTCGTCTTCCACCAACTCAGCGAAGCTGAGATTGTCCAGATCGTTGACCTGATGATTGCCAAGGTTGATGCTCGGATGCACGACAAGGACATGGCGCTTGAGCTCACCTTTGATGCCAAGGCGCGACTGGCTGCTCGTGGCTACGACCCCGTATTGGGTGCTCGCCCGCTGCGTCGCACGATCCAGCGCGACATTGAAGATGAGCTCTCCGAAAAGATCCTCTTTGGTGAACTTCGTCCTGGTCAAATTGTTCTCGTCGATGTTTCTGGTGAGGGCGATGAAGCTCACTTCACCTTCACCGGAACGACAAAAAGCGAAGTGCCAGACGTGATTGAGACAGCAGGTAGTTCCGCACCCGAGTAGCAGTTCCGCTACTGGCCACGCAGGAGGCGCAGATGAGCGGAAATGATTTTGATTCGCAGGTGGCTATCGTCACCGGAGCCGGATCAGGTATCGGTCAAGCCTGCGCTCAAATGTTGGCTCAACGCGGTGCAAAAGTTCTCATTGCCGACAGCAATGTGGGAGCTGCTGAGCGGGTGGCAAGTGCAATTGGGTCGAGTGCGATGGCCTTTGCTGTCGATGTGGCAGACCCTACTGACTGTCAGGCGATGGTTGATGCGGCACTTTCCCACTGGGGTCGTTTGGATATTGCGATAAATAACGCTGGAATTGGTGGCGAACAAAATCCCCTTGGTTCGTACAGCATTGCTGGCTGGCGCTCAGTGATGTCAGTGAATCTAGATGGCGTTTTTTACTGTATGCGTTCAGAAATTGCGGCGATGGCTAAAACTGGTGGTGGATCTATCGTCAATATGTCATCGATTCTTGGGATGGTGGGTTTTGCTAACGCCGGCGCCTACGTGGCTGCCAAGCATGGTGTGGTCGGATTGACGCAAACTGCGGCTTTAGATCACGCGGCCGATGGGATTCGAGTCAACGCAGTAGGACCGGGCTTCATTGACACGCCACTGTTGGCACAACTATCGGTTGAAATGAAAGCCGGACTTGCTGCGATGCATCCCCGCGGCAAGATGGGCAGTGCAGACGAGGTGGCTGAATTGGTCACATTTTTGGCCTCAGAACATGCGGCGAACATCACCGGTTCGTATTACACAGTTGATGGCGGGTACACGGCTCGTTGACTTGTGGCTAACCCGGTCATCAGTGGGGTAGGGCGAAGAGATCCTGTTCGATGGGTTCGATGAGTCCATCAGCTACTAACGAATCAAGGGCGCGCTCGCGTTGAATCGCATCTGCCCACACCGCTTCAAGGATTGAGCGATCAACGGGTTCAGAAGCATCTTGTAAAGCCTTCAGCAGCCGCCCTCGACACTGACGATCGGTGCCTTCGTAGGTCTGTCCCCTTCTCGGTGGCCCATCCCAAGCTGGTTGGCCTTGGAGGTTCCACGCACACAGATTTTGTAGGGGGCAGGTTTGACATTGCGGACTGCGAGCAGTGCACACCAATGCACCGAGTTCCATCACAGCCACACTCAATCGAGCCGCTTGCGGTGGATCTGCTGGCAGCAATTGATCAGCACGCTCTCGCTCCCCGTGGGTAATTGAGGTCGTAGTTGGGTAAGCAAGTCCATCGAAAACCCGTGCGTGCACTCGTCGAACATTGGTATCAAGAACCGCGCAACGTCTGTTAAAGGCAAAAGCGCTTATGGCGGCGGCGGTGTACTCCCCAACCCCTGGCAGAGCCCGTAGCTCATCGATTGAATCAGGAACGTGCCCCTGATGATGTTCAACGCAGGCGGCGGCACTGGCGTGCAGTCGTAAGGCTCGACGTGGATAGCCCAATCGACCCCACATGCGCACAGCTTCGCCTGGAGATTCTTGGGCGAGATCGCTTGGAGTCGGCCATCTGCTCATCCACTCGGCGAAGGGCTCTAAGACTCGACTAACCGGTGTTTGCTGCAGCATGAATTCGCTGACCATGACGGCCCACGGCTGCGCACCGCGCCAAGGCAAATCGCGTTCGGCGAGGTCAAACCAGCCCACAACCTGGGCCTGGAAAGCATCTCGTTGAGCTTGCCCGATCACGTGTTCCACCGTAGGTGATCGTGCCTAGAGCGCAACCGGAGTTCGGGTTCGATTTCGCGATTGCCTACCCTGTTGGGGTGTCTTCCCTGCTAACTCCCAAAGGCCCAGCTCCAGCGTCGGTTTATTGGCGACGCCGGGTAGTTGTCTTAGCCGTGCTCTTTGTGGTCATCTTGCTTCTTGGCAAAGCGTGCAGCGGCGGGGACGATAAGTCGGCTTCCTCATCGTCGGCGCTGGTTCCACAAACGAGCCCAGCAGATATTTCTCCCTCGGTTGCCAGTACTGATGCGGCCAGAGAAGATGCTGTTGGGACTACATCGCCAACCTTGAGCCCGACTCCTACCACGGCATCTGGCCCCGTCAAATGTAAGAACTCACAAGTTCGGGTCTATGTCACTGCTAATGATCCGCAGAACTCAGTGGGTGGACCTGTTCTGATGCGCTATGTCATTGCCACGAACAGTGATGTGAAATGTTTGCGCGACATCGGTGGGACGCAAGATGAACTGACGATTACCTCCACCTCAGGCAAGCGGATCTGGTCATCCGATGATTGCAACCCAGGTGGCGCAGCCAACATCAAACCGATCTCAAAGTCTTCACCGTTTGCCGTCACGGTTGAATGGGGCGGATCGATTACCAAGCCTGGCTGTCCGTCAACGAAGCCGATTGCTCCGGCTGGTACGTATCAAATCGTTGGACGTAATGGAAACGTTTACAGCACGCCCGAACCGTTGACTTTGGGCTAGTGCAGCTTAAGTTAGACGTAACGTTCCAGGATTGAGGATTCAGCAAGACGCGAGAGTCCTTCACGGACGATCCGGGCTCGGTTGTCACCGACACCTTCCACGGCTTGAAGGTCGTCAATTCCAGCCGACAGCATCTTTTGTAGGGAGCCAAAGTGTTCCACGATGCGCTCGGCAACCTGGCCTGGCAGCCGTGGGATTTTGGCCAAAAGTCGAAAGCCCCGTGGGCTCAAAGGTAGTTCCAAGTCGATAGCCGGGTGGCCTAATGCCTTTGCTACCAGCCCGAAGTCCAAGAGGTCCTCAGCCGACAGCGCGGCTAGGGCATCGAGACAGGTTTGAAGTTTGCGTCCTCGTTTGCCGGTGCCTGGAATGTAGTCGCGCACGATCAATTCTCGCTCGTCTTCAACACCGGCGGCTAGTTCGTCCAACTGCAGCGACAGCAGCCGGCCATCGAGACCGAGTTCAATGACGTACCCGCGAATTTCGGCAGCAATACGAAGCACCATTTCAATGCGCTGCGCCACCGCTGCCACATCGCGACTGCTGACCAAGTCTTCAATTTCTAGCGCCGTCAGGGTTCCCGATACTTCGTCAAATCGTTGCTTGTAGCGCTCGAGTGTGGCAAGTGCTTGGTTTGCACGCGACAAGATGGTGTCCGAATCCTCAAGAACATAGCGTCGGCCAGCTACGTAGATGGCAATCATTTGCATGGATTGCGAAACTGAGATCACTGGAAGGTTGGTCTGTTTGGCAACTCGTTCTGCAGTGCGGTGTCGCGTTCCGGTTTCATCGGTGGAGATGGTTGGGTCTGGAACAAGCTGAGTATTGGCCCACAAGATTTTGGTAGCGGCCGAATCGATGACCAAGGCGCCATCCATCTTGGCTAGTTCGCGAAGTTCCTGTGGTGAAAAGGGAACATCAAGTGCGAAGCCACCACTGAGCAGGCCTTCAACAGTCTTGTCGTGTCCAAAAACAATCAGCGCTCCGGTGCGGCCGCGCAGAATTCGCTCCAACCCATCGCGCAGCTCAGTGCCGGGGGCAACGGCAGCAAGTGTTTCCCTGAGGACTTGATCAAGGTCAACCTCACCGGCCACGTCTGTTTTCCTTCCCCTGGTCGAACTCTACGTTTGCTTGTGTTGGACTATAGACCTCATCGCACCTGGTGTACGACTCGGCTGAAAGGTAATTCCCATGACTTCGTGGGTAGATTTCGTCAAGCAAGCTCCGACGTTGAGCGCCTACACCGAACATCGTTTTAGCGACGACGCAACGGGGCGGATCACCTACATCGCAACGGTGCGCAAAGACGGCGGACCGCGAGTTCACCCGGTCAAGGTTTTCCCTGCAGGCTCGGGTTTGTACCTGTTCATGTACCCAGAATCACCCAAGGGCCTTGACCTTCAGCGGGATCCTCGCATCGCTATGCATGCCGCGGTGACGGCCAACCCATTCGAATCGGGCGAATTGGCTGCCTGGGGATCGACCGCAATTGTGACCGACCCGAAGGTTCGGGCCTTGGCTACGGCAGCGGCTCCCTTTGCTTCGCCCCCGCCGGCCGACAATGTTTTGTATGAAATCTGGCTTGAGATGGTGATCGGCACCCCAGTATTGGATGGCAAACCGGTTCACCTTCGCTGGCGAGCGGTCGATGGCGTCGAGGAAGACATCGGCTTCGGTGGTCGTACCTCGTAAGGCTCAAAGAGAGTTACTTCGGGCTCGCTGCCCGAATTGCGGTGGAAATATCGCTGGCCTGCAAGACCTTCAACCCAGCTGGAACCTGTGGCACTTGCCCAGAGGGCACGATGGCATGAGTAAATCCCAACCGATGTGCTTCGGCCAACCGGCGTTCTACCCCTGAGATGGGGCGCAACTCGCCAGATAGCCCAACTTCGCCCATGGCGACCAAGCCAGGAAGTAGAGGGCGATCAAGTGCGGCTGAGGCCACTGCGAGTGCAAGGGCTAGGTCAACCGCAGGCTCGCTGAGTTTGACTCCGCCAACGGTGGCAGCAAAGACATCATGAGGGCCCAACACGATCCCACCGCGTCGCTCAAGCACGGCCAAGATCATCGCGGTGCGAGCTGAGTCCAAACCGCTGGTGGCCCGACGTGGTGAATTCAAACTCGATGGCCCCACGAGTGCTTGCACTTCAGCAACAAGTGGTCGCCTGCCCTCAAGTGTGACTGTCACGCAGGTGCCAGCCACAGGCTCATCGCGTCGATTGACAAATAAACCACTGGGATCGCTCAGTTGCACTATGCCGGAGTCGGTCAATTCAAAGCAACCGACTTCATCGGTGGGTCCGTAACGGTTTTTAGCCGCTCGGATCATCCGCAGGCTGTAATCGCGATCTCCTTCAAATTGCAACACCACATCAACGAGGTGCTCGAGTACTCGCGGACCGGCAATTGAGCCGTCCTTGGTGACGTGGCCGACCAAGACTGTGGCGATGGTGCGTTGTTTAGCGATGCGAATTAGTGCACCGGCAACTTCTCGAACTTGAGTGACGCCGCCAGCGGCTCCATCAATATCGGCACTGGCAATGGTTTGGATGGAATCAACGATGAGCAGGGTGGGATTTGTCGCTTCAATGTGGGCGACCACAGCGGAAAGGTCTGATTCGGCTGCCAGGTAGAGGCGCTGGGCCATCGCCCCGATTCGACCAGCTCGAAGGCGCACCTGAGATGTTGATTCTTCACCCGTAACGTATAAAACAGTTCCACCGGCGTTTGCCGCTTGCGCAGCAACTTCAAGAAGCAGTGTTGATTTGCCAACCCCTGGTTCACCAGCAACTAAAACCACCGCGCCTTCAACTAAGCCACCACCGAGCACTCGGTCAAGTTCATCAACACCGGTGCTGACAGCTTTGGCTGCCTCAATGTCGATGTGGCCGATTGGCTGAGCTGGTGCGGTGACCGCTCCTGCGCGGACTTCTCGAAGTTTGGGAGCACCTACCTCAAGGACCGTGCTCCAGGCCTGGCATTCGCCGCATCGACCAACCCATTGCGCAGACTTCCACCCACATTCCGAGCACATGTAGGCACTGCTGCGAGCTTTGGAAGTTGCCATGGATCAAACCTAGAGCAGTTGCCTGACAAAGCGCTTATGTTAGGCCGGGTCTGCTGGGTGCGGTGCCACCAGTGGCAACAAGGGACGGGCCGCCTTGATGGCTTCGCGCACTTCGCACAGTTCAACGAGCTTCTTGTAGGCCTTCTTGCCGAGTAACTCTGTGAGTTCATCTTTAGAAGTCAGGTACAGCGGTTCGGTCGCGATATGGGCTTCGGTATTGGCGGTGCAGTACCAGTCGAAGTCGTGTCCACCCTCGCCCCAGCCGGCTCGGTCGTATTCACCAATGACCATGACCAAACGTTCGTCGCCGTCTGGAAGCTCGACAGTGTCGTAAGTGCGACGAATCGGAAGTTGCCAGCACACATCAGGCTTTGTTTCAACGTGGCTAACGCCCTTTGCTGCGGCTAGGTGATGGAGTGCGCAGCCGCCACCGCCGGCAAAGTCCGGATCGTTATTAAAGATGCAAGCTCCATCGACAACGCGCGTTTTACGCTCGCCGTCCTCATCCTTTTCTACCCACTGCACATCGATGCGTTGCCACAATTCAGGGGTGAGCTCGGCAACTTGCTTCTTGACACGCTTTTCATCGGACTTTGCACTGAAATGGGCGCCATGCACACAACAACCAGCGTTAGGCATGGTCTTTTCAATGCCCGCGCAACCACTTCCGAAAATGCAGGTGTAACGCGAGGTCAACCACGTGAGGTCAGCGCGAATCAACTGCTCATCATCGGCAGGATCGTAGAACTCCACCCACTCGCGGGGGAATGTCAAAGGAAGCTCAGGCACGCGGTCACAATACGCGAATAACTTTCATGGCGACAGGTAGCCTTCGGATGTGCGACTAGGCGTGCTCGATATCGGATCCAACACAGTCCATCTGTTGTTGGTGGAAGCCCATCATGGGGCGGCCCCGGTGGCAACGGCCTCAAACAAGCTCGAACTGCGCCTGGCCGAACATGTTGAAGATGACGGGGCCATCGACGCGCAGGGGATCGAGCTCCTGGTGGAGTTTGTGGCGGAATCTGTGGCCTTCGCGGAAGAAGAAGGGGTGGAAACGCTCATCGCTTTTGCCACCTCTGCTCTGCGCGAGGCTCCTAATGGAGCCAAGGTCTTAGCTCGCTTACGTCGGGCCGCCGGAGTCAGGGTCACCGTGCTCAGTGGTGAACTGGAGGCGCGCACGACCTTCTTGGCAGTGCGGCGTTGGTTTGGCTGGTCATCTGGTGAGTTATTTGTGGCCGACATCGGCGGAGGATCTCTTGAGTTGGCACTCGGGCGTGATGAGGACCCCGATTCATGTTTGTCAGTTCCGCTCGGTGCTGGCCGATTGACCTGGCAGTTTGCAGTGGCCGAGGACGAGCTTGATCTCAAGGAGATGCGTAAGTACGTTCGCGCTCACTTGCTGGACGTAGCTGATCAGTTGCCAGAGCGAACAAATGGCCGCCACTTTGTGGCAACGTCAAAATCGTTTCGCCAGCTGGCTCGAATTAACGGCGCGGCATCAAGTTCAGCGGGGCCCTTTGTTACCAGAAAACTTAAGCGCTCTGATGTTGTTGGCATGTCTCAGCGGCTAGCTGAATTAAATGTTGACGAGCGAGCAAGCCTGCCCGGCGTCTCGCGAGGGCGCGCGCTTCAGTTGCCAGCAGCGGCCGTGGTTGCCGAAGCCGTGATGGAAATCTTTGACATTGACACCTTTGAACTGTGCCCGTGGGCGTTGCGCGAGGGCTTGATCCTGCGTTATCTCGATGCAATGCCCCTAGGGTAGGGAAAACAACTTTCAACCTAAGGATGTTCCGTGACGCAGCTGACCTTTGTTGGTGGCGGCAAAATGGGTGAAGCATTAATCGCTGGCGCCCTTCGCGGTGACTTTGCTGCCGGCCAGATCAATGTCATCGAGCCAGATGCGCAGCGGGCGAAGACTCTAACTGAGATCTACGGCGTCAAGGTCAGCTCAGATGCAGAAACGGTGGCTGGCGCCGATGTTGTTGTTCTAGCTGTCAAGCCGCAGGTGATCCTTCAGGTGTGCGGGGATTTGAAGGAACTCATCGCCCCGCAAGCCCTCGTCGTATCTATTGCCGCCGGCATCACAACAGCCTCCCTAGAAGGCGCACTTGCCACCGGAACATCGGTTGTGCGAGTAATGCCTAACACGCCAGCTTTTGTTGGTGAAGGTATGAGTGTTCTCAGCGCGGGTGCACATGCATCGCAGGCTGACCTAGACGCAGTGCGAGCAATATTTGAACCGGTTTCGCGGGTACTTGTTGTCGATGAGTCTGATCAAAACGCGGTCACAGCCATTAGTGGCAGCGGCCCAGCGTACTTTTTCTATCTGGTTGAAGCCATGGAAGCTGCCGGAGTGGAGTTGGGTTTGAGTGCGGCCATAGCGCGAGAGCTTGCAGTACAAACCGCAGTGGGCGCCTCAGCGATGTTGAGCCAAACTGGTGAAGACCCAGCCGTTTTACGTGGCAATGTCACATCACCGGGCGGGACAACTGCGGCAGCTATTTCCATGTTGGATCAAGCGCAGGTTCGGCAGGCTATTGGGGTGGCCATCAAGGCCGCCTATCAACGCTCCATTGAATTGGCCTGAAATAGAACCAACACCATCCTGGATCGGTGTCCTTGATCGCGCGGTTTTACCGTGCGCTCCTTACTATTGAACAGTGAAGCGCTTCCTCCCACTGGTTCTTTGTCTCACGCTGACCGCCACAGCCATGGCAACGCTGGCTGGTTGCAGCAAGTCCAAGGACACCGGCATCCAAACCGCACAGGTAACCCAGGGCTCGGTTTCCGAAACTGTCGAAGCCGCTGGGTCAATTTCAGCCAAAGCTGTTGTGACCATCACTAGCCCAGCCAATGGCACTGTTGCCAAACTCTTTGTTCAAGACGGTCAAAAGGTGCGCAAGGGCCAAACCCTTTTAGTGATCTCATCACCACAGGCACAAAAGCAATTAGCCCAAGCAAAATCGGCAGCTAGTGGTGCCAAGGTGACTGAGCTGCCAACACCCACAGGCAATGCAACAGCTGCCCTTAGCCAGGCCGATGCCACAGCCACTCAAGCCTTTGCTGCCGCGCAGAGCGCCATCGATGCTTTGCCTGATGGAACTGCCAAGACAACTGCGCAAACTAACTTGAACCAAGCCAAAGCTCAATACGCAGCAGCGCGCGCGCAAGTAGATGCCACTACGGGATCGGTCAGCTCGGCCTTGAGCGCTGCTCTTGGAACTGTTTCGCAGTTGACCTCAGCACAATCAAGCACGGCAGGGCTAGCCGTTAGTGCGGCGCAGGATTCAGTCAAAGCACTGACCATTCGCGCTCCCATTAATGGCATCGCCACCTTCGATGCGGTCGCAAGTTCAGGCGGGGCTTCTGGTGCATCGAGTTTGCTGTCACAGTTGCCCAGTTCTTTGCAGGGCGCAGCGTCGAGTTTGTTGGGCAGCAGCGGTGCGCCAAGTACGGCATCAGCTAGCGGTGTGCTCTCTAAGGGGTTTCCGGTGTCAAGTGGCCAAACTCTGCTCACCATTACCGATGTTGCAGGCTTGAGTCTGACAACTGCTGTTGATGAAACTGATATTTTGCTGGTCCGACCAGGTGTGCGTGCATCGGTGCAACTTGATGCGGTGCCCGATGGAAGCTATGACGCGCGCGTTACCAGCGTTGGTGTCACACCAACGACTTCTTCGCGCGGTGGGGTCTCTTATGTCGTGCGGCTAACTTTTGGTTCGGGTCGCACGGGCGATGGAAAACGAGCACCAATCCCGTTGCCAGGCATGAGCGCAGTTGCTCAACTTCGGGTTCGCACGGATCGTGGTGTGATTGCGGTGCCGGCCGCAGCGGTGTTCCGTGATCAGGGAACTGACTACGTCTGGCTGGTCAAAGATGGACTAGCCCACAAGCAGAAGGTGGCTCTGGGTGCGCAGGGCTCGGCATCGATTTCTATTGAGTCAGGATTGCAAGTCGGCCAAACAATCGTCATTCGCGGTGCCGATCAAGTTCGTGAAGGTCAAACGATTTGAGTGCAGCGGTAGAGGCCATTAACGTGACCCGCTCCTATGACCTTGAGGGCGGGCTAGTCGTTGATGCCCTTCGAGGTGCTTCCTTGCGGATTGATCGCGGCGAGTATGTGGCCATCGTTGGTCCATCGGGCTCGGGCAAATCCACCCTTATGCACCTTTTAGGTTGTCTTGATCGCCCAACCTCTGGCCAGTTACTCATCGCTGATCGTGATGTTTCAACTCTTGATGACACCGAACTTGCACAATTGCGCAATGAAACCATTGGCTTTGTTTTCCAATCCTTCCAACTGCTTCCCCGGATCACGGCAACCGCCAATGTTGCGATGCCCCTGGTGTATCGGGGTACCAATCGCTCTGAACGCAATGATCGAGCCAGAGCTGCACTTGAAGCAGTGGGATTAGGTCACCGGCTTGATCACCGACCCACCCAACTCTCCGGGGGAGAGCAACAGCGCGTTGCTATTGCTCGCGCGCTCGTGTCTGAACCGACATTGGTCCTAGCCGATGAACCAACCGGAAACCTGGATACGGCTAGCGGCACTGAAGTCATGCACATTTTGGAACAACTCAACGCTGAGCATTCTGTAGCTGTGGTTTTAGTAACTCACGACAACGACGTGGCCTCCCGCGCTCGTCGGCGGATTCGTCTTCGCGATGGCGTCATTGAGTCAGATGACGGGGCGCACCTGTCTGCTGTAAATACCTCATGAGGTTGGCTGAGGCACTTCGCGTGGCCTTTGATGCTTTACGCGCCAATCGGCTGCGGTCCATCTTGACCATGCTCGGGGTCATCATCGGTGTGGCTGCTGTAGTGATTTTGGTGGCCATTGGATCAGGCGCAAAAGCTGAGGTGGAAAAGCAAGTGCAGGGGTTGGGATCCAACTTGATCTTGGTGGTCCCGGGCAGTTTAGAAATCGGCTCCACGCCGACCGCTAGCCGTCTAGAACTTTCCGATGTTGAGGTGCTCGGGCGCGCTGTGGGCAACCCAAATGCGGTGGCCACCACTGTTCAATCCAGTGAATCGGTGCGAGTAGGTGATCGCAGTGTGTTCACCACTATCAACGGGACGAACGAGACGGTGGTTAATGTCTTTGATCGCCCGATTGCTCGTGGTCGCTATATCAGCGCCAGCGATGTTGATACCCGTCGTCGGGTAGCCGTATTGGGAAGCACGGCGGCCCGCAAACTCTTTGGCGACGTAGATCCCATTGGGCGGCAAGTCACCATTGCGGGCGTTCGATTTCGCGTCATCGGGCTATTTACCGACGTGGGTTCAACCTTTGGCGTTGATCGCAATGCCGAAATTCACGTCCCGGTTACCTCGGCTCAGCGGCTTTTTGGGGTCGAACGCATTGACGCGCTGGCTGTGAAGGCTCCAACGATTGAATCAATTCCCGATATTCAACGTCGAATTCTGGCCGCCCTAGCTGAGAAGTATCCGGGAGATAAATTCTCGGCTGTGACACAAACCCAGATTTTGGGAACCATTGGACAAATTCTTGGACTGCTGACCTTGGTGCTGTCAGCCATTGCGGCCATTTCCCTACTCGTGGGGGGCGTGGGCGTTTCCAACATCATGTTGGTCTCGGTGCGCGAGCGCACCAAAGAAATTGGACTTCGCAAAGCACTAGGCGCTCGGCAGAAAGACATCTTGCTGCAATTCCTTATTGAAGCGGTCTTGCTGACCTCGATTGGGGGATTGATTGGCATTGCTTTAGGGGTCGGCGCATCTGTACTGGCGGCAGCCGTTTCGCCTCTGCCCGCTCAGATTTCCTGGTGGTCGCCCCTGTTGGCCTTTGGCGTATCGGCCGGGGTTGGAATCTTCTTCGGAGTAGCCCCCGCCCGACGAGCTGGACGCCTTGACCCTGTGGTGGCTCTGCGTACCGAGTAGCGTTGAGTCAATGAGTGAGTCAGTAGCGATCTTTTTTGATGACGCGATGACCAATTACGACTTTGGTCGAGGTCATCCGCTCTCACCTATTCGCCTTCGCCTCACGATGGACCTGATTCGCGAGCTTGGCCTGCTCTCGGTTCCAGGTGTGGAGTTAATTGCCCCCGAACCGGCACACATTGATGCTCTGGCTCGAGCACATGATCGCTCTTACATTGAAGCCGTCGAGCGATGTTCAGAACAACTGTGTGAACCCGAACTTGATTTCGGATTAGGCACAGATGACAACCCAACCTTCGTCGGGATGCATCAATACTCAGCCTTGATTGCTGGCGGCACCTTGCAGGCAGCTCAAAGTGTGTGGTCTGGTTCGCATCAGCACGCCATCAATCTGGCTGGCGGCTTCCATCATGCGATGCCGGACCGGGCCGCGGGGTTTTGTGTATACAACGACCTGGCCGTTGCTATCGCCTGGCTTTTGGACAACGGGGCCGCACGGGTTGCCTATATCGATGTTGATGTTCACCATGGGGACGGCGTGGAGAGGGTTTTTTGGGACGACCCCCGCGTCATGACCATTTCGCTGCATGAAAGTGGCGCGACACAGTTCCCTGGAACCGGATGGCCCTTGGATGTGGGCGGACCCAACGCCCAAGGATCAGCCGTTAACTGCGCCTTGCCTGCTGGTGCGGGGGATCGGGAATGGTTACGCGCACTTGATGCAGTGGCCGGCCCGTTGTTGGCAGCATTTAAGCCAGATGTGGTGATTTCTCAACACGGGTGCGATGGCCATCAACTAGATCCACTAGGACACATGAATCTGAGCATCAACGGTCAAACCGCAATGGCCCAGCACATTCACCAATGGGTTCACAAGTTCACAGCTGGAAAATGGATTGTCACTGGCGGGGGCGGTTATGCCATTGTTGAGGTCGTTCCCCGAGCATGGGCGCAATTGGTTTCGCAAGTGGTAGGGGCAAACCTGGCAAGCCAGGCAGTACTGCCTTCTAGTTGGCGCTCAAATGTTCAAGAAACAACCGGCATTGACGCGCCACAAACTCTCGGTGAACTCACGCAGGCACCGGTGGAGTTAGGCACTCATTCGTGGCTGGATTCGTGTGATCTAGATAACCCTACTGATCAAGCCATCGCCGCCACCCGGGAGGCGACTTTTCGATTTCACGGGTTGGATCCGCTGACAAATTTGTGACCGATTTGTGACCGAAAAAAAAGTTCAGACTAATTTTCTAATCCCCCTGCGAGCCGTGAAATTGGCTGGTTAGGGTATGTCTTGTTAGGAACCGTTACAGGTGATCAATTCTTGATCCCGCCTTCTACGAAAGTTTGGTGTACGCGATGTCTCAATCTGAACGCCCGTTGTCGGAAGTTCGGTTCCTCACAGTGGCTGAAGTCGCTGAAGTGATGCGCGTGAGCAAGATGACTGTTTACCGGTTGGTGCACGGCGGTGAGCTTCCTGCATTGCGTGTTGGTCGCTCGTTCCGTGTTGATGAGCGCGTTGTGCACGACTACCTCGGCAAGGCCTTTATTGAGACTGCCTGATCGGCAGCAAGTTCAAGCAAGGTAGAGTTTTCCCCGTCCAAACCACACCGTTTGGTCGCTCCGTCAATTACCTGTATCGCGAGGAATCCCAGTGGGCTCAGTCATCAAGAAGCGGCGCAAGCGCATGGCGAAGAAGAAGCATCGCAAGCTGCTGAAGAAGACCCGCGTACAGCGTCGTAACAAGAAGTAGTTCTTGCTTCCTAGCCCTCGCGTCACTTTGTTAACGCGTCCTGGCTGTCACCTTTGTGAACAAGCTCGACTTATTGTTGAGCAGGTAACCACCGAACTTGGTGAGAGATTTATTGAAGTTGACATCACCACTGATCAACGGCTCTACGACCAATATTGGGAACAAATTCCGGTCACCTTGGTTGACGATAAACAACACGATTTTTTCTGGGTGGATCCGCAACGTCTGCGCACAGCTCTGACTTCCCCAGCGTAAATCTCATATTTTGAGATGAATCCGGCATGACTTTGTGCAAAAGTGCACAAGCCGATTACCCTGTGCATTCGTTGATTAAGACGCTCTTCCCCCTCTGGAGTTGTTGTGGCTAAGGCCAAGTCTGTGGTGCGTGAGGTAAGTCCTTTGCCTCGTTCGAGCGCACACCACATTCCGGACGCCACTGTGGCGCGATTGCCGATCTACCACCGCGTCCTGACGTCAATCCTTGAAGCTGGCGTTGTGTCGGTGTCCTCACAAGAACTTGCAGAACTGTGTGGGGTCAACTCGGCCAAGCTGCGTAAGGATCTCTCGCACCTAGGTTCCTACGGAACTCGTGGGGTTGGGTATCGCGTGGAGTACCTGCATTTTCAGATTGCCCGTGAAATTGGATTCGCCCAAGATTGGCCCGTTGTCATCGTTGGAGTGGGAAATCTGGGAAACGCCCTGGCTGGATACGCCGGAGCTGCTGGGCGCGGATTCCGCGTTGTGGGCCTGATCGACTCGGATACTGAGCGTATTGGCGAAGAAATTGCTGGTGTGAAAGTGCGACCGCTGGCTGATCTGGAGAGCGTTGTGGCAGAACATGGCGCAACCATCGGCGTGATTGCGACCCCAGCATCGGCGGCTCAGGCTGTGTGTGACCGATTGCTCATGTGTGGAGTCACCAGCATTTTGAACTTTGCCCCTAGCGTTTTGACTGTGCCCGAAGGGGTCGATGTCCGCAAGGTTGACCTTGGTACTGAACTTCAAATTTTGGCCTTCCATCAGCAACAACGACAAGACAAGCCACGTGAAAAAACTTCACGTCGCAAGCCCCAACGGTTGGAGAACATTTCGTGACGAGCAAAAAGACCGCCATTGGCTCGGTGACCTTCATTGGTGCCGGACCTGGCGATCCTGGATTGTTAACGGTTCGTGCAGCTGAAGTTATCGCTGCTGCCGACGTGGTCATTTATGACTCCGGACTGCCGGAAGCAATCATCGCGCGCGCCAATGCCCAAGCTGAGCTCATCGCGGTAAGCGCGGATGGTCCTATTGAAGGATCCGATGTTCTTGTCGTTGTAGATGGAGCAAAGGCGGCCGTTGAGGCTGCGAAGGCCGGCGCCTTTGTTGCCCGCGTTCTCAAGGGCGATCCCATCACCGATGGATCATTGGCCAGTGAAGGAACTGTTGTTACCAAGGCCAAGCTTGCTATTGAAGTTGTTCCCGGGGTAGCTCGCGTCACCGGTGTCCCTGGTTATGTTGGCGTGGCTTTGCTGGGTGGCAAGTCCCATGATGTGCACGTTCTGGATTCCATTTCATCAACAAATTGGGTAAACCAACAAGCAGCGGCCTTAGTCATCGTCAACTCAACGTCATCGGTCGAGCAGATTGACTCCGCAGTGGCTGGATTGCTACAAGCTGGCCGTGACCCAATGTCACCGATTTCAATAACTGTGCGCGGAACCACTACCGATCAGCGCACAGCGGTAGGCACGCTTGGCGAATTTGCTCTCATGGCCAAGCCGATCACAGCTCTTGGCGATCTCTCCGATGCCATTGTCATCGTGGGTGAGGTGCTGGCATCGCGTGATCGTTTCTCGTGGTTCGAAACCAAGTCCTTGTTTGGCTGGAAGGTTTTGGTGCCCCGAACCCGCGATCAAGCCGGTGTTCTTGGCGAACAACTCATCGCCAGTGGAGCAATTCCCGTTGAAGTGCCCACCATCAGTGTTGAACCACCGCGCACGCCACAGCAGATGGAGCGCGCTGTTCATGGTTTGGTCTCGGGTCGCTACCAATGGGTCGCGTTCACCTCAGCCAATGCGGTTAAAGCTGTTCGGGAAAAGTTTGAAGAGTATGGCTTAGATGCACGCGCGATGGCTGGACTCAAGATTGCAGCCATCGGTGAATCGACGGCAGCTGCTTTGGTTGAATTCGGCGTTCGCCCTGACCTGATCCCCACTGGTGAGCAGTCTTCGGTTGGTCTTTTACAGGACTGGCCGCAATACGATGACCTGCTTGACCCGATCAATCGCGTCTTCTTGCCGCGAGCCGACATTGCTACTGAGACCTTGGTTGAAGGGCTGACCAAGCTTGGCTGGGAAGTCGATGATGTGACCGCCTACCGAACGGTTCGTGCCGCTCCTCCGCCGGCGCACACGCGTGAGCAGATTAAGACCGGTGGCTTTGACGCTGTGGTCTTTACTTCATCGAGCACTGTTCGCAATCTCATTGGTATCGCTGGCAAGCCACATGCGACAACCGTTGTTGCCTGCATTGGTCCAGCGACCGCCGAAACTGCAACTGAGCATGGTTTGCGCATTGATGTGCTGGCTCCGGAGCCCACTATTGAATCGCTGGCGCAGGCTCTTGCCGAGTTTGGACATCAAGCTCGCCAAGATGCAATCGATGCGGGCGAAACTGTGTGGCGTCCATCCGAAAAGCGCAATGCGGCTCGTCGCAAATCAAAGAGTTAATTAACCCCTGGCCCGAATTGATTTCCGGTACCCGGGTCAGGACCAAGGATTGACGGCTGGGGAGTGGGCTCAGCCGTCAGGCTCGGCTGCGGCTTAGGCGTGGTCTTTGATCCGGTGGGCTTTTTGGTCGGCGTCTTGGTCGTTGTTGGTGCAGTTGCCGTTGTTGGAATAACGCGAACCTTGGCTCCGTATTCCTTCATGATGCCAAGAACCAGTCTCACATAGGAATCTGAATGGTTGTAGCGATAAATATTTGCTGCCAGACCCTGGGGGGTTCCTAGGCGAGTGTTGCCGCGGCAGAAGTAATTGGCAGCACCCAAGGCGGCATCCCAAACATTTTGTACATCTTTTTTTCCATCGCCATTGCCATCGCTGGCCACAGTGTTCCAAGTTTGTGGAAGAAACTGCATGGGGCCAACGGCTCGATCAAACTTCTTGTCTGCGTCGTAGAGGCCCTTGTCGGTGTCTTGGATTAACGCAAAGGGGCCGTGGCCATCTAGTGCGGGACCGAAAACCCCAGGCACCGAGACACCCGATTTGGTCATCACCGAATCGCCTTCAGTTCCGTGACCGGATTCAACTCGACCAATGGCAGCAAGTAGTGGCCAGGTCACACCGCATTGTGGATCAAGGCTTTGGTAAGTCTTGGCGGCCTTTTTATACGCGGCAAGGGCTACCGAGGGAATTCCACTTTGTGCATATGACGAAGGCACCACTTTGGTCGTGATAGCACCGGCCGAATCAATGGCCTTGGTTTGGGTTGTTTGAACTAACTCAGTTGTTGGCCCAATGGTTGGAATGATCCAGTTTGCAAAAGGGCTGACAGTAAGCAACGGCGCTGAGGTAGGCAGCGCAACCGGTTGGCTTGTTGGCGTGGGACTTGCTTGGGTCGCGCTCACAGATGCAATGAGGGCGATGCCGGCGATGATGGGTGCAATCACAATCGCGGAACGTTTCGTCAGGCCGTGACGGGCGATATCGGTGACGACCGAACCGGTGGTGCGGGCCCGGTGCCTATTTGCTGAAGGCTTGGTCCCAGAGCCGGATGTCCCTGCCTCGTGATGGCTATCTGGGCGTTGTGGATCCAGGCTTGAATCAGCCATCAAGATCCTCCGAACGCGGGGTGCACCGT
>CAIXNN010000091.1 GCA_903920865.1 uncultured Actinomycetes bacterium
CAACCTCAATTTCTGCCGATGTTCTGGTGCGAACTATCGAGTGCCTCATTGAGGTTACCGATACAGTGGTCATTGATCTTCCCCGACAAAGCTTGCCCCCAGTGAGGATGATTCTTCCTCAGCTGGATCAACTGCTTCTAGTGGTTCCTGGCGAGGTGCGCGCAGTTGCTTCCGCAGTGCAATTACTTGCGCGACTTGATCAAACGCGATCAAAAACAACTGCCGTGTATCGCTGCCTCGGGGAATTGTCCGAACCAGATGTTAGTAGGGCTTTGGGAATCCCAGTAGCAGGAAAGATTCGCGAGGATCGGGCTACGGCCACAGCAATCGATCGCGGTGATGGTTTATCAGCTTCGCTAGGCCCATGGAACAAGGTTTGCCAGAGCCTGACATCGGCGCGGTGGGCAGCATGATCGCCACCCCAGCCCTGACGGATCAAGTACGTGAGCACCTAGCTCAGCGCAGCTTGCTCCCAACGCGCAGTGCACTTGCAGAAGCGGTTCGAATTCAACTACCGGTTGTATCGGATGCATCAATGTCCTCGCTTATTGACCAACTCCATGCCGAGCTTGTGGGGTATTCACTCCTCCAGCCCTTTCTCGATGATGATGCGGTCACTGATGTTTTGGTCAACGGATGCGATCAGATCTTTGTCGATCGAGGATCAGGGTTAGAGAAAACTGATGTGAGATTCATTGATGATGCCCATGTTCGTCGCCTTGCAGTGCGGCTTGCAGCCAGCGTTGGCCGTCGATTAGACGATTCCAGCCCTTGTGTTGATTGCGGTCTAGATCGTGGAGTGCGTTTGAACGCCGTACTCCCACCGGTTGCAGGTAATGGCCCTGTCGTGAGTTTGCGCATACCCCGGCAGCGCACCTTGACCCTTGAACAGCTCCAAGTCTTTGGAGCCTTCGGTCAGAATTGCTTGGAGTGGTTACATGCAGTAATTGATACTCGCCTCTCTTTTTTACTCACTGGCGGAACGGGTACGGGTAAAACCACCATGTTGAGCGCCTTGCTCAGTGCAGTTCCATCGGAGCATCGTCTAGTACTGGTTGAAGACTCTGCTGAGCTGCGGCCGGAGCATCCGCATGTTGTGTGGTTGCAGGCTCGCAATGCAAATGCTGAGGGGCAGGGATACATCGGCGTTCGTGAGCTCATTCGTAACGCTCTTCGGATGCGGCCAGATCGATTGGTCGTTGGCGAAGCCCGAGGCCCGGAGGTGATCGACCTCTTAGCTGCGATGAATACCGGTCATGAGGGTGGCTGCGGGACTTTGCATGCCAACACTCCTGCCGATGTCCCTGCGCGAGTGGCGGCCTTGGCCGCTCCTGCTGGCTGGTCACGAGAATCGTCAAATCTTCAACTTGCTTCGGCGTTAGATCTGGTAATTCACCTGGTTCGCGACCGCGATGGCAAACGCTACGTTCAGCAAATCGCCACTATCACAAATGATCAAGGCAGCATGATGGTTGAGCCAGCATTGATTTGGGATGGCCAAGGATTTGTTGCCTCAGGTCCGGCGTTGGAAACGTTGAAAGCGTTAGTCACCAGAACATGAACGCACTAGCTATGGCATGCGCCTTTGCAACTGTCTGGATCGCGATGAGCAATCCTTTCGCCGACCGACTTGATCTAGTTACTGGCGCGTCCGAGCCAAGCATCAATGCTTTCTTGTCGAAGGGCAAAGCCTGGTTTGATATGCGCAGAGCTAACCGCCCTGAGCGCGCTGCTCGCGACATTGTTGAGGTAGCTCATCGGTGGGCCGGCGAATTAGGGGCGGGTAGCGCACCGCTACCAAGTTTGCTTATTGCTTTGCGTGAAGGGCCAGAATTTCTCACTCAGGTTGCCGATCGACTTGAATTAGGTGCTGATCCAGTCAAGGAGTTGTCCGCTCTGGCTGACCAACCCGGATGCATGGGCGCGGGCGCATTAGCTGCCTGTTGGCAGGTTGGAACCCAAGTGGGCGGCGGCTTAGCGCGAACGCTCTCACTTGTCGCCGAAGGGCTCGGAAATGAGTTGCTTGTTCGAGAAGAGGTGCGTGCCCAGGTAGCGGCTCCCCGGGCTACCGCCCAATTAGTGGCGGCTCTACCTCTGGCAGGCCCGCTACTGACGGCGCTTTTAGGGGCAAACTTCTTGACTGTATTCACACATACGGCAATTGGCCGGTTGTGTTTGTTCAGTGGGCTTGCCTTTGATGTGGCAGGAATCCTGTGGGTTCGTCAGATCATGATTCGAGCTAGTCGATGAGCGAGAAATTTCATCTCGCTTTAACAGTTCTGACAGCGGTTCTCATTTTTGGATTTATCGCTCTTGGGCCGATCGGCTCATCGAAGAAACGCCTAAATTATTTGTTTGCGCCTTCTGGTTCGCGTTTGCGATTGAGCCTTCCAACAAAGAATGCTTCCCTACCGCAACGAAGAATCCTGTGTGGAATTGCCGGAGCGGTTGTGTGGTTTCTTGCTCCATCGTGGTTCACATGTGCTTGTGGCTGCGTGATGGCGAGCATTGGTCCCTGGGCGCTGTCCTTGTTAGAAGAACGAACTGATCGAGGATTTCGGATTCAATGCGATCGAGACCTTCCTTTGGTCCTGGACTTATGCGTTGCCTGCATGTCCAGCGGAGTCAGTCTCACGCAAGCGGTTCAACAAGCAGGCAAAGCAGTGTCCGGCCCGGTTGGCGATCAACTGCAGCGCATTGTGGATCGGTTGATGCTGGGGGCCGATCCGGTCATGGCTTGGCGGGATTTGAATGCAACGGGGAACCTTCAACGCGTGGGTACTGCCTTAGCGCGATGCACGCAAAGTGGTTCCCTGGCTTCGCCGATTTTGCAACAACTTGCGCAGCAACTTCGGATGGATCGGCGCCGGCAAGGTGAGGCGAATGCACGAAAAGTTGCGGTCCAAACCGCCGCCCCGCTGGGGTTGTGCTTTCTTCCAGCATTCGTCTTGCTGGCCATTGTTCCAGCGGTTGTTGCCTCGGTTGGCTCGCTGGTTAGTTAACTATTTTTAGGATTTTGTGTACTGACGAAAAGAAAGTCAAAAACGTGCACGTGTAATCAATACATAGTTTTCCCAAGCCAGTCTTTGTCCACAAAAAGCTGCCAAGCAGCGACAGCATCAACCTTGTGCGCGCAAACTCATCGGGTACCTCATCCGAGGTTCCGTTCCGGCCGCCGCCGGCGCACGGAGGTCTTGAATTGATTGCTCGATGGATACAAGCCCGCTCTCAGGCACTACTTAGTAGCGATCGTGGCATGGCTACCGCCGAATATGCGATTGGCACCATTGCAGCAGCCAGCTTTGGTGGAATTTTGTTCAAACTTTTGACTAGCAATGTTGTACAGCAACTCCTCATGGAGTTGTTACGACGGGCATTTTCTTTCCTGCTGTGAAGTTAGCGCGCTTGCGAACTGCGCAAGGTTCAGTAACCGCTGAGGTGGCGTTAGCCCTCCCAGGCCTGATTTTCGTCTCGTATCTGATGATCCTGAGTGTGCTACTTGTGGGTCAACAGATGCGGTGTCGTGACGCGGCCTCAGCGGTTGCTCGCGCGATTGCGCGGGGTGAAAGTGACAAAGCAGTTGAGCAATTGTTTGAACAGGCCGCACCCGCACGTGCCCAAATTTCGACCAATGTTTCGGACACGGTGGTGGATGTGGTTGTCACTTGGAAATTTCCAGCGGCTGGACCAACGCGCTTTCTGCCTGCTGTGTCAGCTCACAGCGTTGCGCCGATGGAATCATGACAAGACAATTGCGTGCACTCCGAGCATGCTTTAGTGCCCGCGCTGAGCGCGCGCAAGCAGGCGCGGGATCTGTTCTGGTGATCGCTGCCATTGGTTTTGTGCTCTCATGTGGTTTGGCAGTCTTGACCCTGGTAAGTGGTTTATCCCAGCGAGAAAGCACTCAAGCAGCGGCCGATTTTGCTGCCCTTGCCGCCGCGGCCCAAGCATTTCAGGGGTCAACGATCGCGTGTACTCAGGCAAGGCAGATTGCCACCAGGAATGGTTCGGCGGTAGTCAGTTGCCAAGTCAATGCTGACGATGTTCAGGTCAATGTTGTAAGCCTGAACTTCCCGCACTTTTATGCGCGGGCTCGGGCTCAGTCGGGGTTGGTCCCGTGATGATGATCAGCAACGGCAGGTCAGGTGCCAAAACTGCCCATTGAATCCTTAGTTACTGATGTAATAGGCAGATGGAAATCACCACCGAGCAGGTAGATAAGGGTTGGCTGATCAGCGTTGTGGGCGAGGTGGACGTCCATACTGCCGATGAACTGCGTCAGGCCATCGTGCGGGTTGAGGGTGATGGACAAACAATCCGGATCAATCTGGCCGGTGTCGAATTCATGGATTCCACGGGGCTGGGCGTGCTCATCGGGGCTTTGACTAGGTCCAAAGAAAAGAATTCACGCCTGGTGCTCACCCAGCTCAGTGCCCGAGTTGAGCGCTTACTTGCCCTCACCGGCATGGCCGAGCAATTTGAAATATCTGCTCGTTGAGTCAAATCTGCGCCTAATGGGCGCAAAGATCGCCTAGAACACAGCGACGAGCGGGGTTGCCTAGGCGGTAAATAGGGCTTGTCACCGTAGTATCAGAGCGCCTTCGTCGCTCGTCGATGTCGGTTAACTTACCGTGCCTGACCAATTCGCCTTCCCCTATTTAGGCGCTTGGAAGGCCTCATCCGAGGAGAATGAATGTCCGGGAAAATTCTCGCCGTGGGCGAGATCTCCCTGAGTGGGAACAACCTCACCTTGATCTATGCAGTCGTGGCCGTGGCCGTCGTTGCATTGCTGGTGGCACTTGCGTTGGTTCGGCAAGTCCTCAGCGCCAGTGAAGGTACCGACTCAATGAAGGAGATCGCAGTTGCGATCCAAGAGGGTGCCGCGGCGTACTTAAGTCGCCAATTCCGCACCCTTGCCATTTTTGCTGTCCTGGTCTTTGGACTGCTGTTCCTGCTCCCAGCAGAAACAACGTCTGAAAAGATCGGTCGATCAGCCTTCTTTGTCGTCGGAGCTTTGTTCTCCGCAATCACCGGTTACATGGGCATGTGGTTGGCCGTGCGCGGAAATGTTCGCGTTGCTGCCGCTGCTGGTGACGATGAGCCCAATGGCGAACAACGCGCCATGAAGATTGCCTTCCGCACCGGTGGTGTGGCAGGAATGTTCACCGTTGGACTTGGTCTGCTCGGTGCTGGCATCGTCGTTATTTTGTACAAGCAGAACGCGCCCACCGTGCTTGAAGGATTTGGTTTCGGTGCTGCCTTGCTCGCGATGTTCATGCGTGTTGGTGGCGGTATCTTCACCAAGGCCGCTGACGTCGGCGCGGACTTGGTCGGCAAGGTTGAGCAGGGCATTCCTGAGGATGACGCTCGAAACGCAGCCACCATCGCGGACAACGTCGGTGACAACGTCGGCGACTGCGCCGGTATGGCTGCTGACTTGTTCGAGTCGTACGCCGTGACCTTGGTTGCCGCATTGATTTTGGGTAAGGCAGCTTTCGGTACCGAAGGTTTGGTCTACCCGCTGATCGTTCCGGCTATCGGTGTCTTGACCGCAATCTTGGGCATCTTCTTGGTGTCTCCTCGCGCGGGCGACAAGAACGCTATGACCGCGATCAACCGAGGCTTCTTTATCTCAGCGATCGTGTCTGCTGTGTTGGTGAGTATTGCCACCTGGTTCTACCTGCCTCCGACATTGAAGCAACTAAAGATTCCTGCGGCCGACCTTCGTACTTTGGTTGGTAACAACGCGGATCTCTTGAACAGCAACCCACGCATCTTGGCCATTGGCGCCGTCCTTATCGGCATCGTGCTCGCAGCTGCGATTCAAATTCTCACCGGATACTTCACCGAGACAAACCGGCGCCCCGTCGATGACGTCGCGAAGACTTCATTGACTGGACCAGCCACGGTTATCCTCTCGGGTGTTTCGTTGGGCATGGAGTCGGCTGTTTACTCAGCCCTGCTCATTGGTGCAGCTGTTTTTGGTGCCTACATTCTCGGTCACGGTGTGCTCTTGCTCTCGCTCTTCGCGGTGGCATTGGCCGGTACCGGTTTGCTGACCACGGTCGGCGTCATCGTCTCAATGGACACCTTCGGTCCTGTTTCTGACAACGCACAAGGTATTGCGGAAATGTCTGGCGACGTGGACGAAGAAGGCGCTGCCATCCTCACCAGCCTCGACGCTGTGGGTAACACCACGAAGGCCATCACTAAGGGCATCGCGATTGCCACTGCTGTTCTTGCAGCAACGGCATTGTTTGGTGCATTCACTGATGCTGTGCAAAAGGCAGTGCAAAGCGCAGGAGTGACTCAAGCGCAAGATGATGCACTCAGCCAGTACGAGCGGTTGCAGTACTTCGGCATCTTGAACGTCGGCGACCCAAAGAACCTGTTTGGTCTGCTCATCGGAGCATCCATCGTGTTCTTGTTCTCCGGTTTGTTGATTAATGCGGTGAGCCGGGCTGCCGGCGCCATCATCTTTGAAGTCCGCCGTCAGTTCCGTGACGACCCGGGCATCATGGAAGGCACCAGCAAGCCTGAGTACGGCCGCGTGGTTGACATCTGTACGCGCGACTCGTTACGCGAACTTGCCACTCCTGGCTTAGTCGCAGTCATGACGCCAATTGCGGTGGGATTCGGTTTGGGTATTGGTGCCTTGGGCTCCTACCTCGCTGGGACGATCGCAGCTGGCACCTTGATGGCTGTGTTCTTGTCCAACTCCGGTGGAGCATGGGACAACGCCAAGAAGTTTGTCGAAGACGGCAACTTTGGCGGTAAGGGTTCACCGGCACACGAGGCCACCATCATTGGTGACACCGTCGGCGACCCCTTCAAGGACACCGCTGGCCCGTCGATCAACCCATTGCTCAAGGTGATGAACCTGGTCGCGCTGTTGATTGCGCCGGCTGTGGTTGCGCTCTCGATTGGTAAGAGCGAGGAGCCTGCACTGCGTTACATCATTGCTGGAATCGCTCTCATCGTGATCATCGTTGCGGTGTTTGTTAGCAAGCGCCGCAGTATTGCGGTCAGCGACAATCCTGAGGCTGACGCCGAGGCAATGGTCTAGCACCGTTACTGGTTTGAAGCCCCTCGGAATTTTTTTCCGGGGGGCTTCAACCGTTTCTGGGCCCTGATTGGCACCCAGCCCCGGACAACAGCGGTTCTAGGCACGATTTACGCCTACCTCGCCACGCCGAGAACACCCCCCGGATTGGCGTAACCCCCTAGTAAGCAGTCACACTGCTCCACCGTGGCTACCTCTTCGAAAAAGACCGCACCCGATGGGCTGCGCCGATTGGTGATTGTTGAATCCCCAGCTAAGGCGAAAACCATCGAGAAATATTTGGGTGCCGGCTATGTGGTTGATGCCAGCGTGGGCCATATCCGCGACCTGCCCAAGAAGGCCGCAGACATCCCCGAGAAGTACAAGAAGGAGCCATGGGCTCGCCTCGGGGTGGACGTGGATCACGACTTCGCGCCGATTTATGTCGTGGATGCGAACAAGAAGAAGAAGGTTGCAGAGCTGAAGGCTTTGCTGAAAGAAGCAGACGAACTCCTGCTGGCAACCGATGAGGACCGCGAAGGTGAAGCCATCGCCTGGCACTTACTTCAGGTACTCAATCCCAAAATTCCCGTGCGCCGGATGGTCTTTAACGAGATCACTCCAGAAGCGATCCAACGGGCGGCACAGGAAACGCGCGAGATTGATCAGCACCTTGTCGATGCTCAAGAGACCCGGCGAATATTGGACCGCCTCTATGGCTATGAAGTCTCACCCGTTTTGTGGCGCAAAGTTATGTCCCGTCTGTCGGCCGGCCGCGTGCAGTCGGTGGCAACGCGCTTAGTGGTTGACCGTGAACGCGAACGGATCGCCTTCACCTCGGCGCAGTACTTCGACATCGAGGGCGTTTTTGACCCTGGGACTTTTACCGCCCGGCTAGTTGCCGTTGATGCAGCCAAAGTTGCCACCGGACGCGATTTTGATCAAAGCGGTCAACTCAAGAACGCAGATGTGGTCGTCCTTGATGAAGCCACCGTCACGGCGTTGGTCTCTAGCCTGACGGGCGCAAGTTTTCAGGTGCGATCGGTTGATGACAAGCCTTATCGTCGCTCGCCATCGGCACCGTTCATGACATCGACCTTGCAACAAGAAGCAAGTCGCAAGGTGCGCTGGGGAGCGCAGCGCACGATGCGTGTGGCGCAAGGCTTGTACGAACGTGGCTTCATTACGTATATGCGAACCGACTCGACCACGTTGAGTCAAACCGCGTTGGATGCCGCGCGCAGTCAAGCGCGTGAACTCTATGGCCCCGAATATGTCAGCGAAGTCCCACGACGATTCGAGAAGAAGTCTAAGAACGCACAAGAAGCACACGAAGCAATTCGTCCCGCTGGTGATGTATTCAAAACTCCAGCCGAGGTTGCTGGTGAACTAACCGGTGATGACTTCGCGCTGTATGAACTGATCTGGAAGCGTACGGTGGCCTCACAGATGACCGATGCGGTCGGTCGAACGGCGACGTTGCGTTTAGGTGCTAAGAGTTCAGATGGCAAAGACGTTGAATTTAGCGCCTCTGGAACAGTGATTACATTTCGCGGATTTATGGCTGCCTATGAAGAGGCAGCCGATGAGGAAAAAACTGAAACTGATGACGCTGAGCGTCGACTCCCGCCGCTGAGCGTTGGCGATGTCGTGACAGCGTCGAGCTTGATCTCGCAGGACCACAGCACAAACCCACCTGCGCGCTACACGGAGGCCAGTTTGGTCAAGGCCTTAGAAGAGCGCGGCATTGGTCGCCCGTCAACGTATGCATCCATCATGGGAACGATCTTGGATCGCGGTTATGTGAACAAGCGTGGTTCGGCATTGGTGCCAACCTTCTTGGCGTTTGCTGTCACGCGCTTGCTCGAAGATCATTTCGCAAATCTTGTTGACTACAACTTCACCGCAAGCATGGAAGATGGCTTGGACGAAATTGCCGCCGGCGATGCTGACATGAAGCAGTGGTTGACCCGCTTTTATTTCGGTGGCGATGATCTGGTCGGCCTGAAGACTTTGACCAGCGACCTGGGTGAAATTGACGCGCGGGATAACTCCACCTTTGCGGTTGGTGACCCAGCCCTTGGAATTAATTTGCGAGTTGGAAAGTTCGGTCCCTACCTTGAACGCGACAACGACGGTGAGTTGCAACGCGCCAATGTCCCGATGGATCTTGCCCCCGATGAGCTGACGGTGGAAAAGGCAGAGGAACTCTTTGCCATTCCCTCTGGCGAGCGTGAACTCGGTGAGCATCCGCAGTGGGGCGTAAGCCTGGTGGCCAAGTCAGGGCGCTATGGCGCGTACGTGACTGAGGTATTGCCTGAAGGTTCGCCAAAAACCCTTAAGCCGCGGACGGCTTCGTTATTCGCAAGCATGAATTTGGACACGGTCAGCCTTGAAGACGCCCTTGCGTTGCTTTCCCTTCCGCGAGTTGTCGGCATCGACCCCAGCGATGAACAAGAGATCACTGTTCAAAATGGTCGCTACGGTCCGTATCTGAAAAAGGGCAATGATTCTCGAACGATTGCCAGTGAAGACCTGATCTTTGCCATCACCTTGGATGAGGCGCTAGCCATGTATGCCCAACCCAAGCAACGTGGCCGCAGAGCTGCTGCGCCGCCGATGCGCGATCTTGGTATTGACCCTTCAACAAATATGCCGGTGGTGATCAAGGAGGGACGCTTTGGTCCCTACATCACCGATGGCGAAACAAATGC
>CAIXNN010000092.1 GCA_903920865.1 uncultured Actinomycetes bacterium
GCGCACTTAATTGGAAAAGAGGGCGTGGTTGCCCTCCTCCAAAAGCGCGGATACACCGTCAGCCAAGTGACGGCGAACCCTTAAGTCTTATCCGCCAAAGCCGTTCGCCAAGGCGTAATAGACTTCGTTCCAACGAAGCTCGTTTCGAAGTGAATCGAGCTTCGTTTCTTCGTTAATCACGATGATCTCGATTCCCGCGATTTCGGCGAAGTCTCGAAGGTGCTCCGTCGTAACTGAGTAGCTATAACCCGTGTGGTGGGCGCCACCCGCATAAATCCAGGCGGCCAAAGCGGTCTTGAAATCAGGCTTGCATTCCCACATTGCGCGGGCAACCGGCAGATTGGGCATGTCGTGGGCTGGCTTCACGGCATCAACCTCATTGACAATCAAGCGGAATCGGTTGCCCAAGTCAATCAAAGATGCGTTAAGTGCGGGACCGGCAGGAGCATTAAAGACCATTCGGACAGGATCAGCCTTGCCGCCAATTCCAAGCGGATGAATCTCGACTCGTGGCTTGGCATCGGCGATTGAAGGGCAAATTTCGAGCATGTGAGCACCCAGCACCTTAGAGCCCGCTGGGTCCATGTGATAGGTGTAATCTTCCATGAATGAAGTTCCACCCGGCAAGCCTTCGGCAACCGTTTTCATGAAGCGAAGCAAGGCACTGGTTTTCCAGTCGCCTTCGGCGCCAAACCCGTAACCTGCCGCCATCAGGCGTTGAACAGCAAAGCCCGGAAGTTGGTCAAGCCCGTGTAAGTCTTCAAAGGTCGTAGTGAAGCCTTTAAAATTACCGTTGATTAAGAACGTGCGGAGACCCATTTCCTGACGTGCTGCGTATCTCAGCGACTCATGGCGGTTCCCGCCTTTGCGGAGTTCAGGGGCGACATCGTAGAGATGTTCGTATTCGGCACAAAGGGCATCAACGTCTGCATCGGTCACGCTGTTGATGACCGCGACAAGGTCACCCACCCCATAACCATTTACTGAGAATCCAAACTTGGCTTCCGCGGAGACTTTATTGCCTTCGGTGACCGAGACTTCACGCATGTTGTCGCCAAACCGGCAGAATCGTGCTCCCTGGAGATCGTGCCAGCCTTTAACAACTCGTGCCCAAGCACCCAACCGATCGAGCACCTCAGCGTCGCTCCAGTGCCCGACAATTACCTTACGAGCAAGGCGTAAGCGAGCATGAAGGAAGCCGGCCTCGCGATCGCCATGGGCCGCCTGGTTGAGGTTCATAAAGTCCATATCGATCTCGCCCCACGGAAGATCACGGTTGAATTGGGTATGAAAGTGAGCGATTGGCTTCTTCAGAGCAGTGAGCCCACCGATCCACATTTTAGCGGGTGAGAATGTGTGCATCCAGAGGATCAGGCCCGCACAATTGGGCGCAGAATTGGCCTCAATGCAAAGATTTCGAACTGCTTGTGGGTCGGTCAATACCGGCTTAAAGACAACTTTGACCGGAATCTGCTCGGCATCATCTAAGGCAACGGCAATCTTTTGCGCGTCGACCGCTACCTGTCGCAGAGTCTCTTCACCATACAAATGTTGGCTACCTGTAACAAACCAAACTTCAATCGCGTTCATGTCTAAGTCCATATTGATCTACTCAAGGCCCAAGGCGAAACGGTTGGGAGCAATTGTTTGTCGGTTCCGGCTTGGAATATTCACATTTGGGAATACATTGGCCTTGTTGCCTTTGATTCATGTAGGTAGAGCGAGCGAAACTTCAGCACCAAACCATATCAATGCGGTATCAAATGGAAGTCCAAACCGCAATGATGACTAGTCTCACAACTCAAGCGATTGTTGCCGCATTCTTTATTCAAGGTGCAGTCTCAGGCTTAGGCCTCCCGAGCCCTGACCTGCTCATATCGGCAACTGCTCCCGCTGCTCCCAAAGGAATGCGTGAGACATCTCGAGCTGCGCGCTTGACGCCCATTCACTATTCAA